>CAMHMK010000033.1 GCA_946186225.1 uncultured Clostridia bacterium
TATTCTTATCATAGGCGCTGATCAGGGAATCGGATATTATCTGACCGAGCGCCTGCTCGAAAGCGGCAACAGGGTTGCTGTTCTGGATATCGAGACCGACCATATCGCGGAATTGCAGCCGAAGTACGGGAATCATCTCCTTGTGATCAGCGCCGACGCGGCGGATAGTCTTTCAGTACAGGAAGGGGTTCAGAAAGCTTTTGACTGCTTCGGTGCAATCGATATTGCAATTCATAATGCGTGCATATGCACGTTTAACAGTGAGCCGGAGACAGATCTGGAAGTATATCGTCAGGTGATGAACGTAAATTATTATGGGGCGTTGCGGCTTGCAAAAGCAGTGCTTCCACATATGCGTGAGGCAAGGAAAGGCAGACTGATCTTCACCAGTTCTGCCGTTGGCGTGACCGGGTTTAAGAACATTTCCCCTTACGCGTCATCCAAAGGCGCGATTGAATCATTGGCGAAATGTCTGGAAATAGAAAACAGTCAATACGGGATTTCCGTTCATTTATTTCATCCGCCGCTGACAAACACGAAATCCGCATCAGGTCTGATGATTCCGAAGGAGTTTAAGGCTGATCCCCGTGAAGTTGGAACAGGCTTTGCAAAGCACATATGGTCCAGGAAATTCATTATCTATCCTTCGCTCTCCACAGCGGTATCTTTGCGCTTCAGCTACAGACATCCGCTCTTCTTCGGAAGAATGCTGACGAAGATGACTGACAAGGCAGAACAGGAATTGGAAAGCAAGCAACAATAAGAAGCAAAACTCGAAGGCGCCGTATCCAGCAAATACGGTTCCATATCCTGGTTTATGAAACATCAAAGAAACCTCTCTTGTCCCGGTAGACAAAAGAGGTTTCTTTGATGGCGGAGTGAGAGGGATTCGAACCCTCGGTACGCTTTTGACGTACACACGATTTCCAGTCGTGCTCGTTATGACCGCTTCGATATCACTCCATATGAACTTGTCCGCGGCGATCGCTCCCGCTTCGGCTCGGCCCGGTCACGTGCTCAAGCTTGGCTATTATAGCCCATCGGATCAGATTTGTCAACTTCTTTTTTCAAAAACCTGGGCTTTTTTTCGCGATTTTTTGCAAAGTACCATCTTGACATTTGATTGAATTCAGGTATGATAGAACCAGAATCCCGAACGGAATAGATTGAATGGAGGTATCCCTATGTTCTGTACAAACTGCGGAACGAAGCTGCCGGACGAAGCCTCGTTCTGTCCAAACTGCGGCACAAAGCTTACGCCAAAAGCTGCCGCAGCTCCGGCTCAACCCCAGGCTCCGATGGCGCAGCCTGCTCCGGGACCCGTCTATCCGGACGTTCCGGATGACGAAACAAAGGTACTGACGCCCGATATGCTCCGCAAACCTGCCCAGCCCAGTGACCGGTCCGCCGAACCGGCAGCTCCGGTCTACGCCCAGCCTGCTGCGCCGCAGCAGCCTGCCTATCAGCAACCCCGGCAGCCGGTCTATCATCAGCCGCTGAACGCACAGCCCTATCAGAATCCGGCTTACCAGGCGCCCGTCTACGCCGCTCCGGCAGCGCCTGCACCGCAGGCTTCCCCGCTGGTCAAACGGAACGTGATGTCCGGCGGCAAGCGTGCAGTGGCCGTGATTGCCATGCTGCTCATGCTGGCGGCTGCGGCAATGGCCTTCCTCAAGACCCTCCGCTTCGACTTCTCCGCTGTGGTCAACGGAGCTCCGGTGGATGCCGGCTATCGGCTCTTCTCCATGCAGGAGCTGGATCAGACCCTTTTCTTCATCGGCACCATTGCCGGCTTCGGCCTGGCTGCCATCCTTCTGTTCATCGGCGCGGTCAGCGGCAAGCGGGCCTTCTGCGTGCTCGGCCTGATCTTCGGCCTGGTCGGCCTGGGCTTCTTCGGCGTGAACTGGTTCCTCACCTTCCGCGATACCGAGCCCAACTGGACCAAGTACTGGCCCAGCGACCCGGCGCATGATTGGGTCGGCTACGTGACCTCGAACAGCGGCGCGCCGAACACCACCACGATGCCTGCCATCTTCGGCTGGGTGCTTTTGGGCTCCGGCTTCCTCGGCGTGCTCCTCTCCCTGGTCGCATCCGTCGGCGGGAAGAAGAAGGCCTGATCCCGCTTCCCGAATACCCGATCCCTCAACGGACCCGGTCCTGCTTCGGCGGGGCCGGGTTCGCGCTCTTTCTGCCGGGAGCGCCTGCCGTCGACGCCAGGCGCCGGCGGAAATAATTGTAAAAAAATTTCGTCAATTAGCAAATACTACTTGTCAATCGGCACAAAATCAGGTAAAATAGGAGAAGTGAATCAAAAGGAGTGTTTCTTGTGGCAGGCAAACTGAAATACAATCGCGTGCTGCTGAAAATCAGCGGCGAAGCGCTGGCGGGCGACGCCCACCGCGGCCTGAATTTTGAAGTGATCGGGAAGGTCTGTGAGGTCATCCGCCGCTGCGTGGAAGACGGCCTCCAGGTCGGCGTCGTGGTCGGCGGCGGCAACTTCTGGCGAGGACTCAAGGACGGCGCGGAGAAGATGCAGCGGGTCCGGGCGGACCACATGGGCATGCTGGCCACGGTCATGAATGCCCTGGCGGTTGCCGACTGCCTGGAGCAGCACGGCGTCAAGGCCCGTGTCCAGACCGCGCTTGATATGCCTCGCATCGCCGAGCCCTTTGTCCGCGATAAGGCCGTCCAGCATCTGGAGCATGGCCGCGTGGTCATCTTCGGCTGCGGCACCGGAAATCCCTACTTCTCCACCGACACCGGCGCGGTCCTCCGCGCGATTGAGATCGGCGCGGATGCGATCCTCCTGGCAAAAAACATCGACGGCGTCTACTCCGCCGACCCTGCCAAGGATCCCACCGCCACCCGCTATGACGAGATCACCTTTGATGAGGTGCTCGCCAAACACCTGGGCGTCATGGACATCACGGCGACCAGTCTTGCCATGGACAACCACATGCCCGTCATCGTGTTCGCCCTCAAGGATCCGGAAAACATCTACCGGGTTGCAGCGGGCGAGCACATCGGAACTATCGTAAAGGAGGATTAACCAATGAAAGTCGAATTCCAGGAGACCACCCGCAAGATGGAAAAAACCCTCGAAGTCCTGCAGGAGGACTTCGGCGCGATCCGTGCCGGACGCGCCAACGCCCGCGTCCTTGACCGCATCACCGTTCCCTACTACGGTGTGGAAACCCCGCTCGGCCAGGTCGCCAGCATTTCCTCTCCCGATCCCCGGACCCTGATGATCCAGCCCTGGGATGGGTCTCTGCTCAAGCCGATGGAGAAGGCGCTGCAGGCCTCCGATCTGGGCATCAATCCCCAGAATGACGGCCGCGTCATCCGCCTGATCTTCCCCCAGCTCACCGAGGAGCGCCGCAAGGAGCTGACCAAGCAGGTCAAGAACCTGGGCGAGGGCAGCAAGGTCGCCGTCCGCAACCTCCGCCGTGAGGCGATGGACGCCATCAAGAAGCTGAAAAAGAACTCCGAAATCACCGAGGACGAGCAGAAAGAGGCCGAAAAAGACCTCCAGGACCTGACCGACAAGTACATCAAGAAGGTCGATGAGGCCTGCGCCGTCAAGGAAAAGGAGCTCATGGAGCTGTAACATCTCGGAAACCAGGCAGCCGCGCGCTGCCTGATTTCTGTCATTTGAAGGAAGAACGCTATGGCTCTGTTTCAGAAAAAAACCGAGGCTCCCCGGGAGCTTCCCACCCACATCGCGATCATCATGGACGGCAACGGCCGCTGGGCCAAAAAGCGCGGCCTGCCGCGCACGGCCGGCCACAAGGTCGGGGCCGAGGCCTTCCGCACCATCGCGAACTATGCCAAATCCATCGGTCTGCGTTATCTGACCGTCTATGCCTTCTCCACGGAGAACTGGAAGCGTTCCGAGGAGGAGGTCAGCGCCATCATGGATCTGCTGGAGCGGTATCTCCGCGAGGCCATCCGGGATATGGACAAAAACCGCGTCCGATTTTGCTTCTTCGGGGACCTGAGCAGGCTCTCTCCCGCGCTGCAGCGGGAGGCGGCCGAAGCCGTGAAGCGCTCGGCGCAGTACGAGGGCGTCCAGGTGAATTTCTGCCTGAACTACGGATCCCGGGATGAGATCCTCCGTGCGGCCCGCAGCTTCGCCGCCAAATGCGCGGCAGGGGAGGCCAGCCCCGAGGATCTGACCGAGGAGGGCTTCTCAGACCTGCTCTGGTCGGCCGGCGTGCCGGACCCCGACCTGATCATTCGCCCGAGCGGAGAGCTCCGCATCTCCAACTTCCTGTTATGGCAGAGCGCCTATGCGGAATACTATTTTACGGATACCCTCTGGCCGGACTTCGGCCCGAAGGACCTGGACGCCGCCATCGACGCCTACAACCACCGCTCCCGCCGCTTCGGCGGGGTGAAATAAGCCCGAAGAGAAAGAGAGGCAGAAGCCTTGACCAGGAAACGCCTGTTTGAGATCATCGAGGCCGCGGATGCGAACGACCGCGCCAGCAATCTCTACGACATTCTGATGATGTTCACCATCGTGGTCAGCCTGATCCCGCTGGCCTTCAAGGAGGAGCGGCCCCTGTTCACCGCGGTAGAGCTCTGCGCCACCGGGATCTTTTCGCTGGACTACGTCCTGCGCCTGTGCACGGCGGATTTCAAGGTCCGGAAGGGGATGGCCTCCTTCCTGCTCTATCCCTTCACGCCGATGGCCCTGATCGACCTGCTCTGCATCCTGCCTGCCATGAATCTGATCTCGGGCAGCTTCCGGGTGCTCAAGGTCCTGCGCCTGCTGCGGACCTTCCGCGTCCTGCGCGTGTTCAAGGCCGTCCGCTATTCCAGGAGCCTGACCGTCATCACGAACGTCTTTCGCAAATCCAAGCGGCCGCTGCTGATGGTCTGCTTCCTGGCGATCGGTTACGTCATCGTATCGGCCCTGGTGATCTTCAACGTCGAGCCGGATACCTTCGATTCGTTTTTTGACGCCGTCTATTGGGCCACGGTCAGCCTGACCACAATGGGCTACGGAGACATCACGCCGATCACCTCGATCGGACGGCTTCTGACCATGATCTCGTCCATCTTCGGGATCGCCATCATCGCCCTCCCTTCGGCCATCATCACGGCAGGCATTATGGAGGAGATCAGCCTCTACTCTGCGGACAATCTGCACAACGGACTGCCCCGGATGAACGAGACCGAGGACGCCCCTGCCGCGCAAGCAAATCAAAAAGGAGATGTTAACACATGAAAACCCGAATCATCGTCGGCCTGTCCGGACTTGCCCTCCTGCTGGTCGTCGTGCTGGTTCTGCCGGCAATGGCCACCGCCATCCTGGTCGCCGCCATGTCCGTGGTAGCGGTCTATGAGCTGCTGATCGGCACCGGCCTGCTCAAGCACGTCCGCATCTTTGCCTACTGCTGCCTGATGTCCATCCTGGTCATCCTATGGTCGGCGCTCGGAATGCCCCGCCCGATGGGCACGCTCATGACGATCGTCTTCCTGCTTGCGCTCTTCGGCGAGCTGCTGGCGGCCCACGCGGAGCTCAAGTTCCGAAACGTCTGTCTGGCGATCTTCGCCGGCGCTGTCCTGCCCTTCCTGCTGGGCGCACTGGTCCGCCTGCGTTATCTGCCGAACGGCAAATTCTACATCATCACGGCCTTCCTGCTGGCGATGGTACCCGATACCGGCGCCTACTTTGCCGGCAGCTTCTTCGGCAAGCACAAGCTCTGCCCGGTCATCAGCCCCAAGAAGACTGTGGAGGGCGCGATCGGCGGCGCTGTCGTCACCGTGATTGCCATGGTGCTCTACACCTTGATCCTGCAGAAGGCCTTCCATTTCACGCAGGTCAACTATTTCTACGCCGTCCTCTACGCCCTGCTCGGCACGGGTGCTTCGATGGTCGGCGACCTGGCCTTCTCGGTCATCAAGCGCCAGGTCAAGATCAAAGACTACGGCAAGCTGCTGCCCGGCCACGGCGGGATCCTGGACCGGTTCGACTCCACCACCATGGTTGCTCCGCTGGTGGAGGCTCTGCTGCTGGTCATTCCCTTCGCCCTGAAATAACGCCATGACGAAGATCCTTTCAATCCTGGGCTCGACCGGCTCCATCGGGCGCCAGACGTTGGACGTTGTGCGCCATCTGCCGATTCGTGTCGCGGCGCTGACCGCCGGCGCGAATGTGGATCGGATGGCCGAGCAGATTGCGGAGTTCCATCCCCGCCTGGTCAGCATGGCCACCGAGGAGGCCGCGCTCGCCCTGCGCGAGCGTCTGCCGGAGCCCCGGCCCGAGATCCTCTGGGGCGAGGCAGGCCTGCTCGCCGCCGCCACCCTGGCCGAGGCGGATACTGTCATTACCGCTGTGGTCGGCATGGTGGGCCTGCGGCCGACTCTGGCCGCCCTGAAGCTGGGCAAGCGCATCGGCCTTGCCAACAAGGAGACCATGGTCTGCGCGGGCGAGCTCGTGATGCAGACTGCCCGGGCCAATGGGGCGGAGATCATTCCCGTGGACTCCGAGCACTCCGCGATCTTCCAGTGCCTGATGGGCTGCCGCGACCGCTCCGAGGTCAAGCGCCTGATCCTGACCTGCTCCGGCGGTCCCTTCTTCGGCAAGACCCGCGACGAGCTGCAGACGGTCACCAAGGCCGACGCTCTGCGCCATCCGAACTGGAAGATGGGTCCGAAAATCACCGTGGACTGCGCGAGCTTGATGAACAAGGGCCTGGAGGTCATCGAGGCCATGCGCCTGTACGAGCTCCCGCCGGATCAGGTGGACGTCGTCATCCACCGGCAGAGCATCGTCCACTCCCTGGTCGAATACAACGACGGCGCCATCCTGGCCCAGCTCGGCGTGCCGGATATGCGCATCCCGATCCAGCTGGCCCTGACCTACCCCAACCGCACCGCGAATCCCGCGCCGGGTCTGGATCTTCTGACCTGCCCGCCTCTGACCTTCTGCCCGCCGGACCCGGAGACCTTCCCCTGCTTCGCCATCGCCCTGGAGGCCGCCCGCAAAGGCGGCACGTCCTGCGCTGCCATGAACGGGGCCAATGAGGTCGCCGTGGCCCGCTTCCTGAACGACGAGATCGGCTTCTATGACATTCCGCGTCTGGTCCGTCTGGGCATGGACGCGGTCCCCTTCGTCGAAGCCCCGACCCTGGAGCAGATTCTGGAGGCCGACCGCCTCGCCCGCGCAGCGGCAGAGGCTGCGAAATGCTGAAAATGTGAGGTAAACCGAATTTGCTGACTGCACTGTATATCATCCTTGCCATTCTGATTTTTGGCTTCCTGATCTTTATCCACGAGCTCGGCCATTTCCTGACCGCCAAGCTCTGCGGGATTCAGGTCAATGAGTTTTCGATCAATATGGGCCCCAAGCTCTTCGGCTGGAAGCGCGGCGAGACCGACTATTCCTTCCGTCTGATCCCCATCGGCGGCTACTGCGCCATGGAGGGCGAGGACGGGGAGAGCGAGAACCCCCGCGCCTTCACCTCCGCCAAATGGTGGAAGCGGCTGATCGTCCTCTGCGCGGGCTCGTTCATGAACCTGCTGACCGGCTTCATCGTCATGACCCTGCTCTTCGGAATCGGCGGCTACACGATGCAGACCACCCGGATCACCGAGATCTCCCCCACCTCCGCGCTTGCGGAGCAGGGCGTCCAGGCAGGCGACGAGCTCTGGTCCATCGACGGACGCCGCCTCTTCATGCGCCGGGATCTCGATCTGCTGGAGGGGCGCTACAATGCCTCCGATTGCGAGCTGACCATCCTGCGCAACGGCGAAAAGCACACCTTTTCGCATTTCAAAATGGAAAAGCGCGAATTTGAAGACGCGGACGGCAGCAAGGCGATGCGCTATGGCATCGTCTTGGGCGAGTATCTGGAGCCCGGCTTTGCCACGGTCAACCGCTTTGCATCCTATGAATGCCGCGATTTCGCCCGCATGGTCTGGTACGGCCTGCAGGATCTCTTCTCCGGCCGGGCCGGTTTGAAGGACGTTGGCGGCGCGGTCCAGGTCGTGGACGTGATGGTCCAGGGCGGCAAGGAGAGCCGGACCGTCAGCGAGGGCGTCCGCTACGTCCTCTACCTTGGCGCCTTCATCGCGGTCAACCTGGCTGTGATGAACATGCTTCCGATCCCTGCCCTGGACGGCGGCCGCGTCCTCTTCCTGCTGATCGGCACGGCCTACACCGCCATCACGAAAAAGAAGATCAATCCCAAATATGAGGCCTGGATCAACGGCGCTGCCATGATCCTCCTCCTGGGCCTGATGGCCGTCCTTCTCGTCAAGGACGTCGTGACCATCGCCTCGCGATAGTCTCGCCTGAACGCCCGGTTCCGCCACAGGCAACACCGAAATGGAGAACAAAAACATGACCAGACAAATCAAAGTCGGCTCCGTCCTTGTGGGCGGCGGCGCGCCGGTTTCCATCCAGTCCATGTGCAACACCAGGACCACGGACGTGGAGGGCACCATCTCGCAGATCAAGGCCCTCGCCACGGCCGGCTGTGAGATCACCCGTATCACCGTCCCCACCCCGGAGGCGGCGGTTCCGTTCGGAAAAATTGCAGCGCAATCCCCGCTGCCCATCGTTGCGGACATCCACTTTGACTACCGCTGCGCGCTGGCCGCTGCGGAAAACGGAGCTGCGGCCATCCGGATCAACCCCGGCAACATCGGCGGCGAGGACAGGGTCAAGGCCGTGGTTGACTGCTGCAAGGCCCACCACATTCCGATCCGCGTCGGTGTCAACGGCGGCTCCCTGGAAAAGGTCCTGCTGGAAAAATACGGCCACCCCACCCCGGAGGCCCTGGTGGAATCCGCCTTCGGCCACTTGCGCCTGCTGGAAAAATACGGCTTCTACGATACCTGCCTTTCCATGAAGTCCTCCTCTGTGCCGCTGATGATGGCGGCCTACCGCCTCTTTGCCGCCCAGTCTGACTATCCCCTCCATCTCGGCGTGACCGAGACTGGCACAGAATATATGGGGACGGTCAAATCGGCCATGGGCATCGGCGGCCTGCTCTGCATGGGCATCGGGGATACGATCCGCGTCTCGCTGACCGCCGACCCGGTCCGCGAGGTGATCGCGGCCAAGGCAATTTTGAAGGCCGCCGGCCTGCGCAAGGACGGCGTCAACATCATCTCCTGCCCGACCTGCGGGCGGACGCAGATTGACCTGATCGGCCTGGCCGGCCGGGTCGAGGAGGCCCTCAAGGACTGCAAAAAGCCCATCACCGTGGCGGTCATGGGCTGCGTGGTCAACGGTCCCGGCGAGGCCCGGGAGGCCGACGTCGGCGTTGCCGGCGGCGAGGACTGCGGGCTGATCTTCCTCAAGGGCAAGCCCGTGGAAAAGCTCCCCTACGACGAGCTGCTTCCGGCCCTTCTGCGATATGTGGAGCGGCTGTAGGCGAATCTGAGAGGAACCTGTACGCGTGATTCTCAGCCGCCTTCCGCTCTTTTCCGTGATTACCTTTTTTAAGTGAGTACCGCCATGCCTGAACCGATCTCCCTGCTGGCGCTCTTTCCGGACCTCGGCTACACCGACGCCGCGCGAGAGCTTCTGGCGCAAAATACGATCCTGGATGCAGACCTCCGCCCGAATGCGCGTGAGGTCTCTGTTTGCATCCGCAGCGAGGTCTACCTTCCGGCCTCTCTGCTGCGACAGACCGAAAAGGAAATCCGAAGGACCTACCTCCTGAACCGCGTGAAGCTCTCGGCCCGTTACCCCGAGTCTCTGCTTCCGCAAATCGACTTCGGCGACGTTGCCGACATCATCCGCGACGCCCTCCCGATGGCCACGGCCATCCTCTCAGGCTGCAAATGGGAGGTGGAGGGCCGCACGGTCCATCTTCGCCTCAGGGCCAACGGAATGGAGGACGTTCGTCCCTGGCTCCGTCTCGGCGAGGAATTCCTCTCCGAGTCGTTCGAGTGCCCGATCCGCATCGAGCTCCACGCCGGCAAGGAGTATAACGCCGAAGAACTCTTCGCCCAGACCGCCCGCATCCGCGAGCTGGCCGTGGAGACCATCCCGATGCCGCAGGCCCGCGAGCCCGCCCCGGCAGCGGCCGGAGCCGGCCCCACGGAGCCGGCCGATCTGATCTACGGCAAGCCCTTCTCCCAGAGCGTCATGCCGATGAAGGACGTCACGCTGGATACCTTCAAGGCCTGCGTGGAGGGCGAGGTGTTCCAGATCAATCACCGCGAGCTCTCCGGCGGCAAAAACATCGTCATCTCCTTCTATATGACCGACCACAGCGGCGCGGTCTGCGTGAACAAATTCATGTCCGCCGCCGAGGCCAAGCCGATTCTCGACGCCGTCTGTGCGCCGAACCCCAAGAAGCATAAGCCCGGCACATGGCTGCGTGTTTACGGCAAGATCACGGTGAACAAGTATGACAACGAGCTGAATCTCCAGCCCTTCTCCATGCAGCTTGCCAAGCGTCCGATCCGCCGGGATACCGCGTCGGAAAAGCGTGTGGAGCTCCATCTGCACACCAAGATGTCCGCCATGGACGCCCTGACTGACACCGCTGAGGCCATCCATCAGGCAGCAAGCTGGGGCCACCGGGCCATCGCCATCACCGATCACGGCGTGACCCACTCCTTCACGGCGGCGCTTGCCAATTCCAAGACCACCGTCGCCGGGACCGAGGATCCCATCAAGATCCTCTACGGCTGCGAGGGGTACTTCATCAACGACGTGGATCTCCCCCTCTCCCACGAGGGGGAGCGCGGCTTCCGCACCTGCGTGTTCGGTGATGGCGACGCCCCGCTGGACGGAGAGTTCATCGCCCTGGATGTGGAGGCCACCGGCCTGTCCCCGGAGCGGGATCGCCTGATCGAGATTGGCGCGGTCCGCATGAAGGGCGATCAGATTCTGGACAAATATACCACCTTCGTTGACCCCGAGCGCAGGCTCAGCACCACGATCATCGAGCTGACCGGCATCACCGATGAGATGCTGGTCGGAGCACCCTCCGAGCGGGAGGCCGTGCAGGGCTTTTTGGACTTCGCGGGCGACCTCCCCATTGTGGCCCACAATGCCAACTATGACATGGGCATGATGAAGGCGGCCTGTCGCCGGCTTGACCTGCCCTTCTCGCCCACCTATGTGGATACCCTCGGCCTGGCTTACGCCCTGCTGCCCCAGTTCACCAAGCGCAAGCTGGACGTCCTGGCCGAATACTTCGAGCTCCCGGACTTCGCCCACCACCGCGCCACCGACGATGCAATCACCTGCGGCCTGCTGCTGGACCGTTTCGCCAAGCTGCTGACGGACCGCGGCGTGACCACGCTGCAGGCGGTCAACGAGGCGGCCCGCACCCTGGATTTCGGCTCCAAGCCGACGCCGAAGGATGCGAAGATCCACCACATCATTCTGTTCGCCAAGAACTCCCTGGGCCTGCGGAACCTCTACCGCCTGGTCTCATTCAGCAATCTCTACTACTTCCACACCCGCCGCGGCGGCAACGGCGCGCCGGTCATTCCGAAATCGGAGCTGATGCGCTGGCGTGAGGGCCTGATCATCGGCTCGGCCTGCGAGGCCGGCGAGCTGTTCACCCAGATCGTTGCGGGGAAGCCCTGGGATGAGCTGATGCAAACCGCCGCCTTCTATGACTTTCTGGAGATCCAGCCGCTGGCCAACAACCGCTTCCTGCTGAACACCGGGGCGGCTAAGAGCGACGAGGATCTGCGCAGCTTCAACCGCACCGTGGTCCGCCTGGGCGAGGCCCTGAAAAAGCCCGTCTGCGCCACCGGCGACGTCCACTTCCTGAACCCCGAGGACGAGGTCTTCCGCCGCATCCTGCTGGCCTCCAAGGGCTTCTCGGACTGCGACCGCGAGAACCCCCTCTATTTCCGCACGACCGACGATATGCTGAACGAATTCTCCTATCTGGGGAAGGAAAAGGCCTATGAGGTTGTGGTCACGAATACGAACCTCATCGCCGACTGGTGCGACTGGGTCCGCCCGCTGCCCCATAACCTCTATGCCCCGAAGATCGAGAATTCCGTTGAGGATCTGAGATCCCTGGTCTTTGGCAAGCTCGAACGGCTCTATGGCAAGAATCCGCCCGAGCTGATCACGAAGCGCGTCAACACCGAGCTCAACGACATCATCAACTGCCACTACGACGTCATCTACATCTCTGCCCAGAAGCTGGTTTTGAACTCCCTCGAGCACGGCTATCTGGTCGGCTCCCGCGGCTCTGTCGGCTCGTCTCTGGTCGCCTTCATGGCAGGCATCACCGAGGTCAACTCCCTGCCGCCGCACTACCGCTGCCCCAACCCCGACTGCAAGTATACGACCTTCGAGGTTCCGGACGGGATCAACTGCGGCGCAGACCTGCCCGACGCCGTCTGCCCGAAGTGCGGAACGAGGTTCGAAAAGGACGGCTTCAACATCCCCTTCGAGACCTTCCTGGGCTTCGGCGGCGACAAGGTCCCCGATATCGACCTGAACTTCTCCGGCGAGTACCAGGCCAAGGCCCATGCCTACTGCGTGGAAATGTTCGGCAAATCCCACGTCTTCCGCGCCGGGACCATCGGCGACGTGGCCGAGAAGACCGCCTTCGGCTATGTGAAAAAATACCTCTCCGAGCGGGAGCGCCATCTCAGCCGCGCTGAGGAGACCTACCTGGCCGAGGGTTGCGTGGGTGTCAAGCGGACCTCGGGCCAGCACCCCGGCGGTCTGGTCGTCATCCCCCAGGAGAATCAGATCTGGGACTTCTGCCCGGTCCAGCACCCGGCGGACGACCATGAGTCCGAGTGGATCACCACCCATTTTGACTACCACCCGATGGAGGAAAATCTGCTCAAGCTGGACATGCTGGGTCACGATGACCCCACCATGATCCGTATGCTCCAGGATATGACCGGCGTCGATCCGCAGAAAATCCCCCTCGATGACAAGGACACCATGTCCATCTTCACCTCCTCCAAGGTCCTGGGCTATGAAAACGATCCCATCCTCGGCGAGACCGGAGCCGTCGCCATTCCGGAATTCGGCACCGGGTTCACCCGCGGCATGCTCAAGGAGACGCAGCCGACCCAGTTTGACGTTTTGATCCGCCTTTCCGGCTTCTCCCACGGCACCGACGTCTGGCTGGGCAATGCCCGCGACCTCATCCTGTCCAAGACCGCCACGGTCTCCCAGGCCATCGGCTGCCGCGACGATATCATGAACTATCTGATCAAGTGCGGCATGCCGGAGAAGCGTTCGTTCAAGATCATGGAGGCCGTCCGAAAGGGGAGGGGCCTTCCCGAGGGCGCGGAGGAGGAGATGGTCGCCGCCGGCGTGCCGGAGTGGTACATCGGCTCCTGCAAGAAGATCAAGTATCTGTTCCCAAAGGCGCACGCGGCGGCCTACGTCATGATGGCCTTCCGCATCGCCTGGTTCAAGGTCCATGAGCCCCTGGCCTTCTATGCGGCCTACTTCTACCGCCGCAGCCAGAAGGGCGGCTTCGACGCAAATCTGATGTGCAGGGGCATCGAAGCCTGCAAGGAAGCCATGGAGAGCATCCGGAACAACGAAAAGGCCACCGATAAGGACGATCAGATGCTCACCACCCTGGAGGTCGTCTATGAGTTCTACCTCCGCGGCTTCGACTTCCTGCCGCTGTCGATCTACGATTCCGACGCGGTCAAATTCGTCATCCGCGATGGCAAGCTCCTCCCGCCCTTCGTGGCGATCTCGGGTCTGGGTGAAAACGCGGCCCGCGATATCGCGGAGGGACGGCGCGACAAGCGCTTTATCTCCATCGAGGAGTTTTCCAATGCCTGCCCCAAGGTCTCGCAGGCCCACCTCGACGCCCTCCGCGAGGCCGGCGCCTTCGGCGACCTCCCAAAGACCAGCCAGGTCAGTATGTTTGATTTTTAATTTGTGTCGGGTTGCTTTTTCGAACGAACTGTGGTAAGATCAAGACACTCGAATGCATCTTTTTCCGAAAGGAGTTTTATCATGCAGAAGCTGGATCATCAATTCCATATTCACTGTGTGGAAGGCGACGTGGGTCGCTACGTCATTCTCCCGGGCGACCCGGGACGCTGCGAATCCATTGCCGCCCTCTTTGACAACGCCTATCATGTGGGGCAGAACCGGGAATATAACATTTATACCGGCACGCTGCTGGGGGAAAAGGTCTCAGTCTGCTCCACCGGCATCGGCGGTCCTTCCGCCTCCATTGCGATGGAGGAGCTCCACAACATCGGCGCGGATACCTTCATCCGCACCGGCACCTGCGGCGGCATCAATCTCAAGGTCCGCTCCGGTGACATCGTGGTCGCCACCGGCGCCATCCGCTTCGAACATACCTCCCGGGAGTACGCCCCGCTGGAATACCCCGCCGTCGCCAATCTGGACGTGACCATCGCCCTGCGGGATGCTGCCCTGGCCATGGGCAAAACCACCCACGTCGGTGTGGTGCAGTGCAAGGACGCCTTCTACGGCCAGCACAATCCCGCTAAGATGCCGGTATCCTATGAGCTGCTCAACAAGTGGGAGGCCTGGAAGAGGCTCGGCGTTCTCGCTTCCGAGATGGAATCTGCCGCCCTGTTCGTGGTGGCCGACGCCCTGGGCTGCCGCTGCGGCTCCTGCTTCCACGTGATCTGGAATCAGGAACGCGAAGCCGCCGGTCTGGATCAGACCATGAGCGAGGATACCTCCGCCTCCGTCCGCGTCTCCGTGGAGGCACTCAAGCGCCTGATCGCCCAGGACAAGGGCCTGTAGGGCAGACGAAAAACCGAAAACCGAGGATGGCAAAGGCCGTCCTCGGTTTTCGGTTTTTGGGGCGGATTATGCCATCCGGTTGCGGATCTCGCCGTCCAGGTAGGCGGCTAAGTTTTCGAACACGATCTTTGCGCGCAGCTCCATGGATTCTGCGGTGGCAAAGGCGACGTGGGGCGTAAAGAGGGTGTTCGGCGCATGCAGCAGGGGCAGTGCCGGGTCCAGCGGCGGCTCGCGGTCGAAGACGTCCACGGCGGCCGCGGCGATCGTGCCCCGGTTCAGGGCTTCAATCAGGTCGTCCGTCACAACGACCGGGCCACGGGCGACGTTGACCAAAATCGCCGTCGGCTTCATCATTTCCAGCTCCGCCTTGCCGATCAGCCCGTGGGTGGCCTCGTTGAGCGGGGTGTGCAGGACCAGCACGTCCGCCTGACGCAGAACCTCCGCCTGGGGCAGGACCTCCAGGAAATCAGGGCGGTTCTTGATCCGGTGGCCCTCTGCGGTGACGATCCGGCAGCCGAAGGCGTGGAAGAGCTCGCCCGACCGGCTGCCGATGCTGCCGTAGCCCAGGATGCCCACGGTCTTGCCCTTGAGCTCCGTGCCCACCAGCCCGGCCTTCGTGCCGCCCGCGCGGCAGGCCTGCTCCACCTGGCGCAGATTCCGAAGGATGGACAGCACCATGCCCACGGCCAGCTCCGGCACGGCCTCGTTGGAGTATCCGGAGGCGTTTGAAACTGCGATCCCCCGCGCCCGACAGAGGTCCATCGGGATGTGGTCGACGCCGGTAAAGGCCACGTCAATGTATTTCAGACCCTCCGCCGCTGCAACGACCTCGGCCGGCAGGGGCATATTGGCCAGCATCAGAACGTCGGCGTCCTTCGCCTCGCGGATCAGCTCTGCGCGCTCAGCGGTCCTCTCATAGTGATGAAACGAACAGCCCCTGACGATCAAAGGCGCTTCAAGGGCCTTCAGTTTCTCATCGGAAACAGCCAGGGATTCCAGAACAGCAATTTTCACGGGGAACACTCCTTTTTGATTTTTCCAAGGTTATCATAACACAACTGTCCGGCATTATCCAGTCCTTTCTATCCTTTTTTCTATCCATCAGATCTATAGTTTTCTCCTTGCGCGCCGTTTCCCGGTTTGATATAATTTGTCAGCGGAGGGTGATAAACCATGTCTGATGTCACAAATGGTCGCATTGAGCGCATGCTCAGGCGACATCACATTGAGGTTGGGGACATTCTCTACTTGACGCACGAGGGCCAACGAACCTACCTGCATTTGCAGGACAAACGGGCCATACCCACGCCGATCCCGCTGAAGACCGTCGCAGCCTGCTTTTCCCCCGAGGATTTCTGGAGCATTCAGAAGGGAGTCGTGGTTGCCAGGCGCTACGTCGTCTCCATTGAAGGGAAGGGCCTTTACACGATGGTGGACGGACGGCAGTTTCAGGGACGGGGCCGGAATCCCGCGGAGCACCGGCGCCGCGCCGCACAGCTTGCTGCCCGGGGCGCAGTGCCTGTAGGGACGCGTATCCCGCAAAGCCTGCTGGAGCGCTGCAAGATCATGGAGAATGCACCGGCGCCATTCTGTCTGATCGAGTTGGTCTTCAATCCGGAGGGACGCGGGGTCGACTTTGTATTCCGCTACTGCAACAAAGCAATGGAACCGTTGATCGATGTCAACCCGAATCGCATATACGACCATTCGTTTTATGAGATCATCCGAAACGGTGACCGAAAATGGATCGTCCCTTATGCGGACGTCGCCATGAACGGCAGCAGCCATGTCTTGGAAAACTACAGCAAGAAGGTGGAACGAATGTTCCGCATCTTCTGCTTCCAGCCCGAACCCGGATACTGCGCCTGCCTTCTCGTGCAGCAGGACGCGTAATCCCCACAGAGTGAGAGAGAGAGAAAAATCCCCCCGGTCGATGGAGTCGGGGGGATTTTGCATGCCCGAAAACCGGCATTTCTCAAAATCGAGCAGCATGGGGCGCCCTCCGTAAGGAAGGTGCCCCATGCTGCGCTCGTATCTGTGAATATGGACTGTCACATCCAACTTCATCAGATACAATCAGATTATCTCTGGGAAACGGTGAACAGCGAGTAGAAGTAGCCATTCTGCTCCATCAGTTCGTCGAAGGTGCCCTGCTCCGAGACCTCGCCGTTTTTCAGGGCAAACAGGCCGTTGCAGCGGCGCAGGATGCTCTCGTCCAGATCGTGGGTGATGATGACGCGGGTGTAGCCGTCCAGCTTCAGAATGGCGTCCAGCACTTCGAAGGAGGTTTCGGCATCCAGGGAGGCAGTAGCCTCATCCACGAAGAGCACGGGGGTCTTACGCAGCAGCGCTCTGGCAATGGAGATCCGCTGCCGCTCGCCGCCGGAGAGTCCGGAGCCGTTCTCGCCGCAGAGATAGTCCGCGCCCTTTTCGTCGATGAGCTTTTTCAGCCCGGACAGCCGTACGGCACGGTCGATCTCCTCTTCCGGGAATTCGGAGAACATGGTGATGTTGTCACGAATGGTGCTGTTAAAGACGAACACATTCTGCTGTATCATGGACACAAGGTCATAGAGCGAGCTGGTGGAAACGGTTTTGAGTTCTTTTCCGTCATAGAAGATCCCGCCCTGATAGTTTTTCGAGGAGGCCATCAGCAGATTCAGGATCGTCGATTT
>CAMHMK010000034.1 GCA_946186225.1 uncultured Clostridia bacterium
TCCCGGAAAAACGGCCTGTCGTGGTCGGCTTCGGTCCTGGCGGGATGTTCGCTGCTCTTGCCCTGGCGATTGCCGGCCTGCGGCCCATCGTAATCGAACGCGGGCAGGACGCAGAGACCCGCCGCGCGGCTGTGGAGCGATTCTGGCAGACTGGGGCGCTGGACCCCGAGTGCAACGTTCAATTCGGGGAGGGCGGCGCAGGGACCTTCTCCGACGGCAAGCTGAACACCGGCACAAAAAACGAACGCCAGGGCTGGATCCTCCGTCAACTGGCCGACGCCGGCGCGGATGAGAGCATCACCTACGACGCAAAGCCCCACGTCGGAACCGATGTGTTGATTCATGTGGTACAGAATCTGCGGGCCAGAATCATTGCCCTCGGCGGCGAGGTCCGTTTCGGCACGAAGCTGACCGGTTTTCAGAAGACGAACGGGAAACTGACAGGGATCGAGATCACGACGAAGGACGACGTTTCGACCCTGGAATGTGAACAGGTGATTCTGGCCCTGGGCCACAGCGCGCGCGACACCTTCGAGCTGCTCGAACGCGAGGGCATTCCGATGGAGCCCAAGCCCTTTTCTATGGGCGTCCGCGTGGAGCACCTGCAGAGCGCCGTCAACGAGGCGCAGTATGGAGCAGGCTGGCAAACCCTTGACCTTCCGCCAGCGGACTACAAGCTTTCAGTTCATCTGCCGGATGGAAGCTCGGCTTACACCTTCTGCATGTGCCCCGGCGGATATGTAGTCGCCGCTGCCAGCGAGGAAGGGCGGGTCGTCACCAACGGAATGAGCAACTTTGACCGCGGCGGAGATAATGCAAACGCTGCCCTGCTTGTGACCCTGAATCCGGAGGACTTCCCGGACAAGTCCACGCTGGGCGGTATGCGATGGCAGCGGGAGATCGAAGCCGCAGCCTTCCGGGCGGGCGGCAGGAATTACCGCGCACCGGCCCAGCGCGTCGGCGATTTCCTGGCTGGCAGACCGAGTGATGGACTCGGGGCAATCCGGCCTACCTACCGTCCGGGCGTGACGCTCTGCGATCTGCATGCGGTCCTGCCTCGGCAGATCACCTCCGTGCTCGAACAGGCGATCCCGGCCCTGGGGAAGAAGCTCAAGGGCTATGACGACCCGGACGCCGTGATGACCGCTCCGGAGGCGCGCTCCTCCTCTCCGGTCCGCATTCTGCGCGGCGAGGATCGCCGGTCCCCTGCCCTTTTCGGCCTTTATCCCTGCGGCGAGGGCGCTGGCTATGCCGGCGGGATCCTGTCCGCTGCGGTGGATGGTCTGCTGTGTGCCGAGGCAGTTATCAATGACTGCAACACCAAGTGAACGATATCACAAACGCGGCTGTATCCGTTGCGATACAGCCGCGTTGATTATTTGTGCGAATCATACTATTTTTTGATAAAAAGGTTACTTTTTATCAATGATAGCATGAGACGGCTTTCCAGCACGATGTGCTGGAAAGGCTGCGCGAAGCGCAGCAAAATTCAATTAACTCTTTAATTGAATATAAGTATCAGCCTTTGAAATAACGCACTGCCGATTCAAACAGGTGGATATCGTATTTGCCGGGGACGTTTTTGTAGAGGTTTGAGCCGATGCGCTCGCTGTGACCCATCTTGCCAAAGACGCGTCCGTCGGGAGAGGTCAGACCTTCGATGGCCCAGAGGGAGTTGTTCGGGTTAAAGTGAATATCCAGGGTCGGTTGCCCGTTCAGATCGACATACTGGGTGGCGATCTGGCCCTGGTCCCGCAGGGCGCACAGGACGGATTCTGAAGCAATCAGACGGCCCTCGCCATGAGAGATCGCCACGTTGACCACATCTCCGATCTCCATACCGGAGAGCCAAGGAGAGCGGTTGTTGACGATGCGGGTGCGAACGATACGCGACTGGTGGCGGCCGATCGTGTTGTAGGTCAGCGTCGGGCTGTTTTCGTCGGCGTCGGTGATTCGGCCATAGGGGATCAGGCCGAGCTTGATCAAAGCCTGGAAGCCGTTGCAGACACCTAGCATCAGGCCGTCGCGCCGTTCAAGCAGGTCTGTCACGCCCTCACGGATCGAAGCGTTGCGGAAGAAGGCAGTGATGAACTTGCCGGAGCCGTCGGGCTCGTCGCCGCCGGAGAAGCCGCCGGGGATGAAAACCATCTGGGCCGAACGCAGCTTTTCAGCAAACTCCTCCACGGAGCGCTGGATGTGGGCGGCGCTCAGATTATGGACCACGAAGATCTCCGGCTCCGCACCTGCGTCAGCGGCGAGCTTCGCGCTGTCGTATTCGCAGTTCGTGCCGGGGAAGACCGGGATCAGGACCCTGGGCTTGGCGGACGGGCAGCGGCAGACCGGAACGGAACCGGTCTCGGACTTCATAGCAGGAATGGCGGGGCCGTTCTGCGAAACGTTGCAGGGATAGACGTCCTCCAGCCGGTTCTCGAAGCGCCGGAGCAATTCAGAAACGGGAACCGCAGCGTCACCGCGGACAAAGCTGGCAGTATCGGTGACGTGGCCGATCAGAACGCCATCTGCCGGAGTCTCGGTGCATTCGAGGACGAAAGCGCCGTACTGCTTGGAGAAAAGCGTCTCCATGGAAAGGCTTTCCGTAAATCGGAAGCCGAATCCATTGCCAAAAGACATCTTCATCACGGCCTCTGCCACGCCGCCGAAGCCCACGGCCCAGGCGGAGACTGCCTGACCGGAACGCAGCAGCTCGCTTACGCGGCGCAGAACAGCCAGCAAAGATTCTCGCTCCGGAAGTCGGTCGGCGCCGATTTTCGGTGCAAGCAGAACGACGGGACTGCCGGCGCGCTTGAATTCGGGAGAACGGACATTTGCCGCATCATCGGTGGTGACGGCAAAGCTGACCAGGGTGGGCGGCACGTCGAGCGTTTCAAAGGTACCGGACATGGAGTCCTTGCCTCCGATGGCAGCCACGCCCAGGTCCATCTGGGCTCGGAAGGCGCCCAGCAGGGCAGACAGCGGGTCGCCCCAGCGCTTGGGATCGTGACCGGGCTTGGCAAAATACTCCTGGAAGGTCAGGTAGACGTCTTCAAACGAAGCGCCGGAGGCAATCAGCTTGGCGACGGAATGAATGACGGCGAGATAAGCGCCGTGATAAGGACTGCGGGAAGAGAGATTCGGGTCATAGCCGTAGGCCATCAACGAGCAGGTGTCGGTGTGGCCGCGCTCGACGCTGACCTTCTGCACCATGGCCTGCGCAGGCGTAAGCTGGTTTTTGCCGCCGAAGGGCATGAGCACGGTTCCAGCGCCGATTGTGGAATCAAAGCGTTCGGCCAGGCCGCGCCTAGAGCAGACATTGAGGTCGGAGGCAAGGTCGAGCAAGCCTTCTGCAAAGCGATCGGGAACGCGCCGGTCTTCTTCTGCGGGCTTGCGGGTCTCGATTTCAATATGCTTTTCCGCACCGTTGGAGTTCAGGAAATCTCTGCTGATATCTACGATGGTCTTCCCGTTCCAGTGCATTACGAGACGGGGGCTTTCGGTGACGACGGCCACCGGGCAGGCCTGCAGGTTTTCCTCGTCCGCAATGCGGAGGAAATCCTGAACGCGGTCTGCTTCCACGACGACTGCCATGCGCTCCTGAGATTCCGAGATCGCAAGCTCTGTGCCATCCAAGCCCTCATACTTTCGCGGAACGCGGTTGAGGTCGATCTCCAGGCCGTCGGCCAGCTCGCCGATGGCAACGCTGACGCCGCCTGCGCCGAAGTCGTTGCAGCGCTTGATCATGCTCGAAGCGTCGTGGCGGCGGAAGAGGCGCTGGAGCTTGCGCTCCTCGAGGGCGTTGCCCTTTTGAACCTCTGCCCCGCAGGACTCGACGGAGTGGACGTTGTGCGCCTTCGATGAGCCGGTCGCACCGCCGATGCCGTCACGGCCCGTGCTGCCGCCGAGGAGAATCACGACGTCGCCGGGGATCGGGCGCTCGCGGCGCACGTTTGCCTGCGGCGCGGCGGCGATCACGGCGCCGATCTCCATCCGTTTGGCCGCGTAGCCGGGATGATAGACCTCATCGACAATGCCGGTGGCAAGGCCGATCTGATTGCCATAGGAGGAATAACCGGCCGCTGCGGTGGTGACGATCTTGCGCTGGGGCAGCTTGCCGGGGATGGTTTCGCTGACCGGGCGGGTCGGGTCTGCCGCGCCGGTGACGCGCATGGCCCCGTAGACATAGGAGCGGCCCGAGAGCGGATCGCGGATCGCGCCGCCGATGCAGGTTGCCGCGCCGCCAAAGGGCTCGATCTCCGTCGGGTGATTGTGGGTCTCATTCTTGAACAGAAGCAGCCACGGCTCAGTATTGCCGTCCACGGTAACGTCCAGCTTGACGGTGCAGGCGTTGATCTCCTCGGATTCATCCAGCTTGTCGAGCTTACCAACCTTGCGCAGATGCTTGGCGGCAATGGTTGCCAGATCCATCAGACAGATCGGCTTGGTCCGGCCAAGCTCCGTGCGAACGTTCAGATAGTCCTGCCAGGTCTGCTCCAGCAGAGGGTCTGCAAAGCAGACGTTGTCGATCACGGTTCCGAAGGTCGTGTGGCGGCAGTGATCGGACCAGTAGGTGTCGATCATGCGAAGCTCTGTGATCGTCGGGTCGCGGTCTTCAGCTGCAAAGTAGTCCTGGCAGAATTTCAGATCGGCCTCGTCCATCGCAAGACCGTAGTCGCGGAGCATGGCAGCGCGGCCTGCTGCGTCCATCTCCCGGAAACCGTCCAGGGTGGCGACGTTCTCGGGCAGAGCGTAGTTCATTTTCAGAGTCTCGGGAAGGTCCATGCCGGCCTCCCGGGCCTCGACTGGGTTGATAACATGCTTCTTGAAGGCTGCAAGCTCCTCTGCAGTGAGCGCGCCGTAGAGGGCATAGACTCTGGCGGAACGGATCAGCGGGCGCTCGGTCTGAGAGATGATCTGGATGCACTGGGCGGCAGAATCTGCCCGCTGGTCAAACTGGCCGGGCAGATACTCCACGGCAAAGACGGTCGCACCCTCTGCCTCCAGTGTCCGGGAAGCGTCGTCCACCTGCGGCTCGGAGAAGACCGTGCGGATGGACTGCTCAAACAGGGCCGGGGTGATGTTTTCAGCGTCATAGCGGTTGATGACGCGGAGCTTTTCCAGATGCTTCAGGCCCAGAAAGGAAGTGGCCTCGCGCAGCAGGGCTGCGGCTTCCTGGGCGTATTCTGATTTTTTTTCAACATAAACGCGATAAACCATGGTCAATTCTCCTTCCAGGCCAGGGCTCTGGCTCCGATGTCGCGGCGATACCAGGCTCCCTCGAAGGAGATCCTGCCTGCCATCTCGTAGGCTTCGCGCAGGGCGGCTTCTAAGGAATCGGCAACCGCAGTGACGCCGAGCACGCGACCGCCGGAGGTCACAAGCTGACCTTCCTTGTCGGCAGCCCCGGCGAAGTAGACGTGGGGCAGAACGTCCTCGGGGACTGTGATCGGAAAGCCCTTCTTGTAAGCGCTCGGATAGCCCTCGGAAGCAATCACGACGCAGGCGGCGTACTGGCTAGCAAACTCCACCTCGATCTCGGAGAGCCGTTCCTCGGTGACCGCGCGCATGACGGTCAAAAGGTCCGTCTTGAGCAGGGGCAGAACGACCTGGGTCTCCGGGTCGCCGAAACGGCAGTTGTATTCGATCACCTTCGGTCCGTCCGCCGTCAGCATCAGGCCGAAATAGAGACAGCCCTTGAAGGGACGGCCTTCGGCCCGCATGGCGCGGATCGTAGGCAGGAAAATCGTTTCCATGCAGGTCTGAGCCACAGCAGGCGTATAGCAGGGATTCGGAGCAACTGTTCCCATGCCGCCAGTGTTGAGACCGGTGTCCCCCTCCCCTGCCCGCTTATGGTCCATGGAGGAGACCATCGGGACAACGGTGTGGCCGTCGGTGAAGCTGAGCACGGATATTTCGGGTCCGGTCAGGAATTCCTCGATCACAATGCGCTCGCCGCTCTTTCCGAAGCGGCCGTTGGCCATCATGTCCGTGACAGCGGCTTTCGCCTCGGCGCGGGTCTCAGCGATCACCACGCCCTTGCCGAGCGCAAGGCCGTCGGCCTTGATGACGGTGGGGATCGGCGCGGTCTCGAGATATGTCAGTGCGGCTTCGAGACTGTCAAAGGTCTCATACTTCGCCGTGGGGATCGAGTAGCGCTTCATCAGATCTTTTGCAAATATCTTGCTACTCTCGATCACCGCAGCCCGCTGATTCGGACCAAAGCAGGCGATCCCCGACGCTTCCAGCGCGTCCACCGCGCCGGCGGCCAGCGGGTCGTCCGGGGTGACGACTGCATAGTCGATCTTCTTCTCCACAGCAAAGCGAACGATGCCGGGAATATCCAGTGCCTTGATCGGCACGCAGACGGCGTCAGCGGCCATACCGGCGTTGCCGGGCAGAACGTAGAGGTCAGTGACCTCCGGGTTTTCTTTCAGTTTCTTGACGATGGCGTGCTCGCGTCCACCGCCGCCGATTACCATGAGCTTCATTGTAACTCCCCCTGTGAGACTGTTGAAAGATGAGAGGTGAGAATGCCGGGACGAAGGATCAATGATGGAACAGCCGCATCCCGGTGAAAGCCATCACCATGCCGTATCTGTCGCAGACGTCAATCACGGCGTCATCGCGAATGGAGCCGCCGGGCTGCGCGATAAAGCTCACGCCGCTGCGATGGGCGCGCTCGATGTTGTCCGAGAACGGGAAGAAGGCGTCGGAGCCCAGGCTGACACCCGTGATCAAATCGAGATCGGCGCGCTGCTGTTCGCGGGTGAAGGGCGCGGGGCGGGTGGTGAAATACTTCTGCCAGTTCCCTTCTGCACAGACGTCTTCCTCGTTTTGGTTGATGTAGCCGTCGATCACGTTGTCACGGTCCGGGCGGCCAAGGTCGGGGCGGAAGGGCAGATTCAGCACCCGGTCGGACTGACGCAGGAACCAGGTGTCGGCCTTGCTGCCTGCAAGACGGGTGCAGTGAATGCGGGACTGCTGACCTGCGCCGACGCCGATGGCCTGCCCATCCACCGCAAAGCAGACGGAATTGGACTGGGTGTATTTGAGGGTGATCAGGGAGACAATCAGATCCCTGGCTGCAGATTCCGGCAGATTCCGATTCTTGGTGACCAGGTTATGCAGCAATTCACGGTCGATCCGGAAGTTGTTGCGGCCCTGCTCGAAGGTGACGCCAAAGACCTGCTTGTGCTCGGTCTCGGCGGGAACATAGTCCGGATCGATCCTCACGACGTTGTACTTGCCGCCGCGTTTGGATTTGAGCAGCTCCAGAGCTTCGGGGTCATAGCCCGGCGCGATCACGCCGTCGGAAACTTCACGCTTGATCAGCTTGGCTGTGGTGACGTCGCAGACGTCGGATAGGGCGACCCAGTCGCCGAAGGAGCACATCCGATCGGTTCCGCGGGCTCTGGCGTAGGCGCAGGCCAGAGGCGAGGCGTCAAGTTCAGGCACATCGTCCACAAAGCAGGCCCGCTTGAGGCGATCGGAGAGGGGCAGACCAAGGGCAGCAGAGGTCGGGCTTACGTGCTTGAAGGAGGTCGCGGCAGGAAGCCCGGTGGCTTGCTTGAGCTCGCGGACGAGCTGCCAGGAATTCAAAGCGTCCAGAAAGTTGATATAGCCGGGTCTGCCGTTGAGAATCTCCACGGGCAGCTCGGAGTGGTCATGCATGTAGATGCGCGCAGGCTTCTGATTGGGATTGCAGCCGTATTTCAGTTCGTATTCTTTCATATATGCTCCTACCGGTTCCGGTTGATCAAACGTTCTTCGTATTCTCCGCTGAGAAGGTCAACGTCACGCACATAGAGCGAGATACGGTTATCCGCATCCAGAGCGTCCCAGAGCTTCCGGGTGAAGTCGTCCAGCCCGCCTGCGACCGCAATGCGCTCTGGCTCGCCGCAGAAGGTGGGCAGCGGATTGCCGTCGGTGACGTAAGTGTGGATCAGATGGCCGAGGCCTGGCTTCATCGGGTAGGCGAAGGTGTAGCGAACGCAGTCAGAACCGATCTCATCCAGGCTCTTGAGAATGCTGATCTGATAGGAAGGAGCGACCGGGTCCAGACAGACCGCTGCGCTGATGCGCGGCGTGAAGTTCGGCTCGTCCGGCTCAAAGAAGCGGGATTCCAGGGCCTTGGAGAAGGTTTTGCCGGCGGCGAAGCCTTCGTAAATCGTGTCAGTCTGATTGCCGTTTGTAACGATCAGCTGGTTGCCGTATTGACGAATGGCGGCGTAGATGATCAGCGAAGGGTCCTCGACCTTGGATGCGTCAAAGGGCTCGGTGAAGACCTCGCCGTCCCGGACCACGAAGACGCGGTTGCGGGAATTGGCGCTGCGGCCCATGATGAAATAGGCGATTCGAACGGTCCCATTCGGCGTCATGCCGGCAAATACGCCGCGGCCGGGATAGGGATTGCCTTGCAGACGGCGTTCGATGGGAAGGGATTCATAAGGCGTCATAGTCAGCTATCCTTTCTGCTTGCAAGTAGTTGCGCGGAGACGGATTCCACGGCGGCGGGAAGGAGCTTCCACTCGGCCTGCTCCATCACGCGGCGCTGGAGGGTTTCTGGGGTATCGTCGGGCAGGATCTCCACGGCCTTCTGCGCGATGATCTCTCCCCCGTCGGGGATCTCGTTGACGAAGTGGACCGTTGCGCCCGTGACCTTGACGCCGCGAGAAAGCGCGGCCTCGTGGACCTTGCATCCATAGAAGCCCTTGCCGCAGAAGGACGGGATCAGGGACGGATGGACGTTCAGGATTCTGTGATCGTACTGCTTCGTAAAACCGTCGCTCAGAATGCTGAGGAAGCCGGCCAGGACGATCAGGTCCACTCTGTATTCGCGCAAAAGCGCCTCCAGCGCGGCCTCAAAGCCTGCCTGTCCGCCGAGCTCCCGTTTTTGGAGCACGGCGGCAGGGACGCTCGCGCGCTTCGCACGCTCCAGGGCGTAGGCCCCGGGCTGACTGGAAACAACCAGGACGACCTCTGCGCTGTGGATCGCTCCGCTCTGCGCTGCGTCCAGGATGGCCTGGAGATTCGTACCGCCCCCGGAGACCAGAACGGCAACTCGGATTCTCGGTTCAGTCATGGTGTCACGCATCCGGTTCAGCATAGGACGATCCGCTCTTCACCCGCTTCGATGGCGCCGATGCGGTAGGCGTCCACGCCGTTGTCGCACAGGATCTGCAGCGCAAGATCCTCGTCCTTCGGAGAGACGACGATGCTCATGCCGACGCCCATGTTGAAGGTGTTATACATATCGCGCTCAGAGATCTTGCCGGTTTTGGCGATCAGGTCAAAAATCGGAAGGACGCGGACGGCCTTCTTTTCGATCCTGGCCTGCAGGCCCTCGGGGATGCTTCTGGGGATGTTCTCATAGAAGCCGCCGCCAGTGATATGGGAGATGCCCTTGACACGGACACGATCCAACAGGGCCAGGACAGGCTTCACGTAGATGCGGGTGGGCGTCAAAAGAGTCTCGCCGAGCGAGGCGCCGCCGAGCTCAGCCACAGGCGCGCGCAGGTCGGTGTGCTCAACGTCAAAGGCCTTGCGAACCAGGGAGAAGCCATTGGAATGGACGCCGCTGGACGGAAGGGCGAGAATGACGTCGCCGGGCTGCATCTCCTCCTTGCGGAGGATGCGGCTCTTATCCACCACGCCGGTCGAATATCCGGCAAGGTCATACTCGTCTTCGGGATAGAAGCCGGGCATTTCAGCGGTCTCGCCGCCGATCAGAGCTGCGCCGGATTGGACGCAGCCGTCGCAGACGCCCTTGACGATCTGCTCGATCCGCTCCGGAACGTTCTTTCCGCAGGCGATGTAGTCCAGGAAGAACAGAGGCTTCGCGCCGCAGCAGATGATATCGTTGACGCACATGGCAACGCAGTCAATACCGACGGTATCGTGCTTGTCCATCAAAAAGGCCAGCTTGAGCTTGGTGCCGACACCGTCGGTGCCGGAAACCAGGACTGGGCGGGAAATGCCGGTCAGATCCAGCTCGAACAGGCCGCCGAAGCCGCCCACGTCGGAGCAGACGCCGGAGGTCATGGTGGTGGCAATGTGGCGCTTCATCAGCTCAACAGCGCGGTAGCCGGCGGTGATGTCCACGCCGGCGGCCGCGTAGGCGTCAGATTTGGAGAAAGTATTCATGGTCTATTCCTTTCCGTTCCAGCAGTAGGTGCAAAGCTTGCATTCCGGCAGGCCGATGGCTTCAATGACGCCCTCCAGGGTTTGGAATTCCAAAGAGGCGAAATGGAATTTTTCGCAGATAGCGTCCCGGAGCTTCCGGCCGCGTTCGGTGGAGCTGTCGGCGTATTCATCGATGTGGTCAAATCCAGCTTCGCCCTCAAGCTCCAGAATGACGCGGCGGGCGATCAGATCGAGCTCTGATCTGCCGCGGGAGAAGTTCAGGTATTTGCAGACGAACATGATGGGCGGGCAGGCAGAACGCATATGCACCGCCTTGGCGCCGTGCTCATAGAGGAACTCCACGGTCTCGCGCAGCTGGGTGCCGCGGACGATGGAATCATCCACAAAGAGCAGATTCTTGTCCTCAATGAGCTCCTTGACCGGGATCTGCTTCATTTTGGCGATTCGGTCGCGATCGACCTGAGAGGGCGGCATGAAGCTGCGCGCCCAGGTGGGAGTATATTTGATGAAGGCACGGGCAAAGTGGCTGTGCCGCTCGTTGGCGTAGCCGATGGCGTGCGGGGTGCCGGAATCCGGGACGCCGCCGACGTAGTCGATCTGCGCATCCGGGTTCTGCTTCGCGTCGTTGCGTCCCAGAATTGCACCGTTGCGGTAGCGCATGGCTTCCACGTTGACGCCTTCATAAGTCGAAGCGGGGAAGCCGTAATAGCTCCAGAGGAAAGAGCAAATGCGCATCTTCTCCCCCGGCGGGTTGAGCTGGGTCATACCTTCAGGACGGAGGGAGACGATTTCACCGGGGCCAAGCTCCTTTTCCAGCTCGAAGCCGAGCTTTTCATATGCGAAGGATTCCAGCGAGACAGCGTAACCGTCCTCCCGTCGACCGATGCAGACGGGCAGTCTGCCCAGTCGGTCGCGGGCGGCGATCATGGTGCCGTCCTGCTGAAGGATCAGAATGGAGGCAGAGCCGACGATGGATTTCTGCGCAAAGCGGATGCCTTCTACAAAGCTGCTTTTTTGATCGATCAGAGCCGCGACCAGCTCGACCTCGTTGACCTTTCCGCCGGTCTTCGCGTCGAAGTGGCCGCCGGAGAAAGAAAGGAACTGGTCGATCAACTCGTCGCGATTGTTGATGATGCCGACCATGCTGATCGCGTAGGTGCCAAGATTGGAGCGGATCAGAAGGGGCTGCGGCTCATTGTCGCTGATGCAGCCGATGGCCGAGGTGCCCTTCATCTCCTCCAGGATCTTTTCAAACTTGGTTCGGAATGGCGCGTTTTCGATGTTGTGGATCTCGCGCTGCAGCCCAAGCTCCGGGTCATAGGCCGCCAGCCCACCCCGGCGCGTGCCGAGGTGGGAATGATAGTCGGTACCGAAAAACACGTCTGCCATGCAGTCGTGGGTGGATGTGATTCCGAAAAAGCCTCCCATAGGGGAACCTCCTGAAATGCGTTGTGTTTATGCGAAGAAAAGCTTGGAAAGGGTCATCGGATCGATATACTTGCCATCCTTGTAAACACGCATGTTGCCGGAGGCAATCTCATCAATGAGCATGACCTTCCCCTCGGCGTCGTAGCCGAACTCGAACTTGATATCGTAGAGGTCGAGGCCGCGGACTTTCATCTCGTCGGCAACGATCTTCGTGATCTGCTGGGTCATACGCTTGATATCGTCGTACTGTTCGTCGGTCATCACGCCCAGAACGATCAGGCCGTCCTTAGTGACCAGGGGATCGCCGAGGTCGTCATTCTTGAAGGTGGTCTCCACGTAGGCGGGCAGGTTCGCGCCTTCTTCCACATAGTCGCGGTAGCGGCGGAGGAAGCTGCCGACGGCCTTGTAGCGGCAGATGACCTCGAGGCCCTTGCCGAAGACCTTGGCGGGCAGAACTTCCATGGTGGTATCGTTGAGATTCGCGCTGACATAATGGGTGCGAATGCCGGCGGCGTTGATCTTTTCGAAGAAGTAGATGGACATACGCAGGTTGACGTCGCCGACGCCGTCGATGGTCAGGCCAACGCTGTTTTCGCCCGGGTCAAAGACGCCGTCCTTGCCGGTGCAGTCATCCTTGAACTTGAGCAGATAGTTTCCGTTTTCCAGGGCATAGACGTTCTTGGTTTTTCCGGTGTAGACAAGCTTGTTTTCCATTTGTTTGATCTCCTTCTATGTTCAAAATTGAGTTCGGATGGATCAGCGATACTGCGCGCTGAGGGCTTCGTCCTTCTGCAGGACGACGGCTGCGGCGGAATCGCGCTTGGCCTGAAGCTTCGCTGCAAGCTCCGGCTCATTCAGGGAAAGGATCTGCGCGGCCAGCAGAGCGGCGTTTGCCGCGCCGTTGATGGCCACGGTTGCAACAGGGATGCCGCTGGGCATCTGGACCGTGGAGAGCAGGGCGTCCAGGCCGTCCAGGACCGGCCCCTTGCAGGGAATGCCGATCACCGGAAGCGTCGTCCGGGCGGCGATGGCGCCGGCCAGATGGGCAGCCATGCCCGCGGCTGCGATCAAAACGCCGAAGTCCTTCTCCCGGGCGGATGCGGCAAAGGAAGAAGCCTCGTCCGGCGTCCGGTGGGCGGAATAGATGTGGACCTCAAAGGGGATCTCCAGCTCCTGCAGGGTACGCAGGCCTTTCTCGACGACAGGCAGATCGCTGTCGCTGCCCAGAATCACGCCAACTTTTTTCATAGTACCTCCTGAAAAAACGCAGAAGGGCACACTTGGACTGTAGTTCAAGTGTGCCCAGACGGTCGGCTTGAGATCTGAATTACCCGCTCCTCCGTGGTGCTCCACGATACTCCGTCAGTTGCGGGAATTCCTTTCAATACGCATTCATTTTAGCTGTGCGTGCCGAATTTGTCAAGACACAACGATCTTTTTTCGAAAATATTTGAACGAAAGCAGCTGCTTACTTCTCGGCCTTGGTCTCGCAGTAAAGGCAGCGGTAGATCTTGTTCTTCCGATCAGACAGGCGGAAAATCTGCTTGAGCTCCTGTTCGGTGGAGGTGATGCAGCGGGGGTTCTTGCAGGCGATGACGTCCACAAGCAGCTCCGGCATTTCCATCTGGCGCTTTTCCACGAGCTGACCGCCGCGGATGATGTTTACAGTCGCACCGGGGTCCACATAGGCGACCAGATCCAGATTGACAGGGATGTCCGCGTCGATCTTGATGATGTCCTTCTTGCCGCGCTTAGAGCTGACGACGTTCTTGATGAGGGCGACGGAGAGATCGGTTTCATCCAGCTTCAGGAGCTGGAGCAGGCGCATGCCCTTGCCTGCGGTAATGTGGTCGATGACGACGCCGTTCTGAATGGGATCGATATTCATAGTGTGCCAGCCTCCTTTAAGAGCTTGAGGATCAGTGCCATTCGCATGAATTTACCGTTGAGAACCTGCTTGAAATAGGCTGCGCGGGGATCGTCGTCAATGGCGACGCTGATTTCATTGACTCTGGGCAGCGGATGCAGGATGGAGAGATCGGATTTGGCGGTGCGGAGCTTTTCCGGGGTCAGGATGTAGCTGTCCTTCAGGCGGAGGTAATCCTCCTCGTTGAAGAAGCGCTCGCGCTGAACGCGGGTCATGTAGAGGATATCGAGCTTCGGCATGGCGGCCTCGAGATCGGTGGTCTGCTCATAGGGCAGATTCTTCGATTTCAGGGCGTCCTGCTTGACGTAGCTGGGGACCTTGAGCTCCTCCGGGGAAATCAGGACGAACTTGTTGTCGGGATAGCGGGACATGGCGTTGAGCAGGGAGTGGACCGTGCGTCCGAATTTCAGGTCGCCGCAGACACCGATCGTCAGACCGCTGAAGGTCTGCTTCTCGCGGTAGATCGTCAGAAGGTCGGCTAAGGTCTGGGTGGGGTGGCAGTGGCCGCCGTCGCCGGCATTGATGACCGGAATGGATGCGTTGTTCGCTGCGACCAGGGCCGCGCCTTCCTTGGGGTGACGGATGGCGATGATGTCGGTGTAGCAGGAGACGGTTTTTGCGGTGTCGGCAACGCTTTCGCCCTTCGCGGCGGAGGACGAGTTGGCTCCGGCCATCGAGATGACGTGGCCGCCGAGCTCGTACATGGCAGCCTCGAAGCTCATGCGGGTGCGGGTCGAAGGTTCATAGAACAGGGTGGCGAGCTTTTTGCGGTCGCAGGCGTGGGCATAATCGTCGGGGTGGGCGATGATGTCGTTGGCGGTGGCGACGAGTTGGTCGAGTTCCTCCACGCTCAGGTCGAGGACGTCAATCACGCTTCTTTTTTTCATTGTTTTCCTCCTATCCAGCTTTCATCAGAAGGGTTGTTGCGGAAGGCGATCAGGCGATCCACATCAGCGGACCGGATGTAGCCTTCTTCAGCGGCAGCCTTCACAATGCTGTCAAAATTGGTGAGAGACACGTTCTTCACCTGGGCGGCGGAGAGGCGTTCCACGCTCTTGCGCATACCATAGGTGCAGATGGAGACGATGCCCAAAACCTCTGCACCGGCCTCGCGCAATACGTTGACGACCTCGATTACGCTGCCCCCGGTGGAAATCAGATCCTCCACAACCACAACCTTCTGGTCGGGCTCCAGACGTCCCTCGATCTGATTCTGTCTGCCGTGGTCCTTAGCACCGGACCGGACATAACCCATCGGGAGGCCCATCAGATGACCCACAATGGCCGCGTGGGCGATACCGGCGGTGGAGGTCCCCATCAGGACCTGGACCTCGGGATAGTTTTCACGTATCAGCTCCATCAGACCGGTCTCAACGTCCGTGCGGACCGCGGGTGCCGTCAGCGTCAGACGGTTGTCGCAGTAGATGGGGCTCTTGATCCCGCTGGCCCAGGTGAAGGGCTCCTCGGGCCGCAGAAAGACCGCGCGGATGGAAAGCAGGTCTCTTGCGATTCGTTCGCTTCGTTCCATGTGTTTCTCCTTTATCCGATAAATTCACGGCAGCAGCGCTCATATGCGGCTACCGGGTCCTGCGCCTGAGTGATGGGTCTGCCCACCACGATATAATCCGAGCCGATCTCCTTTGCCTGGGCGGGAGTCATGACGCGTTTCTGGTCTCCCCTGTCGCCGTCTGCAAAGCGGACGCCCGGGGTCACGGTCAGGAAATTCTCGCCGCAGCGGGCATGGACTTTTTCTGCCTCCAGAGGGGAGCAGACCACACCATCCAGACCGGACTTTTTCGCGTTTTCTGCATAGGACATGACGACCTCGTCAATCGGCTTTTCGATCAGCAGTTCATGCTCCAACGCTTCCTGATTGGTGGAGGTAAGCTGGGTCACGGCGATTAGCAGGGGGCGCGTTCCGTCGGGGCGGGTCAGGCCATCCAGTGCTGCCTTCATCATTTCCGCCGTTCCGGCAGCGTGCAGGTTGACCAGGTCGACATCCAGATTGGAGAGGACGGCCATCGCGCGGCGAACCGTGTTCGGAATGTCGTGGAGCTTGAGGTCCAGAAAGATCTTATGGCCTCTGGACTTGATCTGGCGGACAATGTCCGGCCCGGCGGCATAGAACAGCTCCATGCCGATCTTCACGAAAGGCTTGCGACCCGTGAAGCGGTCCAGAAACGCAAGTGTCTGTTCTGCGCTCGGAAAGTCGCAGGCAATGATAACGTCTTTTCCCATTTCAGTTTCCTCCATTTATGTGCTTCGTGCGCAGAGCGCTGAGATCAGCGCTGCGGCTTTATCGTTTCGTTTGGGGTCTTTGAGCCATTTGCGCAAGGCGCAGACGTTTGGAAATTGGAACAGGTCGCAGATTGCGCGGTACGCGGGCAAAAGCTCCCGTTCCAGAGAATCGCATTCATATTGCTCGAAGATCACGTCGAGCAGCGCATTCTGTTTTTGATCGATGGCCTTCAGCAGCTCCGGTACGGTCATTCGGTCGAATTCGTCTTCCTCCGGGAACCAGTTCGTTTCGTTGACGAATACGTTGATATTGACGTCCGTGCCGGATAAGTTGAAATCGATCAGGCCGGCGAAGCGTCCGTTGTCCAGCAGGATATTGGACGAGTTGAGGTCTCCCTGAAACACGCAGCGGGGCAGATCCCGATATTGGGCGGCGATCGTCTGGCGTAGGCGCTGGTTCGTGGTCCGGACTGTATCAGCAAGGTCAGGGAAACCGAATTGCACAAGGGCCGCTTCCAACGCTTCGGCGTTTTCCTGCTTCTCGTCCTTCCCACCCGGGCGGTCCAGGGGAGAAAGGTCCAGGATGCTCCACATGCTGTAGATATCGGAAATGTCCACGTTCGAATAGCGCGCGGCGAGCGTTCCGAGATGAGCAATGACCTCACGTCTGGAGGGCTGTTCATCTTCCTTGCAGATCGGGAAGGCGGCGTACTCCTCCACGAAGCAGGTGAAGCGCTCCCCTTCCGCTTCAAACGGAACGCTGAACGAGCCGTTTTTTGCGCGGATCAGCCGGGGACAGTAGACGCCGATGGAACAGTAACGGTCAATCAGGCGTGCGATCCCGCACAGCCGATCCTCCCAAATCGATTCCGAGGCGTGCAGCTTGAGTACATATCGCCGGTCGAGAATGAAGCTGAGTCTTCGATCGCCGTCGGGACGCGAGGTATCGATCAGCTCGGTGATCTGATCGAAATTCAGACCATAGGCGGAAAGCAGTTTATGCAGTCGCTCCTGCATGCGCGGGAAGGGTTCCGCGGCGCTCAACCGAGCTCCTTCAGGCTATGAATGCCGTAGCGGTCCATGACGGACGGAAGCGCCTCGATGATCTTAGGGCAGGCCCAGGGGTCGACCAGATTGGCCGCGCCGATCTCTACGGCCCGGGCTCCTGCCATCATCATCTCCAATACATCCTCAGCGCTGCTGACGCCGCCCATCCCAATCACCGGAATGGAGACCGCGTGGGCGACCTGATAGACCATGCGAAGCGCCACCGGGAAGATGCCGGGGCCGGAATAGCCACCGGTGGTGTTGGCAAGGATCGGCTTGCGGGTCTTGAGATCGATGCGCATGCCGAGCATGGTGTTGATCAGGCTGATCCCGTCCGCTCCGGCGTCCGCGCAGGCGCGGGCGATGGAAACGATATCAGTCACGTTGGGCGAAAGCTTCAGAATGACCGGCTTCGTCGTGACCGACTTGACGGCCTGTGTGACGTCAGCGGCCGACTTCGGATCGGTGCCGAAGCTCATGCCGCCGCCATGGACGTTCGGGCAGCTGATGTTGACCTCCAGCCAGCCGACCTGGGGCACGCGGTCGAGGGCTGTGCAGGTGCGAACGTAATCGGAGACCGAAAAGC
>CAMHMK010000035.1 GCA_946186225.1 uncultured Clostridia bacterium
TGCCGTAGTGGTACTGGTTGATGAGACCGTAGTTTTTCGCCTCGTTCGGGGAACCCTCATCCTCGGGCCTTGCGCCTTCGGCAAAGGCAGCGGTGGGGAAGATACCCAGGATCAGAACAAGGGTCAGAAGGATTGCCAGGATTCGTTTGGTCTGTTGCATGTTGTTTTCTCCTTTCGACGGATCGAGGGGTATTCGGATCGAATCCACAGTTATTGTATCATAAATCCGGAATAAGTCCAGCAAAAATTTGGTTCCGTTTCTCCCGTCGGCTCAGAATCTTTCGAAACGGTATCCGAGCGAGGTGATCAGGGCAATGATCTTGGGCATCGTACTCTTTTCCGGGTCATAGGTGCATAAGATAGTGTTTCCGTTGATCCGGAAATCTATCGCGCCGGCATCCACGACGGGGTGGAAGAACATGCTGCAGATTTTTCCCGCGTCGTGGCTGGCTTGCAGACGGTTGAGCATGTTGGGCAGATCGTTCCGCCCGTCGATGTAGTCGGCAGGAGTCGGGATCCATCTGACCCTGCGGGAGCCGACCGTATGGACTTCAATCTGTCCCTGGTTCGCGTAGGGCACGTCGGGGTCCTGATGATAGATGACGTCAAAATGCTGATCGGCAATCCTGCGCTGGAATGGAGTGGAGGCATAATGCGGGAACTCAAAGAACGTCCAGCGGTAGCCCAGACTGCGGGAAATCAGCTTGGCCCGGTCAAAACGGGCGACAATCTCCGCCTCGGTCAGTTCGTTTCTCGGCCCGAACTCCGTTCCGACGGAGGAGACAGAGTTGTGATCCTGGTGGCTCAGCCCGTGCAGGCCGATCTGCCCGCCGTCGGCGACGAGAGAGTCCAGTGTGAAGACGAAATCCGCATTGTAAAAATCGAAGCGGGTGGAGATGTCGTTGACCACGCCCTCCGGCGGGTTGATATAGAGCGGGATCCATGCAATGTAGAAGCCGTCGGTCTGGGTGCCCAGATAGTCGCCGAAGAAGCGAAGCTTCATCATGCCTTTATGGGTGAAGCGACCGTTGATGCCGCGGTCTGCCATGATGTCCTCCAGTCGGAGATAGGCCGGCTTCTGCCCGCCCTTGGGGGCGAGCGGCGTCCAGGGTTCCGAACTGAGCTGATAAAGACGGATGGAATGATCCTCTTCCAGGAATTCCACTCCCAGATGATAGAAGTCCGCCGCATCCACAAGGGCTGCGTAGCTCTCAACGCCGTCAACGACCACGGGCCAGTGCAGGGCGGAGCCAGGGAGGGCTTTGCCAAACAGCGCTTTCATCTCACGCATGTTGACGTAGACCCGGTTTCCCTTGCAGACTGCCTGGGAGGACAGCACCTGCTCACCGTACCAAAGCGGAAATGTCTGGAGCCAGGGCCGTCCGGAAGGAGTCTCATGACTGGCACGGAACAGGAAGGAGACGATCTGACCTCTGGTGCAGGCGTCGTTCGGAGAGAATTTCGTCTTGCTGGTGCCGGAGGTGACGCCGTTTGCAACGGCCCAGAGAACGGATTGACAGTAATAGTCCTTTTCCCGGACGTCCCGGAAGGGGTTCTTCTTGGCAGCCTGGTCAGGGGAACCCTTGGCGCGCCAGAGGAGGGTGACGACCTGGGCACGGGTGCATGGGTCATCCACACCGAAGCGCGTCTTGCTTGTCCCGTTGGTGACACCGGTTTCCACGGCCCAGAGAACGGCCTTTTCATAGTATGCGCCGGGCTTGACGTCCCGGAACGGGCAGACCCTTACGGACGGCCTCGGACAGCCCGAGGCACGCCAGAGGAAGGTCACGACCTCGGCGCGGGTGCAGTCGGTGTTGGGGCAGAATGTTGTTTCGCTCATGCCCTTGGTGATCTGAGGCTCGTGCCCCACGGCCCATGCAACGGGGATGGCATAGTAGGCGTCGGCAGCCACGTCACGGAAGCTTGGCGCGGGCTGGTCGATGGTGACAAAGGCGATGCCGTTTTGCTTCGCGTAGCGCTCGACCGGACTGTCGGAATAGCCATAGACGGTCAGTGCTTCTGACGTGGTGAAGGCGTCGAGGCCAAAGGACGTCACGCTGGCGGGGACAATCGCCCTGCGCAGCGACGGGCAGTTCCAGAATGCGTAGTTGCCGATCGCAGAAACGCTGCTGGGAATCGTGACCCCAGAAAGCACCGTGCAGTCGCAGAATGCAGCGCGGACGATGCGGGTCAGTCCGTCCGGAAGGATGACAGTTTTGATCTGATTGCAGAAGCTGTGCCAGGGAGCATAGCCTTCCCATTGTGTCATCTTCCCGCTGCCGGAGATGGTCAGCTGGCCCGAGGACCGGTCAAAGGACCAGGTCAGTCCCGCGCCGCAGTCGCCGGATGCGGAAACTGCTTCGGCGGACATCAGCGAACAGGGAAGCAGGGCCAGTAAAAGGGCCACCGTCAGAAGAATGCCTGCAAGTCTTTTCATGGTTTGATTCCTTTCAGGGATATTATGTTTGCTTTCACGCAAGAAAAGCGTCACTTTTGTCTTGGACAAAAGTGACGCTATTCTTGGTGCGGGAGATGGGACTTGAACCCACACGTCTATGGTTGGACACAGGCACCTCAAGCCTGCCTGTCTACCTATTCCAGCACTCCCGCATCGGGCTGCCTTCAAGACGCTCCGTTATTATAGACCATAACTGGCCATTTGTCAACAGTTTTTTCTTGCTGATTTCGCCACTTGCAGAAAAACTTTCAAAAACGGACGAAGACATGGAGTTCAGCCCTGCAGATCCTCGTCGCTGTCCTCCAGGACTCCTTCGGGCAGGTCCTCATTGCTGTCTTCCAGACGCTCGCTGGGCAGGACCTCATCGCTGTCTTCGTTTTTCTCCGCATTCGTACTGTCGTCAGCAGCGGAGGCGCTCGCAGAGGGCACGCTCCCGGTCTCTGCTGCAGATGCTTCAGCGGTCGCATCCTCGGCCGTTGGAGAAGAAGGCGCAGGCAGGGAAGAGCTCGCAGAGGGCTCGCTCCCGGTGCTTGCTGCAGATGCTTCAGCGGCCGTATCCTCGGTCGTTGGAGAAGACGGGGCGGGCAATGCAGCGCTCGCTGCAGAGGTTTCAGCGTCCTGGTCATGCTTTGTGCAGGCGGCGAGAACGGCCGGCAAGGCAATGACCAGCAGAAGGATAATGAGTTGTTTCCGGATTATCATGACGGCTTCCTTTCCCGGCGCTCTGCGCCGTCCGGGTTTCGCGTCCGTATTGTAACACGCGGGGCGGGCAAAAGCAACGACGTTTTTGTCGCTTTATCCGCAAAAATGTGAATTTTCTATTGACAAGTTCCCACAAAATATAGATAATAGAAACAGGGATACACCCTATATTTTGAGAATGGAGGAACAGAAATGGCTGAAACTGTGACCCGTGAAAAGGCCGGCAAGAACGCTGAGACCGCCAAGAAAACCGCGGCCAAGGCGGCGGACACCACCAAGAAAACCGCTGCCAAGACAGTCGATACCGCCAAGAAAACCGTAAAGGAGCCCCCCAAGAAGGCGGAACCCGCCAAGAAGGAAGAACCCAAGGCGAGCACGCCCGCGCCGAAGCGCAGCACTGTGCTGCTCCGCGTCCTTGCCTTTGTGCTCTGGGCGCTTGCCATCACCTGCGAGGTCTTCGCGATCCTGGCGCTCACGGAGTACTTCCTGCCTCCCATGAACCTGACCCTTTTCCTGATCCTTGCAATCGTGCTGGATCTGGTCTTCGCCATTATCGCGGCCCAGCTTTGGAAGCGCGCCAACCGCATCAAGCCCATGAGCGGCAAGAACAAGTTCCTGTTCTATCTCTGGACCGAGCTTGGCGTCATCATGGCCTGCATCTGCTTCATCCCGCTGATCATCTTCCTGCTCAAGGACAAGAATCTGGATAAGAAGACCAAGACCATCGTCACCATCGTTGCCGTCGTGGCCCTGCTGATCACCGGCGTGGCTTCCGCGGAATTCAACCCCATTACCGCCGAGCAGAAGGCCTCCGCCGAGGAGATCTTCGCCGGCAAGGAGATCTACTGGTCCTCCTTCGGCCACAAGTATCACGTCGATTCCGAGTGCCAGGCAATCCGCAATTCCTCTTCCTATGAAAAAGGCGAAGTCACTGAGGCCATTGAGAAGGGCCGCGGCTCCCTGTGCGCCTTCTGCGCCCGTGATCTGGTCAAGGCTGCCGCTGCGGTTCTGGATCCGGACAACGCCACTGCCGATCAGCTCCAGCTGCTGGAGCACTTCAAGGAGCACGGCTACAGTGAGGACGATTTCACCGCCATCGTGCAGAATCTGGAAAATCTGAAGACCGACGGCCAGGTTGCCAACGAGGTTGCAGAAAAGGGCTTGGAGATTGTCGCTCCCGACGCTTCTGTCGGCACCACCGAATAGGGAGGACGCTATGGCTGGCTTTGATCTGAATTCCATCGGCAGCCTGCTCTCCGGCAAGGGCGTTGCGGAGATTGCGAAACGCGCCAAGGTCAAGCAGAGCGACGTTGCCAAGGTTCTCTCCGCCGGTATTCCGGCCCTTCTGAGCGGGATGCATGATAACGCATCTGACAAGGCGGGCGAGGAATCCCTCAACCGCGCCCTGAATGATCACGGCAAGGACAACGTCGAAAACGTTGGTGCGTTCCTCAAGGGCGCCGACCTGAAGGACGGCAAGAAGATCCTGGGCCACGTGCTGGGCGATCATCACAATGCTCTCGTGGAACAGATTTCCCGTTCCACCGGCGTCACGAAGGGAAAGACCACCACGATCCTGGCCTTGGTTGCACCCCTGCTTCTGTCGCTTCTGAGCCAGAACAGCGGAAACGGCGGTGGTATTCTGGGCCTGCTGGGCGGCCTGCTCGGCTTGGGCGGCAGCAGCGCCCAGAGCAACGCCATCGACATGACAGGCGGCAGCCAGAGCCAGGGCAGCTCCGGCGGCCTGCTTGGCGGTCTCCTGGGCGGCGGCTCGCCGTCCTCCGGCCTCGGCGCCGGTCTGCTGGGCAGCCTCCTGGGCGGCAGCAGCGAGCCGGAACCCGCAGCGGAGGAGCAGGGCGGCGGTCTGCTGAATGGCTTCCTGAACCTGTTCCGCGGCAAATAAGCAATACGATTCCAATAAAAGATCCGCACGGCCAAAACTTGCGTTGGCCGTGCGGATCTTTTATTGGTGCTTACTGGACGTGTTCGTTCTGCATGGGAGCGGTCCAGTGTTCGTTGTTGTAGATGTCGGTGAAGAGGTAGGTCGCCTTGAGCGCGGATTCATCCTCAAACTTGGTGTAGCTTACGTTCAGCGTCCCGTCAAAGGTGATCGGATCGCCGATCCGGTAAGTGTCAGAGAATTCGCCGGCATAGGTGTAATAGTCGCAGAGGAAGTCGATCGTATCCCCTTCGGTCAGTTCGGCGGCCTTTGCAATGGCAGCCGGCTCCTCCGCGGAGACATCCTCGTAAGCAAAGCGCACGCCTGCCACATAGGCGTCCTTGAAGTCGCCGGTCCTGGCGTCGTTCTCAAACACGACCAGGAGATCGGCACGCTCGTCGTTGAGCAGGATGGGAACGGTTCCCGTCGTGGTCATGACGCTGCCGTCGATCAGAGTATCCACGTAGTTGAACATGACGGGTTGGTTGTTGATGGCAACCCAGGTGCAATCATACTGACCGACCAGAGCGCCGTCCGCAGAGAAGGTGTACATGCTGTCCAGACCGAGGTTCAGATACCCTTCGCCGTCGTCATACCAGACGTTCAGCAGCAAGTCGTGGACCTGGCTCCACTGCGTCTTGTCCATACGGATGACGGGAACACCGTCCTCTTTCGTCCAGACCAGCTTGGAGGCGTCGAAGTAGTTGCTTTGCAGGGTCTGCTCCACGGTCTCGTCGCTCAGGTCAACGGACCTGCCGCCGAGCATGCCAAGGATGCTGGAAATGTCCAGACCGCCGCTGGAGGCGGAGGAACCGAGGGAGCCGCCCAGAAGGCTTGTGATGTCTAATCCGGAGGAACTGGAATTCTGCTGACCGCCGGTCTCCAGCTTGGCAAACTGCTGGATGCAGCGGGAGTATTCGTTGCCCAGACCGATGGAGTCATAGGTCCTGACCGCGGTGTTGACATAGCTGGTGCGGTTGTAGGGGAAGTAGATCGAGATGCCGTAGGCATTGGAGATCGAAGCCGAGGTCTTGTTGTACTTGACTGCGCCGAGCAGGGCCTCGGCCAGCTCCTTGGATTCCGAGGTGCCCAGGTTGTCACAGAGGTTGACCAGGTCCACCTGGTCGATCCGGCTGGACTCTGCAAACTCACGGGTCCCGCTGCGGGCGTCGGAGACGGTCTTGTAGTCGCTGCCGGTGAGCAGCTTGGAGGTGGAGGTCGCGAAGGACTTGAGCTCGGCGGGGACGGTGGCGCTCAGCTCCGCCAGGTCCACCACGGAAAGCGTGGTCTTCTGACCGGCGCAGCGCTTGTTGCATTCGGCAACGAAGTCGTCCACGATATTTTTGCCCAGATCCAGCGTGCTCATGGATGTGTTCTGGGAGAGCTTGGTCACCCAGTTGGTATAGTACCAGCCAATGCCGGGCTCGGTCTCCTCGGAGGCGATCATATAGTCAGCGAAGTCGTCGAGCATCAGTCCGGTCTCGAGGGTTGCCATCAGACAGGCGTCAAAGCCGATGAAATCGAAGGTCGTGCCGCCGTTCTGCAGAGCGGTGCGGATCTCGGCCAGGTCCATCGTTCCGGCGGACTGGTTCTTCTCATCGTAGCCGTAGCCGGAGACGGAGCCGCCGCCGTGATCCCAGAAGATCAAAGCCTGTCGGTTGGCCGGATAGTTTTTGGTGCAGAACTGGATGAAGCCGGCCAGGGTACTGGGCTTAACCATGGAATCGGTGCCGGCGTTATCCACCAGCGGAATCAGCTTGCCGGATTCAACCTTGTAGACCTGGTTGACGGAGTTGGAGATGCCGTTGGTCTTCCACTGCTTGCAGCCGCCGGTGTAGACGATGATGTTCAGGTTTTTGCCGATCGTGGAGGCTGCCATCTCGCGCAGGTCGTTGGTGGCCATGCCGGACTTGGATTCCAGGTCGGTGCCGCACATATAGACCATGATGGTAAAGACGTCCTTGCCGCCGCCGATGATCTGGGTGCGCTTTTCCCGGGCGCCGGAGGCCACAGCCTTGTCCAGCGTGCCGACGTTGGACTCACGGCTCCAGCCCGTGGATACCGAACTGCCGCCTGAAAAGCCGCCCAACAGGCTGGAGATGTCCAGGCCGGAGGAAGCGGAGGACGAGCTGCCGGAGCCCGCGCCCAGCAGACCGCTGAGGTTGGAGATCAGATTGCCGCCGGAGAGCAGACCGCCGGAGGATCCGGAGGAGGAAGACGAGCTGCCAAACAGCCCGCCGAGGAAGCCGCCTCCGCCGCCGAAGAGTAATGCGGCGATCAAGACGATGACGATCAGCTTGCCGCCGCCAAGACCGCGGGTCGTGCCGCGCTGCTGCTGGGAACCGCTCTGATAATACTGCTGGGGGCGTGTGTTTCCCGTGCGATGAGAATAGCCGACGTCCTTTCCTGCGGGCTTGCCGCTGCTGACGCCATCGCCCCGCTTGTGGATGCCGCTTGTGGTACCGGTGACGTTCTTGCCCCGGCCCTTGAAGCCATTGTCCATGAAATCACCCTCCTGTGATGGTGTTTATACCTTGATTATATCAGATAAAAATTCGTAATGCAATGAAAAATGAAAAATACCGGGAAATCACATAATTCTTCCTGCAGGGGACAGAAAGCGCGGCGGCACAGGAGTGCCGCCGCGCAGAGCGCGTCAGATGATCGGGTGGGTTCGGATAAAGAGCACGCCCAGCGTGTTGCGTCCGCAGTGAGAGGATACGGTGCAGCCGGCGCGGGTCACGTGGATCTCCTTGAAATCGCCCAAGGTCTTCAGCTTTGCCAAACAGGCGTCCACCACGGCGTCGTCGCAGCCGGCATGGGTGATGAATACGTGATCGGGAACGATATCGGAGGCGTCGCCGACGCGGTCGGCCAGGTATTTCAGCAGGACTTGATCGAATTTTCCGCGATACTTCTTGCCCACGGACATTTTGCCGTCCTTCACGACGATGCAGGGCTTGAAGTTCATCAGATTCGCGCCGAGCATGGCAACGCCGGAGCAGCGCCCGCCCTTATGCAGGAATTCCAGACTGTCAATGACAAAGGAGGCGTCCACATAGGGAGCCAGCGACCGGCAGTCGCGGGCGATCTCCCCGGCGGAGAGGCCCTTTTGTGCCAGCTCGGCAGCGCGGATGACCAGCAGCCCGCCGCCCGTGGAGAGGTTCCGGGTGTCCACCACGTGAACGTCGTCAAAGTCCTGGGCGGCGATCACGCTGTTCTGATAGGTGGAGGACATCTCCGAGCTGATCGTGAAGTGGACGACGCTGAAGCCCTGCTCGGTGAACCGGCGGAAGAAGGCAGAGCAGTCCTCCAAATTCGGCGCGGCGGTTTTGGGGAGAGTCTTGTTGCGGCGATAGTTATCGTAGATCATATCAGGGTTGATATCAATCCCGTCGGTGTATTCCCTGTCGTTGAGATTGATTCCCAGAGGCATAATATGAACGTCATAGCGCTCCCGCAGTGCAGGGGAGAGGTCGGTAGTGCTGTCACTGGTGATGATGACCTTCGATGGCATGTTGCAATCTCCTTTCCCGGCGGATATGCCGCCTCGTCAATATCTTTGGAAGTAGATGAAACAGATTATAGTCACGGGTGAACGGAAAGTCAATCCTTTTCTTCCGCGCCCTGGCCGCGCAGGGAGATGCTCCCGCCGTTGGAGAGGTCCTTGCCCTCCAGCAGGAGCAGCTTTTCAGCCAACAGCCGGGACAACCCGCCGATCATGGCAGAGGCCACGATCAGTTCTTCCGTGGATTCCACGCTGTATTCGTCACGGTCCTCATGGGACAGGATCGGCCCTGCCACGTGCCGCACCTGCTGGATGAAGAAACGGGCCGCAAGCTGGTGCCGCTGCGCGTAGCTGTTGTAGCGGCTGCGGACCTCCTCATCGGAGATTCCCATCGGCATCAGCTTCTGGATCAACGCGATCGAAAGCCCCTGTTTCAGGGTGCAGATGATCAGCAGATAGGCAATGTGGACGCGATAGTAGCGCTTTTTGATGGGCTCCGGCATAATTCGGGTGCGGACATAGTTGTTGATGGTGGAGGCAGTGATGAACTGCTCCTCCTTAAGCTCAGGCGGCAGATAGTCCAGGTGCTGCTTGAGCAGGACAATCAGCTGCTCCATATACAGGCCGAAGTCAGGAATCTCCTCCCAGCGCGGCAGGTGATAGGCGTTCAGATACTTTTCCCAGCGGCGGAGCTTGCCAGCCACGAGAGATTGGTCATAAGCCATGCTTCCACTTCCTTAATCATTCCTTCACGTCATTTTAACACAGGTCGCCAAAAAAAGCAATAAAAAACCACAGAATTCCCTTGACATTCGTTGAAACCAGTGCTAATATTATGCATTAGATGACGTAGAGTTAAACATTAATTTACAGGAGGGATTCCAATGCTGTTTGCTTTGCTTGTGTTCCGCCCCGCTTCCCATGAGGTAGTGCGTTAAGATGGCTGGGCGTACACCCATTTCCGAGCGCAGGCTTCCCTTCTATACCAGGGGAGAGGAGACCTTCAATTTCGTCTCCCATGTGGTTGGAGGCGGGATCTCTGTGATTCTGCTGATCCTGCTCATCCTTCGCGCTTCGCATCGGGACGCCTGGGCCGTCGTCTCTGCGACGGTATACGGTGTCTCTCTGATCACGGTCTACACGATTTCCAGTGTCTACCACGGTCTGCGTCCCGAGCGGGCGAAGAAGATCCTACAGGTCCTGGACCACTGTATGATCTACTTCCTGATTCTGGGCTCCTATCTGCCCATCCTGCTCTGTGCCATCCGCCCGACTGCTCCGGCCGCTGCCTGGATCCTCTTCGGGGTGATACTGGCTTTGACCGCTTTGGCTGTCACCTTCACGGCCATCGACCTCAAAAAATACCGGGTTCTGTCTATGATCTGCTACATCGGCTTGGGCTGGTGCATTGTCTTTGCCGCGCCTGTGGCACGCCGGGCGATTCCGCTGCCCGGTCAGCTTTGGCTGTTGGCGGGCGGAGTTGCCTATACGTTCGGCGCAATCCTCTACGGCTTGGGTCGGAAGATTCGCTACATGCATGCGGTCTTCCATCTTTTTGTGATTCTGGGCAGCCTGCTGCAGTTCGTCTGTATCTTCGAATTCGTCCTCTGAGGGCTTCTTTCGCGGCTCGCACGCAGCGGCCGATCGTAGCCGTGCTGACCTTCTGAGAATCCGTGATCGTATCCTCCCCGGGAATCGGTTTAAATCATCCACCGTTGGCGGTTTGCACTTCTGTCATACAGCTGTCGGAGCCGCTTCGTCAAGTGCCGACTGGCGCTGCAAGGGCGCGCTGCAGAGTTCTCCTGCAGCGCGCCCTTGCAGCGTGATGGGAACGGCTGGTCGCGAGGATCATGCCTGACCGCAGATCAGATGAATCAGCTCATTGGCGTTGTCTGCGATGCTCACAGCCCCGGCTTGCATAAGAACCTCCCGGGTGTGGAAGCCCCAGGTGACGCAGATGCAGTCGATCCCGGTGTTTTCTGCGGTCTGGAGATCGACCTCGGTGTCTCCGACGTAGAGGCAGGCGGAGAGTTCCACCTTCAGTCTGTCAGCGGCATAGACCAGCATATCCGGGGCGGGCTTTCTGGCGATCCCGGGCGCCTCGCCCATAGCCAGGGAGACCAGCCCCTGAAAATCCCGCTTTGCCAAGGGTTGAACGGCATTGTCGGGCTTATTGGAGATGATCGCCAGCTTCAGCCCTCTGCGCTGCAGCGTCTCCATCATCGGCAGGATGCCCTCATAGAGTTCTACATTGGTCGGCGGCCTTGGCGGCGCCGTGGCAGAGCTCGTCTCCGCCAAGTGCCCGGTCCCCGTGGTCCGTCATGGCGTCGAGGACACCTTCGGCCGCAGCGGCACCGCGAACGCGGTCCTGGAATACTACGGCCTGACCCCCGAAAAGCTGGCCGAAAAGTGCCGCGAAGCTGTCGCCCTGAAGAAATAGGCGGCCCAAAAGGAATCAATGATACAACGCAAAGACGCCCGGAATCATCCGGGCGTCTTTGCGTTGTGCCTGCGCCGATGAAGCCAATCACAGCTCCAGCGTCAGGTTATTGAGTCCCAGGGAGTTGACGTAGTTGGCGCTCTTGACCATCTTCATCACCATCCGGATGCCAATGTGCGCGGTGGGATCGTCATCGCTGTGGAGCTCGAGATAGCGGACCGGGTCGAAGCTTGCGCAGTCGTCCCGGATACGGATCAGCCTGCGATCCTCCTTGAACAGCAGACGCAGATCCACGCTGTGATCCTTTCCGCCCTTGGTGAAGCCGTGCTCAATGATGTTGGCGGTCATCTCCTCGATGCACAGACCAATCAGGTTGCAGTCTCTTGGCGTTTCTCCGTGGGCGGCGCAGAAGTCGTAGGCCTTCTGGGAGGCATCCACCACGCCGTCAAGGGAGTTCAGGGTGAGCTCCATGAATTCGCCCGGCTTTGCGCCGAAATCCCGGGGTAGCATGGCGTATGCCTCCGCAGAGAGCGTCATCTTCCCGGCGTGCCGCCAGACCAGAATCGATGTTGCCAGCAGTGTCAAAAGCTCGCCGCAAAGGTAACCGAGCCAGACGCCGGTGGTGGCGAGGAAGCTGCTCAGGATCAGAGCCGTCAGCGCAATGAAGGCAAAGTTCTGCAGGAAGGAGATCAGCTCAGACAGCCTGGTGCGGCCGATGCCCTGGTCGTAGTTTTTGAAGGAGGAGTTGAGGGCGGAGGGCAGGAGCGAGAGCGAAAACAGGCGCACGCCCTCGATCGCCATATCCCTTGCGCCGGGGTTGTCAGTGAGGAAGAGGCGGACCAGGGCCGGCGCCGCGACCAGCACCACTGCAGTCACCGCAGTGACAAGGAGCGCCGAATAGCGGGTCATGGTCCGAACGAGGTTCTGCAGCGCAGTACGATCCTCATCGCTGTAGAAGATCGAGGCCAGCAGCAGGGCCACTGAGCCGATGCCTGCGCCGAAGCAATAGCAGAAGTTGCCAACCGTGGAGATGACCGAGTAGGAGGCCACGGCTGCATTCTGCCCCACCCGGAGCAGGAGCTTGTTGAGCACGAAGACCAGCAACACGCCGCTGATTTGGTTGACGACCGTGGGGATGCCATAGCTGAGCAGTTCCAGCGCTTTTTTACCCTTCACAAGGGACGCGCGGAAGCGGAACATACACTTTTTCGAGAAGAAATAGCCTGCGCCAACGCAGAACGCGAGATAATAGCTCAAGCTGGAGGCCAGGCCCATTCCCAGGGTCCCGGCATGGAAGACAAAGACGTTGAGAATGTCGAAGGTGATGTCGGCCAGGGTCATGACGACCACCGCGACGACCAGACGGGTGCGGGAACCGGAGATCTGCATGAAGGGGACCATGATCTGTGCAAATATGAAGGCCGGAGCGCCGATGATGAAGCCGCGGATATAGTCGCGGGTCAGGTCAAAGACCGGGTTGTCCGGTCCGGGCTGCCCTGCGCCGAGCAGAGTGCTCAGCGGGCCGGCTAGGACGAGGACCAGCACCAGACCCACCGCCGAAACCGCCCCGGCGAGGGCGACTGCGACGGAATAGCAGCCGTTGGTGGCTTCCAGATCGCCGCTGCCCATGGTCTTGCCGCACATCACCTGGATCCCGGCCGAGAGCATGGCTCCAAACGCGGCGAAGATCAGCAGGATCGGGGTGGCCAGGCCGTAGGCCGTCATGGCGTCTACGCCCAAGAACCGACCGATCATTACGCTGTCCACCAGCATGCAGATCATCACGGTCATGGAGGAGATGATCTGCGTTAACAGCATCTGCCGGAAGATTCGTTTAATCATGTATGCACCTTCTTTTTCCTATCAAATGGCATTTTTCATAATATATCACAAGAAATCCGAGGATTCAAGATGATCCGGAAGCAATGCTGTCGGAAAATGTCACGGAACGAACGCACCGGAGCGGTCCGGATGCTTCGGGCTCAGCTCTTTTTGCGCAGGCATCGCCAGAGGGGGAGCAGCCAAAGGTAGCAGGCCAGGAGGAGGGCGGTCGACGGCGCGCCGACCATCGCCAGGGGAACGGCACCTGCAATGCACCAGGGGATCAACGGCGAAGTGATGGCCGCCGTGTCCTCCAGGTCGAGGGCCAGGTCCGACTTGCTTTCGTAGTGCCCCCGGCACAGCTGCTCTGTCAGCAGGATCGCCAGCGTCTGGTTGCAGGCCACCATACCTGCGGGGATCGACGTAATCAGGGTCGCCCGATATCTGCCCACCGCGCGATTCAACCTTTCCACCCCGCGCTTGCAGCCATCCAGCAGACCGGTTTTCTGAAACAGCCCGGAATAGGACGAGGACAGGCAGACGATGGCGCTGACATTCAGCATCGAGAGTACGCCCCCGCCGCTGACAAGTGCCGCGGCCTCCGGATCGGCGGGCGTGAAGCCCCGCAGGGCCGAGAGCAAAACCTCCCGGACCGGCAGTCCCTGTACGAACAGACAGACCGGCACTGCCGAAAGGATGCTTGCCGTCATGGCAAGCCGTACATTGACCCGGAAGGCGGCCAGAACCAGAATTACAGCCGCCGGGATCAGGGCCGTCCAGTGCAGGCGAAAGCTCCCCGAGAACACGGCTCGCAGATCGAGCCCGGCCCCGGTTCCGTGGACTGAGATCCCCAGCGCGCCGTAGATCGCGCAGGTCAGAAGGAAGGGGATCAGGGCTGTGCGGAGCATGGACTTGATGTTTTCATAGATGTTTGTCTTTGTGATCGTTGCCACCAGCAGTGCGCTGGTGGAGACCGGCGAGCATCGGTCGCCAAAGAAGACGCCGGAGAGGATCGCCCCGCCGGTGAGCACGGGCGAGACGCCCATGGCCGTTCCCATCGCCGCACAGATCACGCCCATTGTGGCCGCGGTGCCAAAGGAGGTCCCGGTCAGCAGGGAGAGGCCGCAGTTGAGCAGAAAGCACATCAGCAGGAAGACCGAGGGACGGATCAGCTCCGCCGCCCGGCAGACAAGATAGGGAACCGTACCTGCCGCCCGCCAAAGGGCGGTCATCACGCCGATCAGCAGGAAAGTGAACAGGATCTTCCAGACCGTCTCCACGCCCTCCCAGGTCATCTTCGCCAGTGCCACCCAGGAATCGCCTCTGTGCCGCCCGTAGAACCAAAACAGCGCCAGGCCAAACCCCAGCGCCCAGAGCATCGAAATATTCAGAACGATCCCAAGCACCAGCGCCGCGCAAAACAGCCCCAGAACGATCCATTCCAAAACGCCTCACCCGCCAATCCTGCAATTCTCAAAAGAACGACATAACCGTAGCACATAAACAGGGAAATGTCAAGGGGCGGGGAACGGCGGGATTGTGTTGCACAATCGGGCAGCGAAGGATTTGCTGCCATCCAGATCTTCCTGCACTCTTCAAATCCATGATCCATTCATTGTGCTGCTTATAAAAGCGAAAAGGGGCACTTCCTTACGAAGTGCCTCCATCGCGAGTTTTCCTTTATGGTGGACCTTAGGGGGATCGAACCCCTGACCTCAAGATTGCGAACCTTGCGCTCTCCCAGCTGAGCTAAAGGCCCATTTTTGTGGTGCGACCCGTAACCTTCCGCATCGCGCTTAAACACTATAGCACAGAGACCGCAAAAATGCAAGCATTTTTTTCGGAAAATCCGGCAGAATTGCGGAGACAATCGGGCGGGCCCGTGCGGGTCCGCCCGTCGTATGGTTCGTTCGTATGCCTTACAGATGCACTCTGGTGCCGCTCTCGCCGCGGACGGCGGCGCCGGCGTTTTCCAGGGAGGCAATGATGGCTTCGCCGCCGGTCTGGGCGAAGGAGATCGCCGCCTTGACCTTGGGGAGCATGGAGCCAGGCGCAAAGTGGCCTTCGGTGCAGTACTGCTCAGCCTGCGCAACCGTCATCTCGTCGAGCATAACCTGGTTGGGCTTGCCCCAGTTGATTGCCACGCGATCCACCGCGGTCAGAATGACCAGCGCGTCGGCATGGACCAGCTCGGCCAGCTTGGCGGAGGCGAAGTCCTTGTCAATCACGGCGGGGGTGCCGATCAGCTTGCCGTCCTTGCGGATGACGGGGATGCCGCCGCCGCCGACGGTGATCACCACGAAGCCCTGATCCACCAGCGCATTGACCATGTTCTTCTCGATCACGTCCACGGGCTTGGGGGAGGGAACGACCCGGCGATAGCCGCGGCCTGCATCCTCCACGAAGGTATAGCCCTTTTCTGCCACGATCTTGTCGGCAGTCTCTTTGTCGTAGAACGCGCCGATCGGCTTGGTCGGATGCTGGAAGGCGGGATCCTCCTCTGCGACCAGAACCTGCGTCACCACAGTGGCAACATCCTTCTGGATGCCGCGGGCGGCCAGCTCGTTGCCGATGGCGTTCTGCAGGTGATAGCCGATGTAACCCTGGCTCATCGCGCCGCATTCGGGGAAGGGCATATCGGACTTGATCGCGCCGGCTTCGGCGGCGGTGCTCATGCCCAGATTGATCATACCGACCTGGGGGCCGTTGCCGTGGGCGATGATGACCTGGTTGCCCTGCTCGATCAGATCGACGATGGGTTTGGCAGTCCCCTCGACCAGCTTCAGCTGCTCGTAGGGGGTGTTGCCCAGAGCGTTGCCGCCCAGAGCGATGACGATGCGTTTGCTCATAGTTTCATACCTCTTTCTTCTGAAAGGCGTTCCGCCTTTGGAATATACGATTAAATGATCTTTCGCTTCTGATCGCCGCGGTCGAGCGCCATCAGCGCACCGACCGGATCCTTGACCTGGGCCAGGAAGATCATCGCGGCGATGATGTAGGGCTTGAACGATGCCTGCTTGTACAGCGGCACCAGATAGCGATCAAAGACGGAGGCGTCCACCTCGCCCTCGGGGCAGCTCACGCCGGAGATGTCAGCGGGCAGGCAGTGCAGATACAGGCCCTTGCCGTCCTTCGTCAGCTTCATCATTTCCTCAGTGCAGGTCCAGTCCTTATGGGTGGCGTTCTGCGCCAGAAGCTTCTGTTCCAGCTCGTCGATGCCTTTCTGATCGCCCTTGACGTAGAACTCGGAGCGCTGCTCCATCGCGGCGAAGGGAGCCCAGGACTTCGGGTAGACGATGTCGGCGTCACGGAAGGCGTCCTGCATGTTGTTGGTCTTGGTGAAGGTGGAGCCGTATTTCTCGCAGTTTGCGCGGGCAATGTTTTCCACTTCGGGAAAAACCTCGTAGCCCTCGGGGTGGGCAAGGGTGACGTCCATGCCGAAGCGGGTGAACAGGCCGATCACGCCCTGCGGGACCGAGAGCGGCTTGCCGTAGGAGGGAGAGTAGGCCCAGGTCATTGCGACCTTCTTGCCCTTGAGGTTCTCCACGCCGCCGAAATGGTGGATCACGTGCAGGAGGTCTGCCATGCACTGCGTGGGATGGTCCACGTCGCACTGCAGATTCACCAGGGTGGGCCGCTGCTCCAGGATGCCGCTGCGGTAGCCGTCCTCCAGGGCGTCCATAAAGGTCTTCTGGTACTCGTGGCCCTGGTGGATATACATATCGTCGCGGATGCCGATCACGTCGGCCATAAAGGAGACCATGTTCGCGGTCTCGCGGACGGTCTCGCCGTGGGCGATCTGGGATTTCTTCTCGTCCAGGACCTGCTCCT
>CAMHMK010000036.1 GCA_946186225.1 uncultured Clostridia bacterium
GCGCTTTTATAATCTTTTTTTGGGGAATTCATTCCTGGCTTAATGACATTGGGACCGTCCCCTTTGTTGCCTACTGCTTCTTCCGCAGCGGTCGTTTGTTCCCATGCTCGTCCACGATGAAGGTGTTGTCCAGCTGGGCGCGAAGGTTGGCCCGGATGGCCTGGACGTATTCCTTCCGCAGCTCGTCGCGCTCGCGGAGCTCGGCTTCGGTCAGACCCTCGGCCTTCGCCTTGCGGGCCAGCGCGTTGATTCTTGCAATTCGTTCTTCTGTCATTTTAGTTCCTCTCATCCGACCGCGTCGGTCACAGTGGTCAGGAGCTCCGCCGTTTTGGCGTCCAGAGCGTAGGTCACGCCCGCGCTGCAGACGTAGAGCACATTGTCAAGCCGAATGGTCTGCGATTCGTCCGGCAGGTATTCCAGGGTCGTCGTACCGATCTCCCGGTAGGCGGAGCGCTTTTCGCTCCAGCGGTAGAGACGGAAGGCGGTCTCCTTCTCGCCGCGGATCGGAAAGCCGGCCTGAGACCCGTCTGCGCTCACATACAGGGCAGCTGGGAACCAGACTGCCGGCGTGGTTTCAAAGCCCTCTGCCGGAAGCTGCGCTTCCGTCCGAACGTCCTGCGGCTCGGAGACGTCGTACCGGGCCAGCCGGACGCCCGCGCCGGGTTCTCCGGCAGTCAGACAGAGCAGCCGCCCGTCGTCCAATATGCGCATCACGCGTGAGTCGCCTTCACATTCCAGGGCCGTTCCGAGCGCCGGGGCCTTGGGCTCCCTGAGATCCAGAAGCTGAACCGTCTCCTGGTCGGCCATGGTGGAAAACCAGCCAACGTCCCGGGCGAGGTGACAGCTGCAGAGGACGGAGTCCTTCCCCAGATGCTCCAGCCGTCCCACTTCCTGCAGCTCTGAATCAAGCATATAGAGGCGGTTGACCAGGGTCGGTTCGGTTGGGGTGTCGTTCGTGAAGCCCTTCTCCTCGTCGGCGTAGCGCCGGAAACCGTACCGTGCGTCCGCGGTGATCAGGGCGATCCTTCCGTCCACCAGGCTGACTGCGTCCGGGGAAAGCATGCCGCCGTCCACGCGGGCGGAGCCGTCCGGCGTGAGTTTTCCTTCCGGGGAGAGGGCCAGACGGATCAGCTCGGTTTGGGTGCGGTCGGTCCAGTCGGTCACGGTGTAGACCCCGTCGGTTCCGGCCGGGGCGGAGCCGACAGACCAGACCTGCCGGGCCAGAATCAGGGCATCCTCTCCCGGGCAGACCGCCATGCCGGCGTCGTCACAGGCGATGGCGTCCAGGACGGACCCGTCCTCCAGGGAAAGGGTGATCAGAAGGGTGAAAGCCGCTGCAGCCGGACTGTCGAGCAGCAGGAGCTGCTCCGGCGGCAGGGGCTGAGCCTCCCCGGCGGTCCGGAGCCGGGGCAGGTGGTCCTGCGTCAGCTCGGCAGGGTCCCAGTAATAGCGGTTCGTCACAACCAACAGCTTGCCGTCTGCCAGCAGGAAGGAGGTCTGGATTCCCCCATCCGCGCCAACGTCGGCGATCAGAGCAGGGGCCTCCCGGTCGGAGATGTCGAAGATCGCAGCGTGGGTCTCGGTCGTGTCGTAGATGCCGTCCTCGGTTCCGGTCCGGGTGTAGAGGACGGCGGCCCGATTGCCGGAGACATAGAGGGTCTGGAGCCAGGCCTCTCCCGTGTCAGCACCGGTCCGGACCGGCGTATAGGAGAGCAGACGGCTCTTCGTTCCCGCTGCAGACTGAATTCGCAGACCGAAGCCGTCAATCAGATAGAGGTCGTCGCCATCCGTCTGCACGGAGCTGCCGCAGCGGATGCCCGCCGGCAGGTCCGCCGGCGTCGGGGCCTCGATGCTGCCGTCGCCGATGGACGCATTCCCGTCCTGACCTGCGCTCGAACGGAATTCGGACAGGCGGGAGAAGACGTCCGCGCGCAGGGCAGCGAGCACCTCTGCCGTATCCTTTGCCGGCCGGGGCGCTTCCGCCGCCTGCCAGGCGATCCCGTCGGCGTCCGCAGGCGCTGTCGGGATCTCGGTCGGCGCTTCGGTCGTCATCGGCTCGGTGGTCGCGGCAGCCGTTTCCGGCGCGGTGGACGGGGCAGATTCCGCAGTCTGCTTTGTGTCCGCAGTGGTTTGCGGCGGGGCGGCTGTGGTCGTCTTTGCCGGTACCGGGCTCTGGCCACAGGCGCTCAGCACCAACCCGATGGCCAGGAGCAGGGCAAGCATCTGGATTCGTTTCATCTCCGGCAGCCTCCTTCAGTCAATAATACCAGTTGGGGCTGGCTCATAGATCTATGAGTCAGCCCCAGTGTTCCGGCGCAAAAAGTGCTCGGATTATTCAGCGTTCTCCTCGGCAATGGCCTCGGCCTGCTCTTCCACGGTGGGCTCCAGCAGGGCACGGATGGAGAGGGAGATGCGCTTGTGCTCGGCGTCGATGTCGATGATCTTGGCATCCACTTCCTGACCGACGGTCAGAACGTCCTCGGGCTTGCCGATGCGGCGGTCCGCGATCTGAGAGATGTGGATCAGGCCGTCCACGCCGGGAACGATCTCAGCAAAGGCGCCGAAGGTCATCATCTTGACGATCTTGACCTTGGCAACGTCGCCGACGCTGTACTTGGCGGTGAACTGGTTCCAGGGGTTCATCTCCTCGGTCTTGTAGCCCAGAGAGATCTTCTTCTTCTCGGGGTCGAGGGCAATGACGTAGACGTCAATGACGTCGCCGACCTTGACGACCTCAGCGGGGTTCTTGATCCGACGCCAGCTGAGCTCAGAGACATGCACCATGCCGTCCACGCCGCCGATGTCAACGAACGCGCCGTAGGACGTCAGGGACTTGACGGTACCGGTGTACTTCTTGCCGACCTCGATCTCGGACCAGATCTTCTCCTGCGCTGCCTTGCGCTCCTCATTGAGCACGGCACGGATGGAGCCGACCACACGGCCGCCGCGGCGCTCGCGGTTGACCTCGGTGATGCGGATGCGAACGGTCTGACCCTTCAGCTCTTCCAGATTGCCGCCGCGGGCGACGCCGGAAGCGGAAGCGGGAATGAACACACGGACGCCCTTGTAGTTGGCGACCAGGCCGCCCTTGTTGGTCTCATTGATCTTGACCTCGAGGGGAGTCTTGTTGTCCGCTGCTTCCTGGAGCTCGTCCCAGACACGCATGCCGTCGAGCTTCTTGCGGCTGAGCTGCACGGTGCCTTCCTGGTCGTTCACACGAACGACAAAGACCTTGATCTCATCGCCGACGTGCAGAATGTCCTCGGGCTTCTCGTTGGGGTCGCTGCTGACTTCATCTACAGGAATATAACCGGCGTGCTTGGTACCAAGGTCAACTTGGACTTCGGTGGAGCCGATGGCAACGACGACGCCCGTGACCGTATCTCCTGTGTTTAGAGTCTTGATGTTCGCGTCAAGCATTGCCTCAAAGCTTTCCTCCGGTGCAGTCTCAACTGTTTTGATTTCATCCATGGTTTGATTGACCTCCTTTATTATCCACGCAGGTGTTGACGCTCCTGCAGTGATACCGATGAAATGCGAATCCGAAAAATCACAGCCAGCCAGATCCGCCGCACTGTCGATTAAACATACGCGCGGGCAGTGTTCGCGGCAGATTGCAGCCAACTGACGGGTGTTGGCGCTGGATTTATCTCCCACAACGATCATTGTATCGCTGTGGGCAGCCAACCTTGCTGCTTCTGTCTGACGTACCTCGGTCGCTCTGCATATTGTATCAAATATTTTCGCGTTTGTACAGTTTTTTTTCGAAATTTCAACGATTTTTTTCCAGGAATTTTGATTGGAGGTGGTTTGGGCCACCAATGCGATGGGAAGATCGGCGTTTTCGGGCGAAGAAGCAAGCCAGGCCTCGAATTCTTCCGGGCTTTCCACCACGATCGGGTGCTCGCACCAGCCGGAAATGCCGACCACTTCGGGGTGGACCCGGGAGCCGTAGATGACCGGTCTCCGGTTTTCGGTCTCGGCCCTGCGGACCAGCTCGTGGATGCGCTCAACGAAGGGACAGGTCGCGTCCACGACCCGCACCCCGCGCGCCTCCAGCGCCTGCATGGTGGCCCGGTCCACGCCGTGGGCGCGGATGATCACCGTGCTGTCAGCCGGGGCCTCGTCCACGGACGCGATCTCGTGGACGCCCATCTGCGCAAAGCGGTCAACGACGTGGCGGTTATGGACGATCGGCCCGAGGGTGACCACGCTGCCGCCCTCCCGCGCAACCCGCTCGACGGTCTCCACCGCCCGCTGCACGCCAAAGCAGAAGCCCGCAGCGTCGGATATCGTGATTTCGTACATAAAACCCTCCAGGGGAATTGAGATGTGAGAATTGAGAATGATTCCGTTACCGCAAAAACAGCTCGATCACAGGTACTTCGCCGGCGGGCTTTTGCACCGGCAGCTCCAGCACGAGCAGATCATCGGCCGCGGCCGCGCCGAGACTGAAATGGTCCACCCTGCCTTCGGTGAAGCGCAGCTCGCTTGCATCCTGCAGGAACTGGGCGTATTCCACCCGTCCGGCCAGACCGCGAAGCTCCAGATGGGAAAAGGGATAGGCGAACAGGTGCAGATAAAGCCGCTTTCCGTCCTGTGACTGCGTCATGCGGCAGTCCCGGGGGCAGGCCGCCAGCAGGTCCGGCTCGGCCATCGTGCAGCCATAGATCGAGCGGCTGTTGTATTTCATCCAGTCGGCGAAGACGTCCAGGGCCTCGCTTGCCCGGCGGTCAAAATATCCCCGCGCCGTCGGACCGACGTTCATCAGCAGATTCCCGCCGGCGGAAACCGTGTTGACCAGCATCCGGATGAGCTGACCGGGGGATTTCCAGCTCGTTTCGTCGCGGTAGTAGCCCCAGGACCCGGAAAAGGTCTGGCAGGCCTCCCAGACCACCCGTTCCCCGGTCTCCGGGTGGCGGAGCCAGTCGCCGAGCTGGTACTGCTCCGGGGTCCAGATATCCTGCTCGAGCCCGGTCCGGTTGTCGATCAGAATGCCGGGCTGGAGGGAGCGGGCCAGGGAGATCAGAGACTCGGCCTCCCAGTCCTCCGCGCCCTTTCCCTGCATCCAGGCCCTGCTTCCGGTCCCGCATTGCTCGGGGTAGGAGAAATCAAACCAGAGAATGTCGATCTTCCCGTAGCCCGTCAGCAGCTCCCGGACCTGATTGCGCATGTATTCGCAGTATCGGGCCATGCAGCGGCCCTCGTTCTGCGCGCGGGCGTCGGGGTCGTCGCGGCGCGGGTGATGGACGTCGATCGTAAAATCAGGGTGATGCCAATCCAGCAGGGAGTAGTAAAAGCCCACGCGAAGCCCCTCGGCCCGAAAGGCGTCCGCAAATTCCCGGACCAGATCCCGTCCGGCGGGCGTATTGGTCGCCTTGTAGTCGGTGTATTGGCTGTCAAAGAGGCAGAAGCCGTCGTGGTGCTTGGTGGTCAGCACCGCATAGCGCATCCCGGCGGCCTTGGCCTGTCTGGCCCAGTCGCGGGGATCGAAAAGATCCGGGTCAAAGCGCCGGAAATAGCGGTCATAATCCGCGTCGGTCATCCGCTCGCGGGTCTTGACCCACTCGTGCCGGGCGGGCAGGGCATAGAGCCCCCAGTGGAGGAACATGCCGAAGCGGTCATGGGTGAACCAGGCGGTATCGCCCGGCGTGGGGCGGGTGACGTAAGAGGACATGGCGGACCTCCCGGCAGTCAGCAGTGTGCGCGCATCTCGGCCACGAAGCCGCCGTCGATCACGTCGTAGCGGTCCTCGGGGGGATAGAGCGCGCCGCCGTAGAAGATGTCACGGTTGTTGGCGGTGGAGGGATCGACGCGCTGGGTGAAGCGGGCGACGTGGATCTGGTCGCAGCCGGTGAATTCGAGAATGCGGTCGATGTTCTTGCGGTTCACGCCCGCGCCGGGCAGGATCTGGATCCGTCCCTGGGCAAATTCCACCATCTCGCGGATCACGTCGATGCCGTAGTAGACGTCCGGAGCCTGGCCGCTCGTCAGAACGCGGTCCACGCCGAGCTCGATCAGATCGGCGAGCATGGCCCTCCAGTCCGGGGCCACGTCGATGGCCCGATGGAAGACCTTCGTCCGGTTCCCGGTCAGCCGAACCAGCTCCCGGCAGCGCTCCTTGTCGAGCGTGCCATCCTCGTGCAGGAAGCCGAAGACCAGGCCGTCGGCGCCGTTTGCCAGTAGCTGCTCGGCGTCGGCCAGGGCCGTGGCATACTCGGCCTGCGTGTAGCAGAAGCCGCCCTGCCGCGGGCGCACCATCGTCATAATGGGAATGTCAACCATCCGCTTGGCGACCAGCAGCTCGCCCACCGACGGCGTCAGTCCCCCGTGAAAGAGGCAGGAGTTGAGCTCCACGCGGTCCGCGCCGCCGCGGGCGGCGGCCAGGACGTCCTCCACGCTGCCGCAGCAGACCTCCAGGGTGATGTTCTGTTTCATTTCAGTTCCTCCGTTTGGCGCAGCAGGTCCAGCAGGGTCCGCACCGCGCCGACCTGATAATTCGTGATGGCAAAGAGTCCCCGTCCGTCCCGGTCCACCGCAGCGGCGAAGGGCAGGCGCAGCTCTCCGGCGTGCAGAGCTTCGCGCCAGGGCAGCAGGGCGGAGGCGTCTTCCAGCCGCAGGATGCGGGCGTCAGGCCAGGACTGCAGGGCGGATTCGACCCGCGTCCGGTCCGCTCCGGGCAGGAGCAGGACCCGAACGGCGGCGTCCCGTTCGGTCGCTGCCTGTAATTCATTCAGAAAATGGACGCTTGGCTCATCGGACGGGGCCAGCAGGGCGACGATGGCAGGCTGTCCCCGCAGACCCGAGAGCAGGGGCCCTTCCGCTGTCTCAATTTCTGCGAGCGCCGCAAGGGAAAGTCCCTCCGGCAGCCGCCGTGGCGGGCAGAGGACCGAAACCGTCGCTGTATCTCCGGCATTTACGCGAATCGGCGTCAGGCGTCCGTCTACGCAGCCGTCCGCCCGTCGCCGCAGGGCGACCAGCCGGTAATCCCCGATGGGCAAGGTCAGCCCGTGCGAGCCGGAGAGGGTAAGACCGTCCAGATCGAGGGGGACGAAAACCCCATGCGCCAGCCGCTCCAGACCGAAATCTATGCCGCCGATCAGCGGCGCCGGGTCCGGGGTTTCCAGGCGCAGAGTCCCGGTCACGGCGGTCTCCGGCGTCAGCGCCTTCCACGTTCCGTCCCAGATCTCCTTGATCCCGGTCTCCTGGTTCAACCGTGCGGCAAAGCCGATGGCTCTGGCGCAGGCAACAAAGAGTACGTCCAGTGTCTCCGCCGCGCAGGACCTGGCCCGAAGCAGGACGGCCCGCAGGTCCGGGATACAAAGATCCCGGCCGGGACGGACCTCGATCTGCCTGCAGAGGCGATCCCAGAGAGCCAGGGGGGTCTTGGGCGGATCTGCCCGGAAGCGGTTTTGCAGTGCGCGCCGGATCGGAAGCAGCTTTTCGTTGGCGACCCGCGGGGCCAGGACGCCGAATTGCCAGATCTCATCCGGATACCGGCCCCGGAAGGGGAGGGCGGCGGACAGGGCCTCGCACAGGAGCTGGGCCGTGGCATCGCCGAAATCCTTGGGTCGGAGCGTGTCCAGCAGGGCGGCCTTGTCGGCCTCGGGATAGCGGGTTTCGGCCAGGAAGGCCCGGATTTCCATGGAATTGCCGCAGGCAAGGGCCAGATACGCCGGCTTTTCAAAGAAGTGAGCTCGCTTGGAAGCGAGGGCCGCCGCGCAGGCGCGGAGCTTGTCCGCGTGTTCCGCCCGGAGCTCCGGAGTGGCCGGAGCAGGTTGGATCTTGGTCCCCAGCGGAGGCCGCTGGGAGAAGGTCTCGTCCGGAATCCGGTCGGAGGCTTCCGCCCAGTCGAACCGAAGCGTTGTGTTCTCCGTCAATTCAACGGTCCGCGCCAGAAAGCGGAGGCCGTCGGTCAAGTGGATGCGCAGCCCGCCCAGACCGAGGGTCAGGCGGACGGCCCCGTCCGCGTCGGTCTGCGCGGTGTGAATCGGGCGGAGCGCGCCGAGGTTCGCCAGCTCGAAGCGGACGGTCAGTCCGGGTACAGGCTGGCCCTCCGCCAGTGCCAGAACCGTCAGCTGCGCAGTTCTGGCGTAGGCCGCGGTCCGGTTGACGATGTACGCCCCGAACTGCGTTCCGCAGACCTCGTCGCCGTCTGATGCAGGGCCCCAGACCTTTGTGTGGACCAGCATGGCGCGGGAGGCTGCGGCGGTGAACCAGCCGGAATCCAGGGTTGGTTCCGGCTCGCAGGCGCCCAGATAGCGCCAACGTCCGTCCACCCAGGCCTCGACCCAGGCGTGGTTGTCGTCGCAGTGCGACCACCAGGGGACGTAGACCTGACGCGCCGGAATGCAGCAGGCCCGCAGTGCGCTCACAAGCAGGACGGATTCCTCCCCGCACCGCCCCCGCGTCAGCCGGAGCATGTCCAGAGGGGAATTCGTCCGATCGTCGGTGGATTGATACTCTGCAGATTCGGCGCACCAGAGGTTGACCGCCTGCACAGCGGCCTCCATGGACCCGCCTGAGACCCGGTCGCGGAGCTGCGTCCAGAGGGGACCGTGATAGGCCGAGGGGAACTCCGTGTTCACGCGCGGAAAGAGGACGTAGGCTTTGAAAACGTCCTCCGGGATAGATCCTCCCCAGGGAACAATGGCCCGCACAGTGATCTCATGCTTGACGATCTCCCGCAGCGTCCGGTCGGAGACGGTCACGGCGTCGCATTCCGGTAACGCAGCGCGAAGAAAGGATAAGTAGTCGTTCATAGGCAATATGCAATCGTCGGCAGGCGACGCAAGCCGTCAGCCCTTGGAGGTCTGCTGATTTCCCAACGCACGGATCCTGTCCATCATCTCGGCTGTCAGCCGGTCGAGCTCGTCGTTGTCGGGGCGGCGGCACGAGTATTCGGGCTTGTAGGGCTCTCCCATGATGATCCGGATGGGCTGGAAGGGCTTGCGATTTGGCGTGATAAAGACCGGCACGATTGGCACATCGGCCCGCTGGGCCAGCAGGATCGCGCCGTTCTTCGGGGTCACGACCTTGCCGTGCTTGACGCGGGTGCCCTCGGGGAAGATCATCAGCTTCTCGCCCTTGCGCAGGACGGACAGCGACTTCTTGACCGAGGCGATGTCCACCGCGTCGCGGTTGACCGGGAAGGCCCGGAAGGCCAGCAGGAACCTGCCGAACAGGCGATTATTCTCAAACAGGACGTTCTTTGCCATCGTCCAGGGCGGGACGCGGGTTTTCAGCCCCATGTCCACCCACAGGGGATCTGCAAAGCCGGAGTGGTTGGCGCAGATGATGCAGGCGCCCTCCGGCATCCGCGCAAAGCCGCGGAAGGTCGGCCAGTGGTAGAACCGCATGAAGACCAGGAGGAGAATGCGGAGGATCGGATAGAACACCCTGACCGCAAACCCGCGGCCCGGCTCCGTCTTCTTTTTGCCGCCTTCGGTCTTCTGCTCCGTTTCGGCGCTCATTTTGCCGCCTTCTTCCGGATGATGGCCTTGAGCTCCGCGACCACCTGGTCGATGCTCATCTGGGAGCTGTCCACGACCTCAGCGTCGTCAGCGCAGCGCAGGGGGGCGATGGGCCGGTTCATATCCTGCTCGTCGCGCTTGACGATGTCGGTATAGATATCCTCATACTTCACGTCCTGACCCTTGGCAGCCAGCTCCTTGAAGCGGCGCTCGGCGCGGACGCCTGCAGAGGCGGTCAGATAGATCTTGACGGTCGCCTTCGGCAGAACGACGGTGCCGATGTCCCGCCCGTCCATGATCACGTTGTGCGTCCCGGCCAGATTCCGCTGCATGTCCAGCAGATAGCTGCGGACGCAGCTCTGGGCGGCCACGCCGGAGGCCATTGCAGACATCTCCGGGGTGCGGATGGCGTCGGTCACGTCGGCCCCGTTCAGGATCATGTGCTGCAGGCCGTCGTCACCGTAGCGAAGCTCGATGTTGACGTCGTCCAGGCAGCGGCGGATGCCGTCGGTGTCCTTCGGGCCGATGCCCATCAGACTCATGTGGTAGCCCACGGTGCGGTAGATGGCGCCGGTGTCCACATACAGATAGCCCAGCTCGGATGCGACCCGGCGGGCAATGGTGCTCTTGCCTGCTCCGGCAGGCCCGTCAATGGCGACAGAAACAAATTCAGACATAGTAAGTACCTCCATTGGTGTTATGCGTTCCGGGCAGCGGCGGAATTGCCGGCGGCATAGCCGGTTGCCCAGGCGATTTGCAGATTGAAGCCCCCGGTGTAGGCGTCCACGTCAATGACCTCTCCGGCAAAGTAGAGACCGGGAACCAGCCGGGATTCCATGGTCTTCGGGTCGATCTCCTTCGTGCGCACGCCGCCGGAGGTGATGATGGCCTCCTCCACGGGCCGCAGACCGGAGATCGCCACGCGGAAATCCTTCGTCAGCTCCAGCAGGACCCTGCGCTGGGTCTTTGTCACGGCGTTGACGCGGGTATCGCCCGGAATGCCGGACCGCTCCACGATCACCGGGATCATGGCCCGGGGATACAGGCCAAAGAGCGCGTTTTCAAGGGTGCGGTTGATGTTTTCGCCAAAGTCGCGGAGGATGCGTGCGTCCAGCTTCTCCTCGTCCAGGGCGGGCTTGAGGTCGATGCTTACGGTATACCGCTTCTCCTGCTCCATGTGGGCCGAGGCCGAGAGGATGACCGGTCCCGAAAGACCGAAGTGGGTGAACAGCAGCTCTCCGAGCTCGTCATACACGGTCTTGCCGCCCGCGTCCAGCAGGCGCATCCGCACGTTGCGCAGGCTCAGACCCTGCATCCTGGCGCACCAGCTCCCGTCCTCCACCATCGGGACCAGGGAGCCGACGGGAGGAACGATGGAATGGCCTAAGGCTGCGGCCATGCGGTAGCCCTCGCCGGTGGAGCCGGTGGCGGGGTAGGACTTACCGCCGGTGGCCAGAATGACCGCCGGGGCAAAATAGTCCCCGCGGTCGGTGCGGACGCCGATGATCCGCCCATCTGCGGTCAGCAGCTGCTTTGCCCGGGCACGGACGACCTCCACCCCGGCATAGCCCAGAGCGGTCTTGAGGGCGTCCACCACCGAGGCAGACTTGTCGCTGACCGGGAAGACGCGGTTGCCGCGCTCCACCTTGATCTCGCAGCCGTGGCTCTCAAAGAAGGTCTCGGCGTCCTCGGGCGTGAAGCCGGAGAGGGCCGAGTAGAGGAAGCGCCCGTTGCGCGGGACGTTTTTCAGCACGTCCTGCCAGGCGCAGTGGTTGGTCAGATTGCACCGGCCCTTGCCGGTGATGTAGAGTTTTTTGCCCAGGCGGTCGTTTGGCTCCAGCAGCAGGACCTTTGCCCCTGCGTAACCGGCCTGGATCGCAGCAAACATACCGGCGGCCCCGCCGCCGACGACAATCACGGCAATTCCCATGGTACCTGCTCCTTCTTCGGCTTCCGATGGAAAGCCAAAAGGCCGATCCATCCGACGAGTGAGAAGACAAATCCAAAGAAGGCAAACATCACGGAGACAAAATAGGCCATGAAGCCCGTCCGATAGGGGTGATCCGGCGCGTTTTTGTCATAGGCCACGGAAATCGTATCGCCGATCCGGTCGCTGCTGCTGTATTCGGAGAAGCGGTATCTGTAGACCTTTCCGTTCACCCTGTACGACACCGAAGTGCTCGTGCTGTATTCATCGTGGTCGATGATGATCGCTCTGGTTCGTTCCATGCCCTTTAGCCGGTTGGTTTTCAGAACCAGAAAAACCAGAGCAGCAATCAAAAACAGTGCGCCTAAGATGGCAAACACCAGCATAATCATCTTTCCTGCTTTGCTGGCGGGATCCACGTTTCGTCTGTAGATGAGCATTCTATTGCCCTCTTTCCGTAAATCACCCGGATTTACTCTGTTTCATAAAGTGCGGCAAGCTCCGCAGCGGTCAGCTCCCGCCACTGGCCTGGCTTGAGGTCGCCGAGGGAGATCGGACCCTCCCGGACCCGCTTGAGGCGGGTCACGGTCAAAGCCGCCGCCTCGCACATCCGCCGGATCTGGCGGTTGCGCCCCTCGTGGATCGTGATTTCAAGCTGGGCTGTCCGGTCTCTCTGCCAGAGCAGACGGACCTTCGGTGGCCGGATCCGGCGGCCGTCCAGGACGATCGGGCGGCGGAGCAGAGCGGGAGCCCCCTCCGAAACGTCGGAGACCCAGACCAGATAGACCTTCTCGATCTCCCCGGCGGGATGGGTCAGGCGGTTGGCCAGGGCTCCGTCGTTCGTCATCAAAAGCAGTCCCTCGGAAAACTGATCCAGACGCCCTACGGGGTAGAGACGCGGAAACTCCGCGGGCAGGAGGGAGACCACCGTGGGCCGCCCCTTCTCGTCGGAGAGGGTCGTCACGACCCCGCGCGGCTTGTAGACCAGGATCGTTGTTGTCTGCGCCGGAGCCCGGGGCAGGGGACGCCCGTCCACGAGGATCACATCCATCGCCGGATCGGCGGTCTGCCCAAGCGCGGCAACCGCGCCGTTGACCGTCACCCGCCCGGCGGCGATCCAATCCTCCGCCGTCCGTCTGGAACAGAGCCCGGCGGCGGAGATCAGCTTTTGCAGACGCTCCATGTTTCCTCCTGATGTCAGTCCTCCGTGCGGAAAAACCGCTCGTACAGCCTCTCATGGTCTCGCCAGTCGTCGGGGTCGTCGATGGTCACGACGATGATCGTTCTGCCCCCGCGTTCGGCTGCGCTGACCAAGATTCTGCCTGCGGCCTGGGTGTAGCCGGTCTTCACGCCGATGCAGCCCTCCACGCGCCAGAGCAGCTTGTTGTGGTTGGTCAGCGCGCGGTTTCCGCCGATCACGGCGGTCTTGGCCGAGACGGCTGCCCGGAAATTCGCATCCCGCAGGGCGAAGGCGGTCAGCCGGGCCAGATCACGCGCCGTGCTGTAGTTGCCGGCGTCGTCCAGACCGTGCGGGTTGGCAAAGTGGGTGCTGCGCAGCCCGAGATCCTGAGCCGACAGGTTCATTTCCTCCACGAAGGACGCCTCAGTCCCGCAGGCCGCGATGGCAAGAGCGGTCGCGGCGTCGTTGCCCGAGTGCAGCAGCATCCCGCGCAGCAGGTCCTCGCCGGTCAGCCGTTCGCCGGAGCGCAGATAGATCGACGAGCCCTCAATGCCCACCGCCTCGGCGGGGATTTCGTATTCCGCGTCCAGGTTGACGAGCTGGCAGGCCAGCCAGCCGGTCATGATCTTGGTCGTGGAAGCGATCAGACTTCGCTCGTCGGCATTTTTTTCATACAAGACCTCGCCGCTGCCCGCATCCATGACAATGCAGCGCCGTGCCGAGACGCTTGTCCCGCCCGACGCCTTTGCCGGGACGCAGAGCATCCAGACCGCCGCAGCCAGCGCGGCGATCCGAAGGATTTGTTTCATATTACATCACCGGTCTTAGCTTTCCCGGCGATGCGGCAGCGCAAACTGGCAGTTTTTGCGAAATTATGCCTCCTGCTTGGGCTTGCGGCTATCCAGGAAATCCGCCACCTTGTCCATCAGATCCGGCGCCTGCTCCACGATCCGGTCCATGGTTGTGCTGGCGGGCTCGGCCACCGGGATCATCCGGACAGTGCCGTCCTTGACGATCAGGAAGGCCACGGGATCCACGCTGACGCCCGCGCCGAGACCGCCGCCAAAGGGGTCCTTTTTGGAGGCAATGGAATTCTTGGTGGCAAAGTCGGTGCCGCCGCCGCCCACGCCGATGTGGAGCTTCGTGATCGGGATAACGGTCACGCCGTCGCCGACCTGGAGCGGCTGGCCGATGATGGAGTTGACGTCCACCATCCGCTGAATCTTTTCCAGAGAGGAGGTGAGCATTTCAGAGATGTTGTTGTTCATGGTTCTACCGCCTTTCGTCGTATATGGGATCATGACGCCTTGGCCGGCGCCGTTTCTTCGGTCGGCGCGGTCTTCGTCGCTTTCTTCCGGAATTTACGGGATAGGAACAATTTCAAAGCCCGGAAGCCGTATCGCAGAGCCATCCAGAACAGACCGCCCAGGATCAGACGGATCTGCAGCTCAGCCTCCACGTCGGTCTTCTTCGCTGTAAAGTCGGGATAGACGTTCAACCTGCGTTCCTTGATCCGGAAGCCCTGTTCCAGAATGGGAACTGCGATGCCCAGGATCTCCCAGGCCCGCCCGGTGCTCATCGCCAGTTTGGCGGGGTCGGAGTTTGCCAGGGCCACGCGGATGTTCAGCCTTCGGACGCACAGCCGCCGATGGAAGAATTCCCCGACGAAGCGCACGCCGAGCTTCGCCCAGGGGATCAGACCCTCCAGCTTGTCGCGCACAGAGGTCTTGGGCTTCGGTTCTGCCGGCGCCTCGGGCTCCGGCTTGGCGATCAGACTGTGAGCCTGCTGTTTCTTTTTCTCTTCTGCCTTTTTCGCCGCTTTTTTTGCCTTTTTTTCCTGCTTTTTGGCCTTTTTGGCTGCTGCCTTTTCCGCCTGCTTCCTCGTCATCGGTTTTTTGGGCAGAAGCTGCATGTGGAAGAAGGCGATGATCAGCCGGAGCGCTGAGGCCCCGTCGTAGCGGAAGCGGAGGCCGACCGGAATGGGGGAGAGCAGGAGCAGGATGACAGCGACCAGCAGAAGGATCGGAATTGCCAGCAGAGCGACCAGAACGATCAGAAGCAGCTTTCCGTTTTTCCGAAGGGCCTTCATTTCGACCCCTCCTCCTGCGGTGGGGCGGGCTCCTGTCCGGGGTCAAAATCCGGCAGCGTTGTCTGGGCGGCCTCGGCGGCCAGCGTCTGGGGATCGTCGATGCGCACGCGCTGGATCTCGGGCAGGTCTGCCAGGGATTCCAGGCCGAAGGTCCGCAGGAAGTCCGGCGTCGTCACATAGAGGATCGGCCTGCCCGGAGCGTCCAGCCGACCGTTCTCGGCAATCAGCTTCTTGGTCAGCAGGGCGGAGATCGTATAGGAACTGTCCACACCCCGCAGCTTCTCCACCCAGGCCTTTGTGGCGGGCTGGTAGTAGGCGATCACGGTCAGCGTCTCCAGCTGGGAGGCGGAGAGCTTCGGCGGCTTCCGGGTTTCCAGCGCCCGCGTGACGTAGGGGGCCAGGTCGTTGGCCGAGCACATCTGGTAGCTGTCCTCCAGCCGGAGGATCCGGATGCCCCGCCGCTCGAAGGCGTACTGATCCATCAGCGCGCGCAGGGCGGCGTGGATTTCATCGGGGACAGCCTGGGCGGCAAAGGAAAGGCGCTCGGTCGAAACCGGTTCGCCGGCGGCAAACAGAATTGCCTCGCAGACGCGCTGTAATTCGCTATGCTCCATGGGACGCCTCCTTTCTCTCCTCCGGGACCCGGACGAGCTTGACGGCGGGCTCTCCCCGCTCCTCGATCAGCTCCACGCTGTTGTTCTTGCACAGCTCCAGCACGGCCAGGAAGGTCGCCACGATCTCCGACCGGCTGCGGCACCCGGAGAACAGGCGCTTGAGCTTGCTGATGCCGCGCAGCAGCAGCTTGCGAAGGATCTCCGAGGATTTTTTGGTGACGGGATAGGGCTCGTGGCCCACGATGCCCTCAAAGCTGGAAACCGGCGGAGGCAGACGCTTCTGCCCGCGATCCTCGATGGCGGCCAGGGCAGCCAGCAGGTCGGCGGCCTCATGCTTGTAGCGATAAGTCCGGTCCTTCTCGTAGGGCTCGGGGCCCTTGGTGAAGGTGCCGAGCCCCAGCTCGGAACGGCCCTCCAAAAAGCCGGAGGCATTGCGGATCTGCTCAAAGGCCTCCTGCCGCTGCCGTTCCTGCAGGGATTGGATCAGCTGCTCCATCTCGGAGAGGGCCTCCTGCTGCTCGGCAGCAGAGAGGAGCATCTTGGTCTTGATCAGCATCAGGTGAGAGGCCATGTCGATGAACTCGCTGGCGATCTCCATATCCATCCGCTTCATCTCGTCGAGATAAGCCAGATACTGTTCCAGGATGGACGAGATGGAAACGTCCTGGATCTCAATTTTATTCTTGCTCAAAAGGAGCAAAATCAGGTCGAGCGGGCCGTCAAAGTCGCCGGAGACCTCGTCCCGACCGTGTATCACACCCGAAAGGTGGTATTTCGGTTCTTCCATTTTCTCTCCAGTCATCAGGATTTATGCGCCGGCAATCGCGCGGGCCAGAGGCTCCGCCACGGCCATCAGTCCGTCCAGAAGCCCACCCTGCAAAACGGCAAGGGGCTTGTCCAGGACGTTCAGAAACATCAGCGCGATCAGGATCAGCATGCCGTACCGCTCATACCGCATCAGCTTCAGATACGCGGCGTCCGGCAAAAGGATCGCCAGGATCTTCGAGCCGTCCAGCGGGGAAATGGGAATCAGGTTAAAGACCGCCAAGCCGGTGTTGAGAATGGTCATCACGTAGAAAAAGTCGATCAGATAGTACAGAGCGCCGCCGGGCTCGAGCGCTCCGACCCACATCAACTGCGTATTGATCGGGGCTAGGAAGAAGGTCAGACAGTACGCAAAAACGCTGAGCAGGGCAAGCAGGACGTTGGAGAGCGGACCGGCCAGCGCCGTGAGGGCCATGCCGACCTTCGGGTTTTTGAACCGGCGCATATCCACCGGCACGGGTCTGGCCCAGCCGAAATGGGCGATTACCATCATCAAAAAGCCGACGGGCTCAATGTGGT
>CAMHMK010000037.1 GCA_946186225.1 uncultured Clostridia bacterium
CTGCTCCGCCGGCCCGCCGGAAATCGCTCTTGCATTCTGCCGACTTTTATCATATAATAGGAACGATCTGTGTTTTTTTGCGTCTATTTAACCGTCGGAAACCCGCGCAGACGGTTCCGCGCGGAAGGGGGACTTTTCGTTGGTTTTTTCCAGTCTGTTTTTCCTGTTTGTGTTCTTCATCGCCAATGTCCTGACCCAGGCTCTGGTGCATGATCTGAAAAAGAAAAATATCGTCATGCTCTGCTTCTCCCTGGTGTTCTACGCCTGGGGCGGCGTCCGCTACGTCCCGCTGCTGCTGGGCATGACTGCGATCTGTTGGTTCTTCGGCCTGCGCATTCAGAATGCCCAGGCTTCCAACCGCGGCAGCGGCAAGGGCAGCCTGATCGCCTGCATCGTCCTGCAGCTGATCATCCTCGGAATCTTCAAGTATACGGGCTTCTTCCTGCGCAATGTCCAGCTCATCGCCGGCGTGCCCAAGGAGATCCCGAACATCGTCCTGCCCATCGGCATCAGCTTCTACACCTTCCAGCTCATGTCCTATGTGGTGGACGTCTACCGCGGCGACACCGATGCCCAGCCGAAATACTGGCTGCTCCTGCTCTATGCCAGCCTCTTCCACCAGTGCATCGCCGGCCCGATCGTCCGCTACCGCGATGTGGAAAACGACATCCTCTGCCGCCGGGTCAAGATGGCGGAGGTCAGCCGCGGAATCACCCGCTTCGCCGTCGGCCTGGCCAAGAAGGCCATCCTGGCCAACGGCTGCGCCGGCGTGGCCGACGCGATGATCGCCGGTCTGCCGTCCGGCCAGACCTCGGTGCTCGGCGCCTGGCTCGGCGCGATCGCCTTCATGCTGCAGATCTACCTGGACTTCTCCGCCTATTCGGATATGGCCATCGGCATGGGCCTGATGACCGGCTTCCACTACAAGGAAAACTTCAACTATCCCTACATGGCCGATTCCATCACCGACTTCTGGCGGCGCTGGCACATCTCCCTGTCCACCTTCTTCCGCGATTACGTCTACATCCCCCTGGGCGGCAACCGCTGCGCTAAGAGCCGCCATATTTTCAATATGTTCGTGGTCTGGGGTCTGACCGGCATGTGGCACGGAGCCAGCTGGAACTACATCCTCTGGGGCCTGTACTACTTCGTCTTCCTGATCCTCGAAAAGTACCTGGTCCCCGTGGACCGCATCCCCAAGCTCCTGCGCCGGGCTCTGACCCTGGTCATCGTCCTCTTCGGCTGGGTCCTGTTCAAGTTTGAGGATATGAGCATGCTCGGCACCGCCCTCAAGGCCATGTTCGGCCTCAACGGCAATCGCTTCCACACCATCTCCTCCGGCCTGACCTTCCAGAACTACTGGTTCTTCCTGATCATCGCCGTCGTCGGCTGCACCCCGCTGATGAGCCGACTCGGCAACCTGCTGCGGAATGTCAGCCGCAACAACAAGATCGCTCTGACCGCCTACGGCGTGGCCGACGTCCTGGTCCCCCTCATCCTGGTGGTCCTGTCCGCGATGGCTCTGGCCGGGAACAGCTACAACCCCTTCCTCTATTTCCAGTTCTAAGGAGGCGCCTACATGAGACCTACCAAGCGTGAATATCAGGAGATCCGCTACCGAACCGCCCAGATCAAGCAGCTCGTCTTCTTTGGCTTCCTGCTCCTGATGGCCGTCATCGGCCTGATCTGGTTCGCCCGGCCCAAGGAATCCACCATCGAAAAACGAACCCTGACCAAGTTCCCCAAGCCCACCCTCCAGTCCATCTGGGACGGCACCTTCTTCTTCCATGAGAAGACTGCCGACGAGGCCGCAGGCGGCGTCAGCACCTGGTATGCCGACACCTACCCCCTCCGCGAGCTGCTCATCTCCGGTGACCACAAGGTCAAGGCCCTCTATGGAAAGCAGGGCAATCAGCTGGTCAGCAACGGCGAAAAGGCCGATGAGATCCCCACCGGAAGCGTTGACCTCGAGCAGCTGGCCTCCATGAACAAGACCGAACCCGCGCAGACCGAGCCCCCCGCCACCCAGCGGATCGACACCACCGCCTCCAGCCAGAGTGGGGAGGTCCCCGTGGATACCATCCCCGCCGAGACCACCGCGCCCGCCACCACCGAAAAGCCCGCCGGCGCGGGTGACGCCGTCACCCCGGCGGAGCAGGCCGGCTCCATCTACATCACCGAAAACTGCGGCTACGGCGTCTACGGCTTCAGCCAGAGCGGCAGCGCAAAATACTGCCTCAACGTCAACGCCGTGGCCAAGGCCCTGAATGGCAAGGCCAACGTCTACTGCATGATCTGCCCCATCTCCGCCGGCATCATGCTCTCGGACGCCGTGCGCGAGGGCATCGGCTGCTCCGACGAAAACGAGGCCATGAACTGGATGTATTCCAACATGGACCCCTCCGTCACGCCCATCAAGGTCTATAACACCCTCAAGCAGCACAACGACGAGTATATCTACTTCCACACCGACCACCACTGGACCGCCCTCGGCGCCTATTACGCCTACCGCGAGTACTGTGCCCTGAAGGGCTGGACGCCCCACGAGCTCAACGGCTTCGAGACCGTCACCTTCCCGAACTTCCTGGGCACCTTCTATTCCAGCAGCAACCAGAATCCCTCTCTGGCCGCCAACCCCGACACCGTCACCGCCTACTACCCCAACGGCACCAACGAGATGACGATGTACAGCAACTACAACAAGCCCGCCGGCCAATACGCCGAATACGGCTGGAAGATCATCTATGACGTCTCCGGCTATCCCCAGTCCGGCCTCTACGGCACCTTCTCCGGCGGCGATCAGCCCTACAACTACGCCCACAATGAGACCATCACCGACGGCTCCTCCGTCCTGATCGTCAAGGACTCCTACGGCAACGCCTTCATCCCCTTCCTGGTGGACCACTATGAGCACATCTACTGGATCGACTACCGCAGCTTCCAGAGCTGGTGCGTCTGGGCCGGCAAGCCCTACACCTCCATCTCCGGTCTCGTGACCGAAAAGGGCATCCAGGACGTGATCCTCTGCAACAACATCAACTCCACCGGCAGCTCCACCCTCCTGGACACCATGGCCCAGATCTTCAAATAAACCAACGCCCCGCGCCCCGCAGAGCCCACAGCTCCGCGGGGCCTCTTTTTGCGCTTGGTACCAGCGTGTTCACCTGAGGTGGGCATTTGCAGTCGGGTGGCACGGCGGCCTGAGGTCAGGCTGCCCGACGCAAGGGCGCGGCGGCATCGCTGTTTTTTTATTGCAATCGGGCGGCTTCTGTGGTATGATAAAAGAGCGGAACGAATCCATGCACGCCAACGTCTATTCTGATAGGCTGTCATATTATGCATGAGGGAGAGAACAACATGAATCTGATTCAGCGTATCATCAATGAGCTTCGCAAAGCGGTCCAGGGCAAGGACCAGGTCCTGATCTGGGTCCTGATGACCATTCTCGCCAAAGGCAACATCCTGCTCGAGGACATCCCCGGCGTCGGCAAGACCAATATGGCCCTGGCCTTCTCCAAGGCCCTCGGCCTCGACTACGGCCGCGTCCAGTTCAACCCCGACGTCCTTCCCTCCGATATCACCGGCTATTCCGTCTACCAGAAGGAAACCGGCAAGATGGTCTACCAGAAGGGTGCGATCCTCTGCAATCTCTTCCTGGCCGATGAGCTCAACCGTGCCACCTCCCGAACCCAGTCCGCCCTCCTGGAGGCGATGGAGGAAGGCCAGGTGACTGTGGACGGCGTCACCCACCCGCTGCCCCGTCCCTTCACGGTCATCGCCACCCAGAACCCCACCGGCGCTGCCGGCACCCAGCTTCTGCCCGATTCCCAGATGGACCGCTTCACGGTCCGGCTCTCGGTGGGCTATCCCAAGCCCAAGGACGAGCTGGACATGGTCCTGGCCCGCCAGGGCGGAGTCAACCCGCTCACCACGGTCCGCCAGGTCGTCACCACCACCGAGCTGGCCGCAATGCAGGACGCCGTCAGCCAGATCTATATGAAGGAAAATCTGATCTCCTATGTGGTCAGCCTGATCTCCGCCACCCGCCAGCACCCCCAGATCAGCCGCGGCGCGAGTCCCCGTGCCACACTTGCCGTCGTTTCGATGGCGAAGGCGACCGCCTATATGAATCGGCGCGACTACGTCCTGCCCGAGGACGTCCAGACCGTCTTCACCGGCACCGTCGCCCACCGCATTCTGCTCGCCACGGAAGCACAAAGCCTCGGCCTGACCGAGAATGCTGTCCTGACCGAGGTGATGGGCCGGGTCGCACCGCCCAAGGTATAATCCAATGGCGCCCAACCGGATTTTATATGTGTTTGCCCTCGTGGCCTCGGCCGGCTTCTACTTCGCCAGCGGCATCTGGGAATCCTGGGTGGTGGTACTGGTCGTTCTGGCCCTGCCCTGGGTCAGTCTGATCATCTCCCTGCCTGCCATCGTCAAGGTCCGCCTGCAGGCCAGCCTGCCCTCGGTGGTGGAGGAGAATCAGAACGAGAATCTCCATATCCGGGTCACGCTTCCCCGTGCCATTCCGACGCCGGAGGTGCGGATCCGCATCAATCTGCGCACCCGTGACACCAAAACCGACGTGCGCTATCTCAGCCGCCTGGGCCGGACAGACGGCGTCCTTGCAGTGCCCACAACGCCCTGCGGCTTTCTTGCCCCGGAGCTGCGCAAGGGCCGGGTCTATGACTATCTGGGTCTGTGGGCCTTTCGGCTCCGTGCCCCGTCCATGCCGGTCATGGTCATTCTCCCGAAGCCCGTGACGCCGGATCCCATGCCGAATCTGGAGCAGATCCTCCACCAGCAGCTCAAGCCCAAAAACGGGGGAGGCTATTCCGAGATCCACGACCACCGGCCCTACCGGCCCGGCGACCCCGTCAAGAATATCCACTGGAAGCTCTCGCTCAAGACCGAAGAGCTGGTGGTACGCGAGGCGATGGAGCCTGTCAGCCGGCGGATCGTACTGGCCGTCCAGACGCCCAGAGGTCCCGTCGTCCGCGGCAAGACCCTGGGCAGTCTGCGCTATCTTTCCGAAAGGATGCTCGACCGTGACGTGGTCCATACCATCCTCTGGATGGACGGCGACAGCATCCGGCAGGCCGAAATCAAGACCGGAGACGATTTGATCGACGCCCTCTGCGGGACCTGCACGGCCCGGGAGGACAGCAAGCCTCTGCCGGAACGACTGTCCGAGCGGAGCGACTGGCTCTGCTACGTCGGAGAACGGGAGGTGGCAAAGTGAGGGAAAAACTGCCCCGCCGAAAGCTGATCCCGATCATACTCGTGGAAACCGTGATCGGCTCCGCGGCCGTCCTCGGCGCAATGTCCTGCCTGAGCTCGGCCTTTGCACTTCGGCTGAATCCCAGCGCCCCGCCGACGTCCCTGCCCGAGCAGCCCATCGTCTGGCTCCTGGTCCCGCTTCTGCTGATGACCATCGCCATCGTTTCCCGGCTCCGCTCCGGCGGCTGGTATGCCCTGGCCATCGGACTGGCCGGCGCGCTGATCGCCTTCTATCTGCGCAAGCCCCTCTGGTATGAGGCCAGATGCTTTTGGAACCTGCTGGTCTTCCAATATGCCAAGGGCTACGTCAGCTTCCGTGGGATGTTTGACAGCGAGCTCGGCGTCAACATGGCGGCCGCCGGCCGCTTCCTGCTGCCGCTGTCGCTGCTGATGGCCTGGTTCATGGGCCTGTCGGTTTCCCGGTGGAAAAGCGTCGCCGGGGCCGGACTGTCCGTCCTGCCCGGTATCGCCCCCTGCTTCGTCCTGCTCGATACGCCGCCCAGCCGCTCCGCGCTGTTCACCGTGGCGGCCTGTCTGCTGATCCTGCTCTTTTCTCAGAGCGTCCGTCGCCGCGAGCCCCGCGAGACGGTCCGTGCCGTCTGCATCTCCGGCGTCGTCACGGCTGTGCTGATGGCCGCCCTGATCCTCCTGGTCCCGGAGAAGACCTACAAGGCCCCGATCACCTGGCAGGAGCTGACCCGTGAGCTGGATCGGTTCAATGAACAAATCGAGAACCGCCGCAACGAGGAGGCCGGTCTGAGCGGAAACCCCAGCGCGGTCTATCTCGAGAACCTGGCCCCCCTGCCAAACCGCCCGCTCCCGATCATGCGCGTCACAACCGACTGCCCCGATCGCCTCTATCTGGCGGGCTCTGCCTATTCGGGCTTCGACGGCGCGTCCTGGACCCGCCTCGCGGACAAATCCTGGCCGCCGGAGACGGTCTGGCCCTCCCTGGCGAGTGAAATCTCCGGCTATTCTCTGGCGATCGAGCCGATCCGGGAAGGGAGCGTCTGTTTTATTCCCCAGAATCCCTTGAGCCTGCCCGAAAATGCCGTTCCTGTCTCCGACGCCTATCTGCGCAACGGAGAGCCGGACTCGGCCTATTCGATGACCTTCTACCCGAACCTGTATCATCAGCCCATCATTAAGTATTATGAGACGCAGGACCGGAGCGATGACGTTTCCGTGGTGGTCAATCACGATCAGAGCGCTGACGTTAACGTGGAGGACAATCCCGATCAGAGGGAATATGCAGACTGGGTCCATGACAATTGCTTGAACCTGCCGACGCAAACCCGGAGCGAGCTGCTCGAATGGCTCGATGCGAAGTCTCACAGTGCGCATTTGCACAGGTCGGTAATGGAGCTGACCGTTCCGGAGCGCGCTGATCTCATCGCGCAGCTGGTCTCTGAGTGCGCGCCCTACAGCCGTGACGCCAAAGCCCCGCCCGAAGGGAAGGATTTCGCAATCTGGTTCCTGACCGAGGCCGATTCCGGCTACTGCGTCCACTATGCCACCACGGCCGCCGCCCTGCTGCGGGCCGTGGGGATCCCGTCGCGCTACGTCTCAGGCTACATCTACACCCCGGAGCCGGGCAAGCAGGGGCTTGTGACCTCCCTGATGGCCCACGCCTGGGTGGAGTACTGGGACGGTGTCAGATGGCAGCTCCTCGAGCCGACGCCCGGCGAAGCCACCGAGTTCACCGGCACTCTGCCCACCGAGTCCCGGCCCGTCGATGAGACCGAGATCACCCTCCCCCCGCCCACCCATGAGCACCGGCCGCCGGTCACCACCGAGAGACCGGAGCCCACCCAGACCACAGAAGCGCCGCAGCCGACCACCGAAAGCGGTCCGAGCCCGAGCGGGAAGAGCAGCCATAAGTCCTTCCGGATGCCGACCTGGGCCTGGTGGGTCCTGGGCGTACTGGCCGGGATCGGCCTCCTCATCGCCCGCCGCCATGCTGCAATGGTCCTGCGCAAGCGCAAGCTGGAACGCGCCGACGCCAACGGCAAGGGCATTCTCCTCTACCGCCGCTGCCGCCGCCTCCTGGCCTTGGCAAAAAAGGAGATCGATCCGGAAGCGGAGGCCCTGGGCAAGAAGGCCGCCTTCAGCCAGCACGAGCTGACCGCAGAGGAGCTGGACAAGCTCTGCGTCTTCGAATCCGCCGCCGCGCTCTATCTGGCCCGCACCGGCCTGCCCCAGCTGATCTGGTACAGATACATCCTGGCAATCATCTGAGCGCATTTGACGCTCCACCATCCGTCCAAAGGAGGCGGTTTGATGAATGAAACAAAGAAACCCGGCGCTCGTCGCCTGCTGCGCATCCTGATCCCGGTCCTGGCGGGTCTGCTTCTGCTCCTGGCCCTCTTCAATCTGGTCGTGGACCCCTATGGGGCCTTCGGCGACCGCTTCCTGAAGTGGTGGAGCTACGACATGACCCAGAACCCCCGCCTGGCCAAGCTGAGCTATCTCAACAGCCGCCTGGACGACTATGACTCCTACGTCCTCGGCGGGTACGGCGCGGGCTTCCTGTCCGTGGAGGACCTGAACGCCGCGCTCCGGGCCTCCTTCTACAACTGCGCCTACGATGGCGCCGGCGCGGAGGCGATGGAGCAGACGGCCGACGATCTGCTGGCGAAGGACGAGGTCAAGCATCTGATCCTGGCCGTCTCTCCGGCCATGGCCGCATCCGACCTGGAGATCGACTACCGCCCCCATTACAAGTCCGGCGGCAGTGTCTGGACCGATTTCCCGGCCCTGCTCTTCGGAACCGCCCGGGAGAGCGTCCGGAAGCTCCGGGCGCGGGGGACGACGGGCTATCTGCCCGCCGCCTGCGAGCACTATGATCCGAAGACCGGCGAGCGTTACACCGTGGTCGAGGACGCCGAGCCCATCCACGGCCGGACGGCCTACCTCGAGAGCGAGGAGCATCAGGACTTCTCCGCGATCCCGGACACGCCCCTCCGCCTGGACCGGCTGGAGGCCCTCACGGCGGCCGTCGGGCGTATCCGCAGCCGCTGCGCCGAGCGGGGGATCCCGTGCACGGTGATCTGCGTCCCACAGTATCTCGGCCAGACGGCCCGGTACGACAGCGCGGAGCTGGCCGCCTTCTATGACGGTCTGGCCGCGGTCGGTCCCTATTGGGACTTCTCCGGCGGCGTCCTGAATCAGGACCCGCGCTTCTTCTACGACCCCTTCAGCGGCCGCACCCATTTGGGCCGGATGGCCCTGGCGAAGCTGACCGGGTCCACGGACCTCTGGGTCCCGGCGGACTATGGCCGTCTCGTGGAGGCGGGCAGCGCCCCCGGCGGCCCGGCTCCGGCCGAGCTGGAGGACGCGGACTATACCCTCAGCATTCCGATCCTCTGCTACCACCACATCAGCGAGGGCAAGCCCGATATGGGCGGCACCGTCTCCGTGGCCCGCTTCCGGGAGCAGATGGAGGCGGTCTGCGCCGCGGGCTTCACCACCGTGGACGTCTGGCAGCTCCGGGATTTCGTGGAGCGCGGCGTGCCCCTGCCGGAAAAGCCTATCCTCGTTTCCTTTGACGATGGCTATGAGAGCAACTACACCCTGGCCTTCCCGATCCTCCGCGAGCTGAACATGAAGGCCACCATCTTTGCCATCGGCGTCTCCATCGGCAAGGATACCTATAAGGACACCGGCGAGGCCATGCTGCCCCATTTCTCACTGGAGCAGGCAGAGGAGATGCGCGCCAGCGGCCTGATCACCATTTCCAGCCACGGCTATAACATCCATGAGGTGGAGGGCCGCGACCCCGAGCCCGTCCGCGAGGGCATTCTGATGCGGGAGGGCGAGACCGAGGCGGAATATGTGGAATTCCTCGCCGGCGACGTCCGGACCATGTTCGACATCCTGGGCGAGAGTGCGGGCTTCTTGTCCTATCCGACCAACCGCCGGGCAGTTCTGGCCGAGGTCGTGGTGCGCGAGGGCGGGATCTTTGCCTCCGTCGCAGGCGGCGGCAGAACCACGCGGCTGGTCCAGGGCCTTCCTCAGAGCCTGTATGAAATGCGGAAGCTCTTTGTCAAAAACAGCATGACCGGCGAGATCCTGATCGAGAAGGTGAGCCCCGATGCAAATTGAGAGCGCGGACCTTTGTCCCTTCGGAAGCCTCCGGGGCAGACCCGTCACCCAGATCCGTCTGACGGACGGCCCCTGTTCCGCTGAGATCCTGACCTACGGGGCCGCGCTTCGGTCCCTGACCGTCCCGGATCCCACCGGGAAGCCTGTGGATCTGGTCCTGGGCTTTGATACGGTGGAAGATTATGTCAACCAAGACTGCTATATCGGTGCCATTGTCGGCCCGGTTGCCAACCGGATCGGCGGCGCGGCCTGCCTGGTGAACGGCAGGGCCCTCGCCCTGGATCCCAACGAGGCCCCAAATTGTCTGCATTCCGGCCTGGCGGGCTTCGACAAGGCCATCTGGACCGTCGAGTCGGCCTCCGACCGGGCAGTCACCCTTTCCCACGTCCATCCCGACGGCCTGGGCGGCATTCCCGGCGACCTGCGGGTTTCGGTGACCTATACCCTGGCGGGCCGCTGCCTGCGCATCGACTACCGGGCCGTCAGCGACCGGGACACCATCTGCAACCCGACCAACCACAGCTACTTCAACCTCAACGGCCACGAAAGCGGCAGCGTGGAGGGCCACAGCGTCTGCATCCATGCCGCGCGCTTCACGCCTGCGGACGCAGCCGGCATTCCCACCGGCGAGATCCTTCCCGTGGCCCGGACGCCGATGGATCTGCGGCAGCCGAAGCCGCTCCGGGCCGGCCTGTCCGCGGAATACGCCCAGCTTCGGTTGGCCAGGGGCTATGACCGCAACTGGGCCCCGGATGGCGCCGGCTTCCGCCGGATCGCAGCGGTCTGCGGCGACCGAAGCGGCATCCGGATGACGGTTTGGACCGATCGCCCCGGCGTCCAGTTCTATACCGGCAACTTCCTCCCCGCCCCTCTGCCCGGCAAGTCCGGGGCCGTCTACGGTCCCAGGGCAGGACTCTGCCTGGAGACCCAGGCCTTCCCCGACGCTCCCAACCATGCCGGCTTCCCCTCCATCGCCCTGAAAGCAGGCGAGATTTGGACCAGCCGGACCGAATACCGCTTCGATGCGGCGGAATAACCATCAGAACGAAGAAGCGCAGCCGCTTGCGGCCGCGCTTCTCTCATCCCTTTGCCAACCCCAGGACCAGGATCCCGATCACTTTTTCATAGATCGACCCGAGCTGTGACAGGGGCAGGGGATTGGAGCCCGTCCCGACCTCCACCGTGTAGCCTGGGCTGTCAAACTTGAGGATGAACCAATCCTTGTAGCCCGCAAAGCCGGAGGCGAAGGGCACGTCCTCCAGGGTGTAGCCGGAGACCGCGGCGAAGTCCTCGCCCAGCTCCCGTGCGCCCTCCGGCTCCAGATTGCCAAATTTCCAGTAGATGACCTCCCCCTGGGTGTGGAAGGAGAGGGTCATGGTCGGCCGGATCCGCTCGGTCAGGGCGGCCAGCGCAGCGCTCTCGGGCTGATCCAGCGGCGCCGTGCCCACATAGTCCCGCGGGCCGGGCCGGGTATAGCCCTGGGCGAATTTGTTTTCCCTGGCCTGCTCCCAGCCTGCGGGGTAGTTCAGATTCAGGTCCACCCCGCGCAGATTGGCCTTCCAGCCATCCGGAAAGGGGATATCCGGGTAATTCTCCGCCAGCCGAAGGGCGTTTTCATAGCCCGGCGCAGCTTCCCCGAGCCCGCCGGTCACCAGGTCCACCCCGTCGGGGTTCACCATCGGGACCAGGTGCAGGGTCGTCCGCTGATAGAGCGCCTGGGCCCCGTAGCCGAAGATCGTCCCGTTTTCGGAGATCGCCTTGGCGTACTGCTCCAAAAACTGCATGACCAGCGGGACCGTGATCCACTCGTTGGCGTGGTGGGCTGCGTTGTACAGGACCCGCCGCCGTCCCAGACCGACTGCGATCTGGGGGATTTTTCTGCCGTAATAGGTCTCGCCGATGTCCCGGACCGTCAAAAACGGATACCGCGCCGCCAGTCCGCGCAGACAGAGGCGCAGCAGCGCCCAGGTCATGGGCAAATCTGTCGGCACCACCGGGAAGCCCAGCGGCAGGGTCAGGAGCTGGCCCACCTGCAGGCGCAGCGGGTCCTGATTCGGGTTCGCCGTAATGATGGCGCGGACCGTGGTCCCGAAGCGGATCGCCAGCCGCTCATAGTTGTCCCCCGGCGCCACCCGATAATTCACATAGCCCAGCAGCCAGGGCAGCAGAGCCTCCCAGGTCAGCGCATCCGCGGTCCCGGTGGCCACCAACCCCGACTGCCGCTGAAATTCCGCCAGCGACGGCGCACCCGCCCGTCTCAGTGCCAGCTCAATCAGATCCATGCAGCTTCCTCCTTCGTGGATTGAGATGGTAGAGCCTATGCGGGCGGAGGCGGAGCTATTCTTGATTCCATGATCGGAGTTCCGTATGATAAGCGGTCAAACCGCGAGCGGACAAAAATCGGCCCGATGCACCTATTTGTGCATCGGGCCGGCTTCGGCGGGGATTATACCGGGATGTCCTCCCAGGGAAGGAGCTTCATGGGCGTATGGGTCAGCATCTCGCGCTGGGCCTCGGTCAGATAGGACTTCTTGACGATCAGTTCGTAGGTGTACTCGCGGAAGTACCGCTCGCTGCACACGAAATAGCCCTCTTTGCCCACGTCCTTGCCCCAGCTGTTTTCGATCTTCCAGCGGTCGGGCTGTCCGTTCTCATCCAGATGGACGCCGATCAGAAGCATCGCGTGGGTGCCGTTGGAGGCGCGGTATTCCAGCCGCTTCTGCTTGGTGGGCATTTCCAGCTCCACGCCGCCCAGCAGACCGGCGTAGTCGAAGCTGTCCGGGTCCCAGATGCCGGTCTTGCGGTCGCCGTAGGCGCCGGCGTCGCAGGCAAACCACATCGCGTCGCCGCCGCGCAGGGAGGCCAGGGCCAGGGCTTCGAACTCCTCGAAGGGCAGGTTCAGGCCCAGGACGTTCTTCTCCGCCATGTTGCCCAGGTAATGGAAGGTGAAGGGCTCGTGCATCGGGGTCTTCCAGGTGGGCGCGTTGTCCACCTGGACGTACTCGCTCAGATCCACGCCCACATAGTTCCGATAGAAGGCCTGGGGGGTCAGACCCCGGTCCTCGTGGAATTCGCCGTCCTCGCCGCGCCAGGTGAAGTCGAACTTGTCCACCGGCTCGCCGAAGGTGATGCACAGCAGCTTGTAGATCTCCCGGAGCATTTCCAGGCGGCGGGGTTCGGGGTCCTTGCCTTCCGCGATCCAGTCGCGGAGCTCGGCGGCGTCCCGGCGGAGCAGGGTGTTGAGCAGCGTGCGGCCCTTCTCGGTGTGGGAGGACTGCCAGGTCTCGGGCATGACGGACTTGGGCACCAGGCCGTATTTTTCGATCAGGTCCACGGCCATGCACCAGTAGCCGCCGTCGCCGATCCCGGCCAGAATATAGTTGACCTCCCGGTCGGTCAGGGGCTTGGCGGCGGTGTCGATGATCCAGCTCAGGAAGTTGTTGGATTTTTCCAGCTTGTCATAGAAGGCCAGGTAGTTTTCGGAGAATTCAAACTGCTTCAGCCCCAGCTTCTCGGCCACACCCTCACGCAGGAGGTTCAGGGCGGCGAACATCCAGCAGCGCCCGCTCTTTTCCTGGGCCGTGATGCCGCGGGTCTTGAGCTCGATGGTGAACTCGCCGTTCAGCTTTGCGGCGTTCATCGGCACATAGGCCAGATCGGCCAGCTCGGTGCGGGCCGCGGCGGCAGTCGCGGTTTTGGCGGCCCGGTCGTTTTCATAAGCCGACCGGAAGGCCAGCGTCTGTTCATAGGTCAGTGCGTGCATGGAAATCCCTCCATTATCTGTATTTCGACCCTATTATACCACGGCGCTGCCGGGATTGCCAGTCTTATTTTCAGGGCGGGATCGGATCAAAACCATACAAAACAGCACCTTCGTGGGTGTTCCGCGCGGGATCGGCTCGGTGGCCCGTCTATGGCAGCTTTGCCTTGATCCGCACTGTGCCGCCGGCCAGGACCTGGAACTGCTCCAGCGGGCGGCGGTCGCGGACCAGGGTGTAGCGTCCCTCGGGCAGACCCTGGAAGAGCAGGACGCGGGTGTAGACCCCGTCCTGTCCCCGGTGCTCCCGCTCCGGGATGAAAAAGTCCCGGTTCCAGGCCCGGCCCAGATCGTCCACCAGTTGAATGCTCTCGTAGCCGGGCTCCGAAACCGTCAGCGTGAGCTCCGCCTGGCCGGGCCGGAAGCGCTCCAAGTGCAGAAGCTCGCCGTCGGTCCAGAGCCGTCCCGCGGTCTCGGTGATGGCCGCGTTCTCCAGCACGCGGAAGCTCCCGATCCGTTCCGAGCCAAGGGTCAGGCAGTACCGCCCCGGCGCGACGGGGCCGAGGGCCGCATCCCCGTCCTCATCCGGCTCTACCACCGAGAGGGGACTGCCGCTGAGATCGCAGAGGCAGAGCTGCCCCCGCACCGGGCTTTCCAGCCGCAGGGCCGCGTAGCAGACCGCCGGGGCCAGCGCCTCCGCCGCCTCGCCGGTCTGCGGCGGTGCTGCCGGGGCTTGGGTTGTGATTGCCGGCGGATCCGGGATCCGCGCCGCAGCCGACACGTTGGCATAGGCTGCTGCGCTGAGCGTCAGGACGCCGATCATCGCCCCGAGCGCCGCCAGCCGCATCGAATAGTCGTTCATGGTTCTTCTGTCTCCTTTCCGCAGGTAGATCCAGTATAAGACCGGACCGGCGTAGAACCTGTCGAGACCGGGGAGCGAAAAAAATAATTGCAAATTCCGCCGCCCCCAACCGCCCCGGATTGACAAATCCTGCGGCAGTTGATAGAATGAGGACGACAGCCCACTCATCCGCAAAGGAGCCAATTTATGCGCATTCTCTACAATTCCCGTGATTTGGAGTACAAGCGTCCCTTCGGGACCCTCGTCGAGGACCAGACCTGCACGATCCGCATCCGCATCCCGGCCGAGCTCGAATGCCGCGGGGCCCAGCTCGTCTTCGAGCACGAGGACGCAACGCCCTTCCGGGAATTCCGCCTGGTCTGGACCGGCTCGGAGGGGGACTACCACGTCTTCAAATGCGACTTCTCGATCGACGCCCGGGGTCTGTATTTCTACTGGTTTCGCGTCACCGGCAAGACCGGCCCCTTCCGCCTTTTCCGCAGCGGCGACGGCACCAACATGGAGGCCGGCGACCGTTGGCAGCTTTCCGTCCTGCCCGCCGACTTCACGGTCCCGGCGGCCTTTCAGGGCAGGATCATGTATCAGATCTTCCCGGACCGGTTTTGCAAGGTCGGGGACTGCGACGCCTCGGAAAAGCTCCAACCCTGGATCCTGCGCGAGGACTGGGGCGGCACGCCGGAGTACCGTCCGGACCCGCAGCGCGGGGAGGTCCTGTGCAACGACTTCTTCGGCGGGAACTTCCGCGGCATCACATCAAAGCTGGACTATTTGCAGGACCTGGGCGTGGAGCTCCTGTATCTGAACCCCATCTCCATGGCCTTCTCCAACCACCGCTATGACACCGCCGACTACAAACGCCCCGATCCCCTGCTGGGCACCGAGGACGACTTCCGCGCCCTCTGCGCGGCGGCCCATGCCCGTGGGATGCGCGTGATCCTGGACGGGGTCTATTCCCACACCGGCAGCAATTCGGTCTATTTTGACAAAAACAGGGTCTTCGGCCATGGCGCCTATTCTGCCGGACCCGACTCGCCCTATTATTCCTGGTATCATTTCCGCCGGTTCCCCGAAGACTATGCGTGCTGGTGGAACTTCCCAACCCTCCCAAACGTCGAAGAGACAGAGGAGAGCTACCAGGATTTCATCATCCGGGATGAAGACTCCGTGATCGCCCACTGGCTGAACCTCGGCGCGGACGGCTTCCGCCTGGACGTGGCCGACGAGCTCCCCGATGAGTTCATCCTCCACTTCAAGCAGGGACTTCGCGCCCGGAAGCCCGACGGCTTTCTGATGGGCGAGGTCTGGGAGGACGCCTCCAACAAATCCGCCTACTCCGTCCGCCGCCGCTACTTCGTGGATGGCGAACTGGATTCCGTAATGAATTATCCCTGGCGTACCGCGATCCTGCGCTATCTGCGCGGGGAGGACGATGGCGCGGTCCTCGGCGAGACTGTGATGACCATCGCCGAGAACTACCCGCCCCAGGTCCTCCTGGCCCTGATGAACGCCCTCTCCACCCACGATACCCCGCGGGCCCTGACCCTCCTGCATGGGGATTGCCCCGAGACCCGTGAGGCGCAGGCGAGCTTCCGACTGACCCCCGACGAGCGGGAGGCGGCCTTTGAAAAGCTCCGCGCCGCAGCCTTTTTGCAGTATACCCTGCCCGGAAACCCCTGCATCTATTACGGCGACGAGGCCGGCATGGAAGGCTGCAAGGACCCCTTCAACCGGGCCTGCTACCCCTGGGGACAGGAGGATCCGCGTTTCCTGAATCTTTTCCGCAGCCTCGGCCGGCTGAAGAAGGAGAACCCGGCCCTGCGCCTGGGCGATGTCCGCGTCCTGCAAGCCGGCGGCGGCGTCTTTGCCTTCCGCCGAAGCCTGTCGGATGCCGACGACCGTCAACCTCGTAGGGCGGCCAGACCCCTGGCCGCCGCCGTACCGACGATTGCCCGCCCCTTAGAGGCGCCTACCTTTGCGCCGGCCGACGACGCCCCTGCGACGGAATCAGTCGTATGTTATGTCAACCGTTCAAACGCCGCGATCTTTGTCCGGGCC
>CAMHMK010000038.1 GCA_946186225.1 uncultured Clostridia bacterium
CGGACGGTCTCGCCGTGGGCGATCTGGGATTTCTTCTCGTCCAGGACCTGCTCCTCCAGACCCAGCAGATTGCAAGCAGAGGCGAAGGAGAAGCGGGTGCGGGTGGAGTTGTCGCGGAAAAGGGAGATGCCAAGGCCGGAATTGAACACGCGGGTGGATTTGTTGTGCTCGCGCAGATCGCGCAGGGCGTCCGCCACGGCAAAAACAGCTGCGATCTCGTCATCGGTCTTGTCCCAGGTCCAGTAGAAGTCGCTCTTGTACATATTGTTGATGTGGAGCTTCTCCAGCTGCCGGGCTAATTCATAAGCTTTGCTCATAGATACCTCCCGTTCTTTGTTCGTTCAGCGGACGTCGTTGCCGGTCAGCTCCTGGCGGAAGGCCGTTGCACTGCCGTTCTTGTTTTCGGGCCGGTAGAGCATCGGAACAGCGGCGTAGAGGGCCGCACAGACGCTCAGATCCTGCTTCCAGGTGATTTCGTTGGGCGCGTGGGCCTGGCTCTCCGCGCCGGGGCCGAAGCCGACGCAGGGGATGCCGTATCGACCCTGGATGGAGACGCCGTTGGTGGAGAAGGTCCACTTGTCGGTCAGAGGACGGCCCTCGCGCTTGGCGCGGGCGGTCTCGTCGGCCCAGAGCCGGGTTTCACCCCACAGGGCATGGTGGGCGTCCACCAGCGCCTGGACGTGGGGCGCGGTTTCTTTGTTGATCCAGGTGGGGAAGAAGCACTCGGTCTCATATACGTGGCCGGTCCAGGCGGGACGGTCGTACATATACATGGAGACCTTCACGTCGTCCTTGTATTTCTGAACGGCGGGCAGATCCTCGATCTCCTTCAGACAGGAGCGGTAGGTCTCGCCTGCAGTCATGCGGCGGTCGATGGAGATCGCGCAGGCGTCCGCCACGGCGCAGCGGCTGGGGGAGGTGTAGAAGATCTGACTGGTGGTGCAGGTGCCGCGGCCCAGGAAACGGGCGTCCTCCCAGTGCTCGGGATTGTATTTCGGGTCAAGCATCTTGACCAGGCCCTTGATGCATTTGTCCTCGCCCGCGTCGTTTTCGTTGAGATCGCGCACGTTGAGCAGGATCTCCGCCATCTTGTGGATCGCGTTGTCGCCACGCTCCGGCGCGGAGCCGTGGCAGCTTACGCCGTGGACGTCCACGCGGATCTCCATGCGGCCCCGGTGGCCGCGGTAGATGCCGCCGTCGGTGGGCTCGGTGGAGATCACGAATTCGATCTTGCTCCGGGCGTCCTCGGGTCCGTCAAAGTATTCGTTCACAATGGACTGCCAGCACATGCCATCGCAGTCCTCCTCCTGTACAGAGCCGACCACCATGATCTTGTAGCCCTTGGGGATCAGACCAAGCTCCTTCATGATGCGTCCGCCGTAGGCGGCGGCGGCCATGCCGCCCTCCTGGTCGGAGCCCCCGCGTCCATAGATGATCTTGTCGGTTTCATAGCCCTGATAGGGGTCGTCGGTCCAGTTATCGCGGTTGCCGATGCCGACCGTGTCCACATGAGAGTCGATGGCGATGATCTTTTCGCCCTCGCCAATCCAGCCGATCACGTTGCCGAGTTTGTCGATTTCAACCTTATCGTATTCGAGCTTGCGCAGCTCCTGAGCGATCCGTTCCACGACGCCCCGCTCTTCGCAGGACTCGGAGGGGATTGCAATCATATCACGCAGGAAACGAGTCATTGCAGGCTGATAAGCCAGTGCAGCTGCCTTTATTTGTTCAAAATCCATAAACGGGCCCCCTTTTCTTGCAATTTGATACAGCATCATTCTAACATGGAATTCCCAGAAGTCAAGCCCTATCAAATATTTTTTAGGTTTACAAAAAATTTTTTGTGATGTATTGATTTCTCAAAAACCTGTGCTATATTAGAATTGTAAGAGAACACTCAAATCGAGAGGGGGGAACCGTTTGCTGAAGCCCTACGAACTTGCAGCGCTCAAAAGCATTGCCAAAGGCATCGCAGCCCAGTTCGGCAGCGGCTGTGAGGTTGTGGTTCATGAGATTTCGGAGCATTCCGCGGATCACTCTGTGGTCGCCATCGAAAACGGGCAGGTCAGCGGGCGAGCCCTGGGCGACGGCCCCAGCAAGGTCGTCCTGGAGCAGCTCAGCAAGACCGACAACGGGTGCAGCCCGCCCGATCACATCGGTTATCTGACCCGCACGCCGATGGGCAAGCTCCTCAAATCCTCGACCGTCTATCTGCGCGGGGAGGACGGGGCCGTGAACGCCCTGTTCTGCATCAATTTTGACATCTCTGCCTTGGCCCTGGCCGGAAGCGTCATCGGAGAACTGACCGCCATCGACGACAGCAGCCAGACCGAGCCCGAGCAGATCCCCAACAACGTGAACGATCTGCTCGACGAGCTGCTGGCCCGGTCTGTCCGTCTGGTCGGCAAGCCCGTGGAGCTCATGACCAAGGAAGACAAGGTCACGGCCATCCGATTCCTGTACGACAGCGGCGCCATGCTCATCACGAAATCCGGTGATAAGATCGCAAAATTCTTTGGCATCTCCAAGTACACACTCTATTCCTATTTAGATTCGAAACAGGAGGACAAATCGAATGATTGATCTGACCATGCACAAGGAAGGCCTTGCCCACAACATCCGCAAGGCCAGAGAAAACAACGTCATCATCCCCACCTTCGACCAAATGCAGCATCCCGAGCACATCCCTGCCAAGATTAAGGAAAAGCTCGCCCATACCGACCTCTGGGCCGTGGACCCCATCAACCTTTTCCGAATCTCCTGGCACAACGAGGCCAAGGAGAGCGGCGGCCTGTTCCAGGCTGTGCCCAACTATGTGGAGATCCCCTCCAGCCTGTCCGGCGTGCCCTGCCGCATCCTTGCCATGGCGGGCAAATGGTTCCCCACCGGGTGCCATAAGGTCGGTGCGTCCTTCGGCTGCCTGGCGCCCCGCCTGGTGACCGGTCAGTTCGATGCCGACTACCACCACGCGGTCTGGCCTTCCACCGGCAACTATTGCCGCGGCGGCGCCTTCAACTCCAAGCTGCTGGCCTGCGACTCTGTGGCGATCCTGCCGCAGGATATGTCCCGCGAGCGCTTTGAGTGGCTCAGCAAGATCGCCGGACAGGTCATCGCGACCCCGGGCTGCGAATCCAACGTCAAGGAGATCTTCGACAAGACCTGGGAACTGCGCCGGGATCCATCCATGATGATCTTCAATCAGTTCTCTGAGATGGGCAACCCCCTGTGGCACTACAATGTCACCGGGACGGCCCTGGCCGAGCTCTTTGAGGCCGTCAAGAAGCCGGGACAGCATATGGCCGGCGCCTGCTTCACCTCCGGCTCGGCCGGCACGATGTCGGCCGGCGACCTGCTCAAGGAGCGCTATCCCTATTCCAAGCTGGCCGTGGGCGAGGCACTGCAGTGCCCGACGCTTCTGAACAACGGCTTTGGCGGCCACCGGATCGAGGGCATCGGCGACAAGCATGTGCCCTGGACCCACAACATCCGCAATACCGACATGGTCATTGACATCGACGACGAGGACAGCCAGCGTCTGCTCCGGCTGTTCAACACCGAGCCCGGTCAGCAGTACCTCCGCGAGGAGCTTGGCCTGGATGAGGGAACCATTGAAAAGCTGACCTGGATGGGTATCTCCGGCATTGCCAACGTCCTGTGCTGCATCAAATTTGCCAAATACTACGAGTTAAATGAGAACGACGTGATTTTGACCGTTCTGACCGACTCTGCCGTCATGTACCAGACCCGCGTGGCCGAGCTCAACGAGGCCTGCGGCCCCTACAGCGTCATCGAGGCCGCCAAGGATCACGCCCTGCACATGCTTGGTCTGCGGACCGACAATCTCCTGGAGCTGACCTACGAAGCCCGCCGCCGCATCCACAATCTCAAGTACTACACTTGGATCGAGCAGCAGCAGATGGATGTGGAGGAGCTGAACGCCCAATGGTACGATCCGACCTACTGGACCGATATGCACGCTCAGGTCGCCGAGCTGGACCGCCTGATCGAGGCCTTCAACGCAGAGGTTGGCCTGCTGGACCGCCTGTAAACAGGAGCACCGAGCGCGGGGCTCGCGGCCCTGCGTTTCCCGGTTCCGAGCCATCAGATAGAAAGGAGAATCTGTCATGAAACGTATCAACCAGACTCTGATTTCCCTTTTGCTTGTCCTTGCGCTTGCCGTCGGCCTTCTGCCTACCATCGCCCTTGCAGGCGGAGATGAAACGAAGATCGATTCTGTCGATGTGTTTGCGGTTTACCCGGTGGCAGGTCAGCACCCCGGCAAGACCGCCGTCCCCGCCGCAGATCAGGTCAACTACACCGTGAGCGCCTTCCGTTACTATCGCGAGGGCGATCTGTCCCATCCGCTCACCGCAAAGGACGCCTTCGTCTCCGGCCAGTCCTATGTCGTTCAGGTAACTGTTGATGCCAAAGAAAACTACTGCTTTGATCTGAAGGAAACCGCCTGTTCGATCAACCGCAACAGCTCGACCAAGGCGAGTCTGATCTCCGGCACCAAGATGATGCTGAGCGTCGTGATGAAGGCCGCACCCGACACGGTGACTGTCACGCTGGACCCCGCCGTCGCCGGCATGACCCCGAAAACGCTTGAGGTGCCCCGCGGCGCCCGCATCTGGGACGCGATCCGCCGCCAGGAGGACATCGCGCTGGCCGACCGCTCCTATGAGCAGTTCTATGACTGGAGCGAGAGCCCCTTCGAGACCGCCCCGGGCAATGCCTTCAACTACTACACAACCGTCTCGGAGCCCATCACGCTCTATGCCATCTGGATCCCCTGCGAAAAGTCGCTCGACGTCTGCGTGAAGCTCCAGGAGAACATGAGCGAGGATGCAGCGCCGCCGAAGGTCTTTTGCAGCATCCGGGATGAGGTCACGATCGACACCAATTGGTGGTGGTCTTCCTTGGACGATCTGGGCATTGCGGATTTGATTTACAGCTTCCCGTTCTCAGAGATGGGCGGGATGACCCTGTACAGCTTTGCCGACATCCACATCCCGATCGGCGCAAAGCTGCCGGCGGTCAAGCTCCACGGCGCGAAGCTGGTCTCCGCGCAGAGATATGATAAGAACACCCTGCGCGTCGTCTTCTCGATCCGGGTCCCGAAGCAGAATACTGCCATCACCTCCGCCGACGTATACTTCAACCCGCCGCGGGCAGGCCAGAAGGCCGATATCGTGTTTCCGGATGCTTCCAGCATGACGCCGGGCATCAGCCTGATCTCGAGCTACTGGTTTGAGACCGCCGAGGGCGTCGAATCCACCGAACCCTATCACGGCACCTTTCAACGAGGCAAAACCTACTACACCATGCTCACCTTGAACTCCGCATCCCAGATCAGCTGGGACAAGCTGAAGGTCAACGTGACCGGAGCCGGAGTTAAGGTCATCCAGATGGTGGATCTCGCCACCGCACACAGCATTCCGAACCATGTCGGCGTCGTTTTGGGCGTGACCATCCCGAAGGGCCATTGCCTGGCCGTGGAATCCTCGGCGTCCACCTGGGGAAAGGTCCGCTACAATGGAATGATGAGCAAATGGGTCAGCGTCATGGACCTGGATGTGGACGAGGGCACGGTCACGCTCGAGGCGAAGCCCGCGCCGGGCTACGTCTTCAAGATGTGGTATGACAGCAAGACCTTCCAGACGCTGAGCAAAAAGGAGACCTATACCTTCGAGCTGACCAAGGATACCTATATCAAGGCTCTCTTTGCGCGGAAGACCCCCTTTGTGGACGTCGAGCCGAACGATTTCTTTTATGAGCCCGTGATGTGGGCCGCCGTCGAACAGGTTCCGGCGATCACCAACGGGACGGACGCCACGCACTTCACGCCCGCCGGTCCCTGCACGCGGGAGCAGGTGGTCACCTTCCTCTGGCGCGCCAACCACTGCCCGGAGCCCACGCTGAAGCAGAATCCCTTCCAGGACGTCAAGACCTCTTCCTACGCCTACAAGGCCATCCTCTGGGCCGTGGAGGCCGGCATCACGAAGGGCGCGACCGATACGACCTTCGACCCCAAGGGCGAGTGTACCCGCGAGCAGATCGTGACCTTCCTCTGGCGCGCCAGTGGCTGCCCGACGCCGTCGACCGGCGCTGTGAACCCCTTCAAGGACGTCAAGACCTCTGCCTTCTCCTACAGGGCCATCCTCTGGGCCGTGGAGGAGGGCGTCACGAAGGGAACGACCAAGACGACCTTCGGCCCAAAGGAGATCTGCAACCGCAGTCAGGTGGTTACCTTCCTCTACCGCGTCTACGGCCCCAAGGGCTGAACCCGGCTTCCCATTCCCGCTCCCTCGGGGGCGGCGTTAGACGGAATGCAGAAAGGAATGCGCTATGCGAAATGTCATCTGCGGCCGCTGCGTCCGGTGCGGCAGGGAATACCCCGCCGTCCCGAACCTGACCAACTGCGAATGCGGCGGTATTTTGGACATCATTTATGACTACGACGAAATACGTTCCCACTTCTCCAAGGAAACTCTGAGAACCCGGGAAAACCGCTCCATGTGGCGCTACCGCGAACTCTTGCCCGTGGAGCCTGAGACCCCGGAGCCCCCCTTACGGGTGGGTTGGTCGCCCCTGTACCGCGCTGACCGTTTGGCCCGGCGCCTCGGGATCGCCCGCCTCTGGATCAAGGACGACGGTCTGAATCCGACCGCCTCACTGAAGGACCGCGCATCCTCCATGGCGGTTGCCAAGGCCATGGAGGCCGGCGCAAAGGTGATCGCCTGTTCCTCCACCGGCAACGCGGCTTCTTCTCTGGCGGGCAACGCTGCGGCTGCCGGCTTGAGAACCTACATCTTTGTCCCGTCCCGGGCGCCAAAGGGCAAGGTTGCCCAGCTGATGACCTTCGGTGCGACTGTGGTTTCGGTCCAGGGCAGCTACGAGGAGACCTTCGACCTCTCCAAGCAGGCCATTGACCGCTGGGGCTGGTACAACCGCAACGCTGCCATCAATCCCTATCTCAGCGAGGGCAAGAAGACCGTCGGACTCGAGATCATGGAGCAGCTGAACTGGCAGGTCCCGGACTACATCGCCATCTCCGTAGGCGACGGCTGCACGATCGCCGGCCTCTGGAAGGGCCTCAAGGACCTCTATGCCATCGGCTTTATCGACCGTCTGCCGCATCTGATCTCCGCCCAGGCGGAGGGCTGCCACCCGATCAACCGGGCAATCGAGACCGGAACCCCTTGGGAACCGATGGAGGAGAATACCCTGGCGGATTCCATCGCTGTGGGTGTTCCCCGCAACGCGGACAAGGCCCTGATGGCGATCCGGGAATCCGACGGGCTGGTCGTCAACGTGAGCGACGAGGAAATCATGGCTGCCCAGAAGCTTCTCGGCACCGATTGTGGCGTTTTCGGCGAGCCGGCAGGCGTCACCGGCACGGCCGGGCTGAAAAAGCTCTGCGAGCAGGGCAGGATCCCTGCCGACGCCGCTGTGGTCTCCGTCGTTACGGGCAATGGCCTTAAGGACGTCGCCAATGCGATCCGGTTCTGTGGTGAGCCGATCTCCATTCCCTCGGATATGGACCGTCTTTTGGCAGCCTTTGCCGAGCGTGGCGTAGAGCCGGGATGATCGTTCACAGATTGTTTTCCCGATGTTTCCAAATCCGTCACCCTTTTTACACTGCCTGTGTTATGATGATAACAGAGGGTGAAAACACCTCTTTGTGATCTGCGGTTCGAATCCGCGGCAGCAGCCGCGAATATGCCGACGGACCGCCTTGTCCGGATCGCATTCATAAGAAAAATAAACAAGCTGCACTTGCGCACGGTTTCACTCGGAACCGTGCGCAAGACGATTCTATCGTGAAATATTCAGGTTCTGTTAACAAACAGTTTTCTTTTTGATCGAACCTTGTTCAAATTTCGGCGCTATAATGCAATCGTAAACAAAAAAGAACTGCAAAGGAGCGTTTCAGATATGGATACCTACGATTGGAATGAACTGCAGAATGTCACCGGCGGCGAGAACCCGGTGAACGAACCGGTCAACGAGCCGGCGAACGAGCAAGAGCCTGCACCGGCGCAGGAAGCCGCGAACGCGCAGCAGCCCGCGTGGGAACAGCAGCCTGTATATACCCAGCAGCCGGAGGCAAACAGCGGCGCCTACCGCTGGTATGCGGAGCGTCCGCAGGCGTCAGCTCCGATCTCCGAGCCCACGCCCGAAAAAAAGCAGAAACACGAAAAGAAAAACGGCTTCGGCAAGGGCGTTGTGGCACTGAGCCTTGTGTGCGCTCTGCTGGGCGGCGTGGTCGGTGCCGGCGGCTTCCGGATTCTGGAAAAAGCCCAAAGCGAAAAGACCGTCAAGCCCACCCCCTCGTCCTCCTCTGCAACGATGCTGATCTCCAGCGGCGAGCATGCCACGGTTGAAACGGCGAACGTCGAAGCCGGCAGCCTCATGACGGCCGCCCAGGTCTATGAGAAGAACGTCAATTCTACGGTCGGCATCACCACCGAGATCACCGGCTACAACTTATTCGGTCAGCCCACGACCTCCGCTGCGGCGGGCTCCGGCTTCATTCTGACCGCCGACGGCTACATCCTGACCAACCAGCACGTGATCAACGGGGCCAACTCCATCACCGTCACCCTGTACGACGGCAGCAAGTACGAAGCCGAGCTGATCGGCGAGGACGCCAGCAACGACATCGCCGTCCTGAAGATCGAGGCACAGAACCTGACGCCCGTCGTGCTTGGCAGCTCCGATTCCCTCAAGGTCGGCGAGGACGTGGTCGCCATCGGCAACCCCCTGGGCGAGCTGACCTTCTCGCTGACGAAGGGCACTGTCTCCGCGCTGGACCGGGCGATCACCCTTTCCAGCGGCGTGACCATGAATCTGATCCAGACCGACACAGCCATCAACTCCGGCAACTCCGGCGGCGCGATGTTCAACCTCTACGGTGAGGTCGTCGGCATCACCAACGCCAAGTATTCCTCCAATTCCTACTCCGGTGAGGCAAGCATCGACAACATCGGCTTCGCGATCCCGATCGATGAAGTCCGCGACATCGTGACCTCCATCATCGAAAAGGGCTATATCAGCAAGCCCTATATCGGCGTCAGTGTCGGCGACGTCAGCGCCGAGAGCCAGGGCTACGGCCTGCCCAAGGGTGCTGCCGTTCAGTCAGTGGAAGCCGACAGCCCCGCCGAGACCGCCGGTCTCAAACCCAACGACATCATCACCCACGTGGACGGCGAGGCGATTTCCGGATACAAGGATCTCAGCAAGGCGATCTCCGAGCGCGGTGTGGACGCCAAGATGGAGCTGACCGTCTACCGCCAGGGCGAGACGCTGACCCTGACCGTCACGATTGGAGAACGCATCCAAAATGCCCGGAACGAGCAGAGCGATTCCTCTTCCGGTCAGAACCAGGGCAATCCCTTCGGCGGCATGACCCCCTTCGGCTGATCCAAAAAGCTCGCGAAGGATCCAATAGAAACAGAAAACAGAATCAGACCATTTTCGGCCTGCTGCTTCGGCAGCAGGCCGCTTTTCTCTTACGCACACACGATCGGCCCCGGCGCATAGAATGACCTGAAGGCAAATCTGACCGGAAGGGGGAGGTCCATGAAGCGAATCACCTGCATTCTGACGCACAGCACCTGCTACCGGGGCACCACGCGCGGCCGGCCCGTTGGCGTTCTCTGGCACGATACCGGGGCCGGAAACCCTTGGCTCAAGCGCTACGTCCAGCCCTGGGCGGGCGAGGCGGACTACGATCGTCTGATTGCGTTGCTCGGGAAAAACGAGTACGGCAACGACTGGAACCACACCGAGCTCCGGAAGGGGGTCAATGCCTTTATCGGCAGGCTGGCTGACGGCTCTGTCGCCACGGTCCAGACACTCGGCTGGCTGCAAAGACCCTGGGGCTGCGGCACGGGGCGGTACGGCTCTTGCAACGGCAGCCCGGAGGTCGAGCGCTCTCCGTTCTGGATTCAGTTCGAGATCTGCGACGACGGTTACCAAAGCGCGGAATACTTCAACGAGGTCTACCGCGAGGGCGTCGCCCTGACGGCTTTCCTCTGTAAAAAATTCGACATTGACCCGAACGGGACCGTGACCTATGCCGGTCAGCGGGTCCCGACGGTCCTCTGCCATCACGACAGCTGGACCTACGGACTGGGCAGCGATCACGCGGACGTGCTGCTTTGGTTCGGGAAATTCGGCAAGACGATGGCTGACGTCCGCGTGGACGTAAAACGGGAACTGGAGGAGAAGGACATGACGGAAGCCGAGACCCGGGCCCTGGTGGAAAAGCTGCTGGCCCCCTACGCGAAGAGGAGCGAGGTGGAGAAGCTCCTGCGGAGCTATGCGACTTCTGGGGAGGTTTCGCGGCGGATCGAGGCGGCGAAGCACGTCATCCCGGACCTGGCCGATGCCCCGGCCTGGATGCAGCCCGAGCTGAGGGCCCTGCTGAAAGCCGGCGCGATCAACGGCGGAACCACGGGCAAGCCGGACGACGTAAACCTCCCCTTTGAGACGGCCCGCGCCGCCGTGATTTCCATGCGCTACACCGACGCCTTCCTGAAAAAGGAGGACCGATAAAGAGCGCCGTCCTCCGGAGCTTGGCTCCGGGGGACGGCGAATCGGCGCTTCGGAAAAGCTTCGTTGACCGGCGATCGGGTCTGTGTTATAATCGAATGAAATGATATCCGCAAGCGACTCGCAAAAGGAGAAACCGCCATGCTTTCAGAACAGTTTGACGCCCTGCTTGCCAAGATCGGAAACCCGACGCTGGCCCATCCGGTCTTCTATGCCTGTCCCGTCGCGCTGCGATTTGCGCTTGGCCCCTCGTCGGCAGAAGTGCCGACGTTTTTGGGATCTGACAAGGACAGGACCGCCAACCCGGCCTATGTCGCCGCCGCTCTGGATCGGGCCGGGGCGATCTACCGGGTCCTGCCGCAGCCGCCCGATCTGCTGCGGATCGACTGCTTTCCGCCGGAACGGGACGCCCAGCCGCCCGCATGGAGCAGGCTCCAGACCATTTTGCCGCCGCCGCACGAGCGGCGGGATACCCGGTCTGACGACGAGGAGGATGGGGTGACGCAGCTCTATTGGGCGCTGGACCGGGAGCATTTCACGCCGGACAGCCTCCTGCGGGAGATTGTTTGCGCAGACCTCGGCGGGGCCTTTCCGTTCCTGGCATCGAGCGTCTGTTTTGCAAGTACTGAGGCAGCCATCCTCTATCACGTCTACGACGACCGCGGCGCAGACCTGGCCGCGGCCTCTGTTGAGACCCTGCGCCCCATCTATCACCGGCTGAATGACTGGCTGCTGGACAATGACAGAGCTGCGATGGACGATCTGTTTGCCTGAGCCAACCGGTTCAGGCGTCCAGGAAGCGGAGGAAGAGCTCCGCCGTGATCGGGGCCAGTTCGTCGGGATAGGCGTATCGCGCGGTGTGCAGGGGAGCGGTCTCCGCCCCCGCGCCAACGCCGAAGAAGCAGGCGGGGATGTGCCTGCCGTACCAGCCGAAATCCTCTGACCAGCGGAAGGGAACGTCCAGATACTTGTAGGGCAGATCGTATCGGACACAGCAGGCTTCCAGACGATCCAAAAGCCCATCGTCGTTTTCCGTGGCGGGGAAGACGTCCGTCCGCTCGATACAGAAGTCCAGTCCATCCGCTTCGGCGGCCTCGCGCACGGCCTTGTCCGTCAGTTCGTTCAGCTCGTCGAAGGCCGCAGCCTTTTCTGCCCGGACCGTGACCCATAGCTTCCCGTCGGAGGCTGCCACGCCGAAGGCACGTTCACCCGTCCGCATTCCCACGATGGTCGCAAGGGCCATGCAGTCGTGCTTCCGCCCGATCTCGGCGGCGAGCAGCGGAAGCCGCAGGGCTAGCCGGGCCGCAGCCCCGGTGGGATTCAGCCCGTTTTCCGGATAAGCCGCGTGGGTCGGCCGGCCCGTGAGCCGAATCTCCACACCGCAGGAGGCACAGGCAAAGGTTCCCCGTCGCAGGAGCACTGTCCCCAGCGGCTCGCCGGGGATGTTGTGGCATCCGATCATCCGGGCGTTTTTGGGCGTCAAGCCCTCCAAGGAAAACAGCTCGCAGCAGTCCGGCGCGCCAAAGCCGGTCTCCTCGGCATGCTGAAACAGCAAAATCACATTCGTTCCGAGGGTTTTCCCCTCAATCAGACAGGCAAGCCCCAGCAGGGAGGCAGTGTGCCCGTCGTGGCCGCAGAGATGTTTGGCCCCGCTGTCGGTCGGCACCGCGTCGTGGTCCGCCCGGACCACCACGGTCTGCGCCGCTCCTTCGTCATGCTTCGCATAGAGCCAGGTCCCGCGGTCCACGACCTGCAAATCGGTGTGTGTCCGCAAAAACGACCGGATAAAGGTCTGCGTTTGGCGTTCCTCGCCGGACCGCTCTGCCAGACTCCAAAGTGTGTGTCTGGCCTCTGCCAGCACTTGCTTGATTGTTTCTTCCATCGTGAATACCTCCAGGAAACACAGAACTGAGACTCAATCCAGGCCATCCTGATAGCGGTCCAGCAGACGGTGTAGCTCCAGGTGCGGGTCCTCGATCATCCGGACCGTTGCACCGAGTTCCAAAACCCCGCCTTCGGAGTCCGCGGAGCTCTGCCACTCCGGCAGACCGTCTCCGTTCGGGTCGCCGGTCTTGACAAAGTTAACATAATATTGAAGCATTTGGTCGGACAGGGCATGATCGTTCTCATCATAGTTTTCCGGATGGGCGTCCAGGCAGCCGTAGAAATAGGGGAGCTCTCCTGCGTGATGGGAGCCCATGCCCCGATTGTCCTTGGTGAAGTAGTAGGTATAGACCGGCACGTCCTGCGCTTCCAGTAGCTTTGCCCAGCGGTAATGACTGTAGCTGAACCAGGCTGCGGAGACCGCCTCGTCATAGGCGCCCTTCGCGCTGCCGCCCCGGTCGATGATGCACTTGTAGAAGTCGTCCTGTGCTCTGGCCGGCGTCAGGGCGACAGCCTCCTCCGCATAGGCACCGTAGAGGGGGCGGAGCTTCTCGGCGTAGTCCTCGGCGTTGACCTTGACCATCATGGAGAACAGATCGGCTTCGTGGACGTTGTAGCCCTGGAGGAGGGCGGTTTCGTGATTTTTCCCCTTCGCATAGGTCAGATAGGGCTGCTCTGCAATCGCCCAGCCGTCCACGGTCATGGCGCTGTTGGTGAATTTGGTCCGGACCAGGTCCTCCGCAGGAACCGCGCGGAGCGCTTCCAGGTCGGCGGCGCCGAACTCTGCCTGGATGTCCTTTCCCATGTTCAGGGCGCTTTCCAGCGTCCGGAAGGTGTGATAGGGGACCTTCGCCGTGACGCCGCTGGACGCGGCAATGGCGCGGCGGAACAGCCCCTCGCTCAGCGGGGAGACACACAGGGCGTTGACGCAGGAGGCTCCGGCAGATTCGCCTGCCAGAGTGACCTGATTCGGGTCGCCGCCAAAGGCAGAGATGTTTTCCTGTACCCATTTCAGGGCTTGAATCTGATCCAGAAGACCGTAATTGCCGGTGGTTCCGTTGGGAGATTCCGCCGCCAGCGCCTCGTTTGCGTAGAAGCCGAAGACGTTCAGCCGGTAGGCAAAGTTGACCACGATCACACCCTTCCTGGCAATGGCTTCTCCGTTGTACTGATCGTACCAGGCCTGTCCGCTGGTCAGAGAACCGCCGTGGATATAGACCAGAACGGGCAGATTGGAGACCTCGCCGGCCGGCTTCCAGACGTTGAGGTAGAGGGAGTCCTCGCTCATTGGAGCGATCCAGTTGTTGTCCGGGGTGATGCGGAAGGTATGGTAGACTGCGATCTCAGCGAGAGAGTCGAAAATCGGGCTGTTTCTTGTCTGCATGGACATCGGCGCGAAGGTGTCGCAAACCCGAACACCATCCCAGGGCTCCGGCGGCTGGGGCTCTTTCCAGCGCAGCTCGCCCACGGGCGGCTTGGCGTAGGGGATCCCGGCGAAGACCTCCACCGAGCCGTCCTCGTTGCAGACACCCCGGAGCTGTCCCTGGGCCACGGTGATCACGCCGGTCGGCGTCGGATTTTTGACCTGCACCGCCGGAACGGCCCGCACCGGCGGCGCCGAGAGCTTGAATACCGCAAAGAACACGACCAGAAATCCCACAAGGCCGAGCAGACGCCAGCCAAATCCGCGGGAGGAGAGGACCGTCCCGCGCAGCACAAAATACGCGGCCAGGGTGAGCACAAACAGCACCCAACCCCAAAGAGTGTTTCGGCCAAGCTCCATCCCTGCTGCCAGCAAGGCCGACAGCAACACAAAGAAGATCACAAATCCGACAGAAGCTTTCATAATGATCCGCGGCCGATGGCCGCATCCTTTCTGATTCTGCACGGGGAACGCCGCGTCAGAATCCTTTCTTTTCCTATCATAATACTGATCTGCAATAAAACGATTGAATGGTTTTATTGCATTCTAGTATAAGTTATTTTTCATTCGGTGTCAAGAGGCTGCGGCCGGCCCGAAGAGGAGCTGCACTTGCGGTTCAGCATGCTTCATGATCCCATCAGAAATGCATTCCGCATCTTGTTCATCACCCAACGGGATCTCAAAGTCTGATTCTCCTGCGCCTCAAAAACCTCCTGTTTACTCCCGTGCGCTGTCCCGTTCCATTGTAAAAATGTCGTTGACTGAAACCGCGAAAAAAGCGGATAGTCTCATTGCCAGTTCCAATGTCGGATCATATTTATTGTTCTCAATCGCGATAATGGTCTGTCGGGTTACCCCAAGCGCGGCGGCCAGGTCCTCCTGCCGCAGCCCTTTCTCTTTCCGAAGTTCCTTAATCTGATTCTTCATCGTCGCCATTTCCCGATTTTGTCATTCTGTTTGTCAGGCCGATTTTAACAGTCCAGAAGATGATGTTGGATACACAGTTCAACATAAAAGGAACGGCAGGTATTACCCCTGTGGAAACTGTTTCTGCGAAACACCATACAGCCAAGGACAGAATGAGGAATCCCCATGCCCATCTCATGGCCCTGAAGTTGATTGCGATTTCCATCTCGTCTGCTTTCCAGCGTTTTGTTTTCATCTTGATCGTACCTCCTGTATCATAAATGTAAACTGCTCTTTACATTTCAACAATACCACAGACCCATCAAAATGTCAAGCGCTTTTTACATTCCTGATGG
>CAMHMK010000039.1 GCA_946186225.1 uncultured Clostridia bacterium
CGGAAGCCGAGGATCTTGACCATCGAAATTGCATGCTCGTTCTTCTCTATGATGATCTTGCTGAGCAGATAGAGCAGAATCACGGACAGGGCAAGCAGGGCGTATTGGAAGATGCCCATGAAGCCGCCGATGGAATGATCGAGCTGATCGGTGATCTTCGTGATATCTCTGGCGGTCATCACACTGGCGATTTTGGATTCCGGCAGATCCGCGAGCCCCGTATTCGAAAAATAGCCGTTGAAGCTCCCGGCCTCCTTGTCAAACAGCTGATTGAAGCTTTCGTTCGGGAGGAACAGAGCCACGCCGCCGTCATAATCGAACACGCCCTTGACCCGGAATTCATAGTCCTTATGCTTGTACTTTTCGGACAGACGTACCGTGTCCCCTGCCTGCAAGCCGTACTTCTGCGACATGGCGCGGGAAACGAAGACCTCGGTGCCGGTCAGCGCTTCACGAATTTGCACGTAGCGACTGCCCGTTTCGTAACCGTAAACCGTCACCGACTCGTCGTGCGTCCCGTTTTTCAAAAGCAGGGCCGCAGCGCTGAAGCGTTCAGCCTCCGGCGAATCGACGGTGATCTCCGTTCCGTCTTCATCCTCGGTGTCCGTCAGGAGGTACTGGTACTTTGCAAACAGCATATCCGGCGCGTTTTGAGCGTAGTGATCCAGCGAATCGGGGAAGCCGAAGGCAAAGCAAAGCATGATTTCGATGAACACGACGCCGAAGGTAAGGATCAGATAGTTCGGAATATTCTGCAGCAGGATCCGGATGCGGAAGCGGCGCAGGAAGCTCCAGCGCGGCAGACGGCGGGCCTTGGCGCGCTTCGTCCGTTTCAGATCTCGGCGAAGAAAGCGTAGCGGGCTCAAACGCAGTCTGAAAACGATGACCGTAAGATTGATGCAGAACATCAGAACCAGAGGGATGATCGTCGTTTTCACAAGAGCGGCGGGGCTCCAAACCGTCTGATACTTCGGCATGCTGTAGCTGTTGTAGTAAAGGTCCACGGCTACGTCCTTAAAGACCGTATAGCCGAGCAGGTTTCCGAGCGCTGCGCCGAGAAGCGTGATGATCACGGGAACCGTCATATAATGGCGGATCAGCTCGCCCTTCGTAAAGCCGGAGGCACGGAGAGTCCCGATGACAGGCGCTTCCTTTTCGATCGTACTGTCGATCGTGACGGCAAAGATAAACGCAATGACAGCGATCAGAATATAGACCAGAATCTCCGTGCCTGCGGTGTCGCTTTCGATGTCGTCCGGGGCGAAATTGACTGCCTGGTTGAGATAAACGGGAACGTAATCCTCGATTTGAGCGTCTGCCTTTACCGTCTGCGTCAGCAGGATCTTGAGGAAGTCGTTCGCCCGGTCGGCCTTCTCGTAATCATTCGCCGGCTTTGTTTCGTAGAAATAGGCGTAGGAATAATGCGTCCGTGCGCCGAGAACCTCGAAGTCCGCAGGCGTCACCATGCCGACGTCAAAGCCGAAGGCGTCGAACATCAGAGCGTTGTTTTTCTCATGGAGCGTGATATAGTTGACGTAGGAGAGCAGGCCGACGATCCGGAAGGTTTTCCTGCCGACTTTCAGGCTGTCGCCAATGCGCAAGCCCACGTTGTCGGCGTGCATCCGGTCGATTGCAATCTCTCCTTCCGCTTCAGGCGCTCTGCCGGAAAGAAAGCTGGCCCGGTCAACGGGAGAATCGCTGCGAAAAACCCGAATCGTTGCATCTGCGGTACCGTCTCCGCTTAGATCTTCGTCCTCGTTTTTGTAAAAATGCGCATAAACGGTGACGGGGCAGTCCTCGCATTCCTCGTTCAGACTGTATTCCTCCGCCAGCGCCTCCCACGTTTCGTCTACAGCTTGTTCGGCCTCCTTGCGGGCGGCCAGTCTGGCATCATGCAGAGCGGTTTGATAGTCTTCTGATTCGGAAGCGGTTTTCAAGGCGTCCGCATACTGATCCTGTATCGCGGCCTCGATCTGCGCGGAGACTGCGTCCTCGTCCGTCACGCCGTAAGCCTTGCACTGCTCGCGCACCGTTTCTTCGATCGCGGCCTGAACAGACTTTTCCAGCGCATCCCGGGCGGCCGATTCCGCCGCCTCGTCAGCCTCGCGGTATGCTTCGTCCAGAAAATGCTGCCGCAGATCGGCCCGTTTGCCAGAGGATAAATCTGCAAGCAGCTCGTTCGAAGCCTGCTTGTTCAGCTCAAAATTGCCGTCCTCCAGATTGAATTCGTCGTTTCCGTTTTTCAGCGAAGCCATCATGCTGTCGTGACCGACGTAAACGCCGGATACCACGCCGATCATAATGACCATGAACAGAAGGATCACAAGATACTTGCCGAGATCCCGCACAAGCTCACGCGGGATCCGTTTATTCAGTGGGTTTTTCACGCGATCACCTCACCATTCCAGCTCCGAGGCCGTGATCTTGTGTTCGTTCCGCTCGTCGGAACGGACCAGGCCGTCCCGGAGCTTGATCACGTGGTCCGCCATGCTGCGGATCGCCTCGTTGTGCGTGACCATGATGACGGTGTTGCCGTACTTTTTGTTGCAGTTTTCGATGAGCTGCAATATCTCCTTTGAGGTTTTGTAGTCCAGCGCGCCGGTCGGCTCGTCGCAAAGCAGAAGATCCGGATTCTTGACAATGGCCCGCCCAATGGAGACCCGCTGCTGCTGACCGCCGGAGAGCTGATTGGGATACTTATACTGATGCTCGGTCAGTCCGAGGACGGAAATCAGCTCGTCGAGGTTGACCGCGCTCTTGGACAGATAAGCCCCGACCTCGATATTCTCTTTCGCGTTCAGGTTGGGAATCAGGTTATAGGTCTGGAACACGTAGCCGAGATGGAGGCGACGGTAGGCCGTCAGGGACTTCTCGTCCATCTCCCGCAGGCGCTCGCCGTTGATCGTAATCGTCCCGGAATCCTGGACGTCGATGCCGCCGATGATATTCAGCAGGGTCGATTTGCCGGATCCGGACGGGCCGAGCAATACGCAGAACTCCCCTTTTCGGACGGAAAAATTGACGCCGCGCAGTACCTCCTGCCGCGTCTCGCCGGAGCCGAAGCTCTTTTTCAATTCACTGATTTCAAGAAAATTCGTATCACGTTCCATTGAGTTTTCTCCCGTTTTATTTCTTCCAGACGATCACGCAGGCGGCAAGCAGCACGACCGCCATTACGATCAATAAAACAATCAAATCATCCATTTCGCGGTTCCTTTCCGCTCATAAACTTAGCTTCCGCTAACTGATTGATGAAACAAACGGCCTCCTCGGAAGCCTTGCAGTTAGTTTGCTCTAACTATATTCGCATTCTAACACCGCATTGCTCGTTTGTCAAGATGCCCTGGCAAAGAAACCGTGCATTTATCACCGAAATCTTGTTCGAAAGCAAGAAAAACCCGCCCCGCTGCATATGCGGCAACGGAGCGGGCGCTCGTTACAAGGATCAGTGGATCGTATATACCAGCGGAGTTTCCGGCTGCCAACGATCCGTAAAGATCGGCTTCATATAGACGACGCGGTCTGTGGTGTCAAGATAATAGGTCTCGACGTGCGTCTGATCCTCGTTATACATGGAATCTAAGTTCGTATTGAGACTGCGGCCTGCCTTGTCGTAAAATGAGATGGGCCATGCATGATCGCCAAAGATGGAATCCGTCTCCACCAGGAAGGAAACAACAGACTGATTTCCTTCGATCTTCCTGCCTGCAAAGCTGTAACCGGGAAATGTCGTTTCACTCTCTCCTGTCTCCAGATCCAATGGAATCCATACGCTCTTGTCCCGCAGCTTTGCGCCGGATACAACCAGCTTGAATGAATCTGCCTCGTAGAAATACGGGCTTTCGGCATAGTAGGTTAAAGCGGAGTCAGTATTATCTTCCCCCCGGCTGATGAGCCCGGAGCTTCCGGCAGAGAACTGCTTGCCGTCTTCCGTCTCAAAACAAAAATGCAATTGATCCAGCCAGGCGGTGTTGCCTGCGTCCTCCTCCAGATGCAGGGTGATATGCGTCGGATAAATCTCCAACTGCTTCAGCGTGAACCTCTGACCGAAAAGCTCCACCGGCTGATCGAGAACCCGTGTTTTCGCCGGGGCGATCATTGTCGTGTCCACGCGGAGCGGGAAGTCAAAGCGGACCAACTCCAGATCCGGATCGTCGCAATCCATAACCTGAAGGCGGAAGGTCAGATGCTCCGGGGTCTGCGTCATAAAGACGGCCGCGTGCATCAGATCACCCTCGGAATCCTGCGACAAATTGGAAACGACGTAAAAAGAGACGTCGGGTTCCAGAATAACCGACGGGATCGTCGAGATGCTGTCCGGCTCCTCCGTGTCCAAGCGGTAGAACACGTGGAGCTGCTGGTCATCCACGATCAGATATTCCACAGTGGCGGTCATGCCGTCCTTCGTCTGACTCTGCCCGTCGAGCTGAACGTAGTCATTCTGCACGGCAGCTTCCAGCGAGGGGGAAAATCGCACAGCGCGGACAAGATCAGCCAGGACCGGAATTCGGCTCAGCGCAGAGGCCACCGGCGTGGACAGATTGACAAGGGCTACGAAGACAGCAAAAACGGCGGCAAGTCCGATCAGCGGACGAATCATGTAACGTTTTCTGGCGCGTCGGCGTTCCGCCTTCCGAAGAGAAGCGTTCAGGCTGGGGGCTTCCTCCTCCAGCGCGCGGGTCAAAGCCTTGAATTCATCGTTTCGATTCATTGATTTTCCTCCTCTCCAAGTTCCAGACGAAGGAGCTTCAACGCTCTTCTCTGCTGCGAAGCGACAGTTCCCTGCGGCAGATGCAGGACCTCCGCAGTTTGCGCTACGGTCAGCTCTGAAAAGAATCGAAGCGTAATGACGTCCTTCAAATCGCGTGGAAGCTTCTGCAAGGCCTCACGGAGCGGGAGACTGTCAAATTCCTCCGCCGAAGCCTCCGGCGCCTCCTCGATCGGAACCAGGCGCTTCTGCCTGCGAAGCTCGTTATAGCATTCGTTCATGACAATCCGCGTCATCCACGTGTCGAACAGGGACGGATCACGCAGCTTTCGATGGGAGCAAAGTCCTTTATAAACCGCCTCATCCAGGACGTCCATAGCCTGCGAGTGACTTCCCATGAGCAGGATCGCAGTCTTGTAAAGTCTGGTTCGCAGGCCTTCCACACGCAGGGCATATTCTTCATTGGTCAAGCCTCATCTCCCCTTTCATCCATTAGACGCACAAGAACAGGGATTTTATTTCGAGCAGAAAAGATTTTCGTTAAGCTGTACCTGCCCATAGAAGTGCACAGGGGACGATGGCCCGTTCGGGCTGCATCGTCCCCTGCAGCATGTAATTCGTGACGCTATTGTCAATACCGCTCCACCGGGAAGCGGAAGAACTCGGCCAGGGCTTCGAGGGTTTTGGCGTGGCGGCCGCGGAGGACGGCGAAGTGTGGCTCGAAGCCGGCCTTGACGCTATCCTCAACAATGGCGCGGACCGGGTTGTCAGTTTTGACTACGACAGATGTTCCCGTGAACTGTTTCGGCTTATCCAGGATCTCGCCCTCGGCCAGGAAGAAACGGAAGCTCCCGTCCGGCTCGCGGCCGATGCGGAAGATCGTGGCCGTCGGGAAGGCCTCGCAGCCGAAGTCCATCGCCGGACCGATCTTTCGGTTCGGGTGAACGCCGACGGTCGCGCCGGTGTCCTTCCGCGCCAGAGAACAGGCCGCCGCGCCGCAGTGCCAGAAGGTCAGAGTGTTTTCGTCCTCATCCAGGGAAACCGGGTCGCCGAAGAAGGCCGGCTGACCGGAGACCTGCATTCCGATCCACATGGACAGAGCGCCGTAGACGTCTGCCTCGCAGGCGGCGGCAACGCCGTCGTCATTGAGCATGGACAGAACGGTGCAGACCGGCGTTCCGTAGGCCGTGAAGAAATCCGGCCAGCAGCGGGAGGCCAGGGCCCCAATGCCCTGCTCCTGTACGTATTCGGAATAGGCGCGGTAGAGCCGGGCGTGGCCGAGGCGATTGACCTCCGGCGTGTGTTCGAGGCCGCAGGTGGCGCAGGCGGTCTTTTGCAGGGCCTCAGCGCAGTCCGCCTCAGAATAGGTCTTCGCACGCTCGATCAGCTCCCGCGCCTCAATGGCAGAAAGCTCGACGCCGAAGACGTTCATCAGCTCAGCGTCCAGAGCGCGGCCGAAGCCGAAGCCCTGGGGCGTATGACCCACGGCGGCCATCCGAAGGCCCTTCATGGCCGTCTTGACGCGAGCGGCCTGAATGGCACAGAGGAGGCTATTCACTGCAGTCGGTTCGTTCGGTGCGCCGTAGACGTAGACGAAGGGCCTGTCGTCGAAGGCCCGGAGGGCATTGGCGGCGGAATAGGCTCCGGTCAGCGAGTTCAGCCGCAGGCGGCCTCCGTCGATGACAGGCTCGCGCAGGGTCCAGAGGATGACCGGACAATCGAACCGGCGCAGGACCTCGGATATATAGGCCGCGTTTGCAAAGGTCAGATTCTGGAAGACGATCAGATCGGGGTGCAAGGGCTCGAGATAGGCGCGGAGCTTGTCCACGGACAGAAGCATCTCCTCCGGGAAGACAAAGCCCGGCTCGAGCATGTGCAGAAGCTCCTTCGACTTGGCAAAGGCGTCCTCGGCGCTGGGCATATGAAAAGTCGGCACGCCGACCGGAACATAAACGGGCGTAAAGGGTTTCATATCGTTTGATCCTCCTTTAATTTCTTGGGTTATCATAACCCGCGCAAGTCTGCTTGTCAATCGTTTTTCCGCGCAATAAGGTCATGACGGAGCTCGGAATACCGGATTTTCTATTGACTTTCGCGCCGGAATTGGCTAAACTTGTGCATAGAAAAACACACGGAGGAAACCGAATTGGATCAAAATCTGAAATCAGTCGCCCGGGATATTCGCTGTGACGTCATTCACGCGATCGGACACCTGGGCGTCGGTCACATCGGCGGCTGCCTGTCGGTGGTCGAGCTGCTGACCGTTCTGTACTTTGAAGCCATGCGGATCGACCCGAAGAACCCCAAGCTCGAGGGGCGGGACCGCTTCATCTGCTCCAAGGGCCACGCGGGTCCCGCAGTCTACGCGACGCTAGCAAACCGCGGCTACTTTGAGAAAGACATGCTTCTGACCCTGAACCAGGGCGGGACGAACCTGCCCAGCCACTGCGATATGAACCGAACCCCCGGCGTCGATATGACGACCGGCTCCCTCGGACAGGGCTTTTCCTGCGCCGTTGGCGCGGCTCTGGGCTCCAAGCTGGCAAAGGACGGTGCCACTGTCTATACCCTGATCGGCGACGGCGAGAGCCAGGAGGGCCAGATCTGGGAGGCGGCGATGTTCGCCGCGGCCAAGGGTCTGGACAATCTGATCGGATTCACCGACTACAACAAACTCCAGATCGACGGCACGGTTGCCGAAGTCAACGACGTTGCGCCGCTCAACGAAAAATGGGCCGCTTTCGGCTGGAACGTATTGGAAGCTGCAGACGGCAACGACATCGCCCAGGTCTCCGATGCGGTACGACGCGCAAAGGCAAACCGCGGAAGCGGAAAGCCGACGATGGTCATTCTGCACACGAAGAAGGGCTGCGGGATGAAATGGGCCGAGGACTTGGGTCCGGCCAACCACAACGTCAAGGTGCCGGCGGACGTCGCAGAGGCGGCCATCTGTGCCCTGAGAGAGGAGGCCCTGTAATGCAGATGCGTGAAGTTTACGCTGAAGCCTTAGGCGAGCTGATGGAGCGCGACGAGCGCGTAGTCCTGCTGGACGCGGACCTGGGCAAGGCCAGCGGTACGCTTGGCCTGCGCAAGCGATTCCCGGAGAGGATCTTTGACTGCGGCGTTGCGGAACAGAATATGGCCTCAATCGCGGCGGGTCTTGCAAGCTACGGCTTCAAGCCCTGGATCGAGAGCTTTACCCCCTTTGCTTCTCGACGCATCTGCGACCAGATCGCGATCTCGATCTGCTACGCGGGGATGAACGTGAAGATCATGGGCTCCGATCCCGGCATCACCGCCGAGCTGAACGGCGGCACTCACATGAGCATGGAGGATATCGGCGTCCTGCGCTCGATCCCCGGCATCGTGATCTTTGAGCCGGTGGATGCGGCCCAGCTCCGCGCCGCCATGCCTGTGCTGGACGCGTGGGAGGGGCCGGTCTATCTTCGCCTTGCAAGAGGCGAGCAGCCCACGGTCTTCCCGGAGGATTATAAATTCGATCTCTTCCGGGCTGACATTCTGCGCGAGGGTTCCGACCTGTCAATCTTCGTCAGCGGTATCCAGACCCGCGACTGTCTGGACGCGGCGGCGGAGCTGAAAAAGGACGGGATATCCTGCGAGGTCGTGAACGTTCACACGATCAAGCCCATTGATCGCGAGACCGTGATCGCCTCCGCCCGGAAAACCGGGACTGTGCTGACCGTGGAAAACCACAACGTGATCGGCGGTCTGCACTCCGCCGTGCTGGAGGCTCTGGCACTCGAGCGCATTCCGGTCCGCGCCGTCGGGGTGGAGGATCGCTTCGGCGAGGTCGGAAAGCTCCCCTATCTGCGCGAGGCGATGGGGCTGACGAAGGAACACATCATTGCGGCCGCGAAGGAAGCGGTCCGGACGAAATAAAGGAGAATTGATTATGAAGCTTGCAATCGGAAGCGATAAATCCGGCTTTGTTGTCAAGGAAGCCATCAAGGCTTATCTGGCCGGAACCGAACACGAAGTGGACGATCTCGGAACAGTTGATCTGGAAGCGGTCCATCCCTACTACCAGGTCGCAAGTGAGGTTGCGCCCAAGGTGCAGGACGGGACCTATGACCGGGCCATCCTGATTTGCGGTACCGGCGCCGGTATGAGCGTCGTGGCCAACAAGTTCAAGGGCGTCTACGCCGTTGCCTGCGAGAGTCTGTACGCGGCCAAGATGGCCCGCGCAATCAACAACGCGAACGTCCTCTGCCTCGGCGGCTGGATCGTCGGGCCGGAGATGGCGATTGAGCTGGTCAAGGCCTTCCTGGCCACCGACTGGTGCCAGGATCTGGAGCCCTGGCGGGCCGATAACATGCACAAATTTGCCGCGAAGGTCCGTGAAATTGAGGACGGCGTCTATGGGGCTTGAATTCTTCTACACCCAACCGGTCCGCATCTGGTTCGGGGCCGGGCAGTTTGACCGGCTCGCTGAGATCCTGAATGAGCTTGGGCTTAAGCACTGCGTGGCCGTCTGCGACCCGTTTTTGAAGATCAAGCTGGAAGTTCTGTCCACACAAAACAAGGCGATCTGCGCCGTCTTTTCCGGCGTGGAGGAAAATCCCCAGCTTTCCGGGGTTGAGGCCGTGATCCGTCTGATCCGGGAGACCGGAGCGGACGGCGTGATCGGCGTGGGCGGCGGGAGCACGATGGACACCGCCAAGTTCGCCGCTGCCGCAGCAAGCGCCGAAGGGGAAGCTATCGACTGCTTCCGCGGCGTCTGCCCCTTCCCTGCCGAACATATCCCGGTGCTGACCGTTCCCACGACGGCAGGGACCGGCAGCGAGGTCACGCAGGTTTCCGTGATCAGCCACGGCAAGGAAAAGAAGACGATCAACAACCCCGCCTTTATGCCGAAGGCCGCCATCGTCGATCCCGCGCTGACCGTTTCAGTCCCGAAGCGGACGACGATGAACACCGGCCTGGACGCGCTGGCCCATGCGCTGGAGGGCTATTGGAGCGTCAACCATCAGCCGATCTCCGACCAGATGGCGAAGGAGGCCGTACGCCTGGTTTTGAACAACCTGGAAGACGCCTGGCGCGACGGCGGCGATCTGGAAGCGCGGACGAATATGTCCCTTGCCGCCCTCTTCGGCGGTCTGGCCTTCGCCCTTCCGAAGACCGCGGGCTCCCACGCCTGCTCCTATCCCCTGTCTGAGGACTATCACCTGCCCCACGGCGAGGCCTGCGCCTTTACCCTGGACAGCTTCGTCCGCATCAACGCGGACGCGCGTCTGGAGGCTCTCTGCCGAAGCGCCGGACTTTCCGGGACCGACGAGCTTGCTGACCGGATCGCCGCACTCAAGCGGCTGGGCGGCCTGCGGACACGCCTCTCCGATCTCGGCGAGGTCGATCTGGACAAGCTGGCCCACGACGCCGCCATCCACCCGCTGATGAAGAACAACCCCGTCCACATGGACGAGGCCGCTCTGCGTCGGATGTTTGAAGCGCTGGCATGAAGCAGTTCAAAAACGCCGCGATGATGCTGGCGATGGTGATCGCCTGGTCGATCTTCTATACGGTCTCCAAGGTCACGGTGGACGCCACCGGTTCGGTTTTCGCCGCGGGATTTCTCCTGCGCGTCGCCGCGCTGATCTTTCTGACAATCCAGCTCCTGGCGGACGGCAATTTCAAGCTCCTGTTCCATCCCGGGAAGGGCGCATGGATCCTGGTTTTGATTGGCGTATTCGGCTTTCTGCTGGATCTGTTTGCCAATCTCGGCTACGCGAGCGGCTCGCTCAGCACCGGTACGGCCCTGCTCAAGACCGACGTGCTGATGGTGAACCTGATCACGGTCCTCGTCTACCGCAAGAAGCTCTACGGAACGGATTGGCTCGGGACGGCCGTGATGCTGATTGGCGTATTGCTGGTACTTGGGATCGATTTTTCCGGCTTCTCCCTACATCTGACCGATCTGTTTTTCCTGGCGAGTGCGGCCTGCGTGACGGCGAACGCATTTTGGATCAAGACCGCCCAGGAGAAATACGGAAAGACCACCGACGAGATCTCCTACTACAACAACTTTGTCGTGCTGATCCTGTTCGGCATCTTTACTCTGCTCCGGGGCGATCTGAACGGGCTGAGCGCCAAGGTCGGTCACGGCTTCTGGCCGCTGGTCCTGCTCGGCGGTCTGGCCCAGGCCGGGATCTATTTCTTCTATTACCGCAATCTGAAACGCAATGAGGTCTGGGTGGTCAAGCTTTGGCTGCTTGGCATGCCGATTGTCAGTTCTCTGATCGGAGCGGTCTTCCTGCACGAGCGGCTGACGGTCTGGAAGCTGGTCGGGATCGCAGTCGTTCTGCTCGGCGCAGGGATCATTCTTCTGCGCGGCAGATTGAACGCGAAGCGAAGCGAATCATAATATTCACCGGATGCGAACGCTGGTTTCGCATCCGGTGTTTTTTACAGTATTCTCTTCGGCGTCCAGCGGAGATAGTCGCCGGAGACGAGGCTGTAGTCGATACAGCGGAAGCTTCCCTCGATACTGTTGTGGAAGCGGGCTTCGCCGTGCGTGTGGGCATAGACAACCTGATGCACGCCGTATTCCTCGGCCAGGTCCGTAAAGGCGCTCCGCCGCTCCAGAATGTTCGTGGGCGGGTAATGCAGAAAGAGGATCAGACGATGATAGCCGTCAGCGCGGGCGGCCTCCAAGGAAATGCGGAGCCGTTCCAGTTCGCGCGAAATGCGACGCTCCGCTTCCGCCTCGGCCTCTCGATCCCAGTCGACGATCTGACCCTTGCGGTTGAGATAAAACGGACCCTCAAAGGAGAAACCCATCGAACCGACCAGTGCGTAATCGCCGTAGGGATAGTAGTTATTTTGGAGGAAAAAGAGCTTTCCGGCAAAGGTCTCGTTCAGTCGCTCCGTTTTGGAGACCTCCCAGAAGCGATCATGGTTGCCGCGGAGGAGGACCTTCTTCCCAGGCAGGGACTGAATATAGTCAAAGTCCGGGGCGCATTGAGCCAGGCTCTTGCCCCAGCTGTGATCGCCGACGAGGACAAGGGTGTCGTCCTCCTTCAGCAAACGCTGACAGTTCGCGCGAAGCTTTTGAGTGTGGTTTTTCCAAAGCGGGTCGGTCCGCTGCATCGGCGCGCGGCATTCCGAGCTGAAATGCAGATGCAGATCACCGATGGCAAATAAGCTCATAGAAAGTCCTCTCTTGCAGATTACGGAGCGTCAGGATGACGCGGCTTCTGAACGTAGGCCCGCAAGGCGTCCGTCACTCGGTCGAGGTGGCGGTCATAGCAGTGGGTATCGTCCTCGATGCGGACGAAGGTGCAGTTTTGATAGTGAGCAGCGGTCTGTTCTCCCCAGTGGATCGGGACGGTGGCGTCGTCGGTGGCGTGGATCAGCAGCACCGGGCCGTCGAAGTCTCGGATCGCCGCCTCAATGTCGATTTTTTGGGCCGAGCGGAGATAGTTCCCGTCTAAGATCCTCTCAGGGCCGAGACAGATAACATCGGGGATGTGCTTCGGATCAAAGACGCCACCAAGCAGGGATCCCCTCCGTGCTCCCTCCGGGATCATACAGGCCGGAGAGAACAGAAGCAGTCCGGCGAGTCGTTCTCGCCGTTCCACACCGGCTAGCATCGCGGTCAGACCACCCTGGGAATGGCCGCCGAGCCAGAGCTCCGAAACGAAATCCAAGCCTGAGGCGTAGTCGATGACAGCGACGGCGTTGGAGACCCATTTGGAAATCGTGTGGTCACGGAACGTACCGCCACTCTTTCCGTGACCATAGAGATCGAAGCGCAGTGTGGCAAAACCGCAGTCGCGCAGGGTCTGGCAGATCGCGAGGAGATGGCGCTCATCTTTATTTCCGGTGAAGCCATGGAGGATCACGGCAAGCGGTTGTTTCTCCGGCAGATCGGATGGACGTTCGAGGACGCAGTCCAAGGTAACGCCTTCGTCATAAAGAGAGAACTGCATAGAATCCCCTTTCTTCGGCTACAGAACGCCCAGCAGCTCCAGGACCACACGGATCAGGAGCAATGACAGGACGAACAGGATCACAGGGCGAATGATTTTGGAACCGTTTTTGATCGCAAGGCCGGAGCCAACGTAGTGACCGGCAATCGAGAAGCAAGCGGCAATCAGACCAATCCCGATCAGCACCTTTCCAGCCAGGAGCGAGGTTGTCAACGCCGCAAGGTTGGAGGATAAATTGGCTACCTTCACATTGCCGGAGGCAGTGCGGACGTCCAACTTCGCAAAGGAACAGTAGATCAAAAGGAGAAATGTGCCGGTTCCGGGGCCATAGAAGCCGTCATAGATCCCGATCAGAAACGTTCCGATCCAGACAATGGCGCGTCGCTTTGCAGGGGCCATCTCCCCTTCGGTTTCCGGAAGGGATTTCTGGCGCAGGAGGACAAAGGCAGCGACCGGGAGTACGACAAGCAGAACGTATTTTAAAATCCGTTCATCCACAGCCAACTGTATTTTTGTGCCGAAAAACGCACCGATCATCGCCAGAATGGCAGCCGGGATCGCCAGCATCCAGTTGACAAAACCGTTTTTCAGATAGCGGGCGGTGGAAACCGCGGTACCGATGCAGGAGGACATCTTATTTGTGCCTAGGGCAAAATGCGTCGGCAGACCTGCCAAAAGATAGATCGGGACGGAAATGATGCCGCCGCCCCCGCCAATGGCGTCTACAAATCCTGCGGCAAAAACGCCGATTCCTATAATCATCACTACCCAGATCGGATATCCGGAAATCAAGGGTCCTCACCCGCCTTTCATTATTTATCATAACGCAAATGAGGAAAAAAAGCAAGAAGAAAGGGCGGCAAAGAGCCGCCCTGATGGGATAGGTGTGTTACGGTTTCAGCTTCAGATAAAGATTTCGGTACAGTCCTGCGCTGTGCGCCCAGGAGACGTCCTTGTCCATGTCACGAAGGACCATTTCGTCCCAGCGGGCGCGGTCTGTGAAGAACAGGGTCTTGGCACGGTTGATCGCATCAAGCAGCAGGCCGGATTCGTAACGGTCAAAGGTGAATCCGTTGCCGTCGTTGGTGAACTGGTTGTAGGGCTGGACGGTATCCTTGAGGCCGCCGGTCTCGCGAACGATGGGAACGGTGCCGTAGCGCATGGCAATCAGCTGGGTCAGACCGCAGGGCTCAAACAGGGACGGGACGAGAATGGCGTCTGCACCGGCGTAGATTCGATGGGCGCGGGCTTCATCATACATGATGTTGGCGCATACGGTGCCACGGTAGTTGTTCTCAAACCACCGGAAGGATTCCTCATAGCGCTGGTCGCCGGTGCCAAGGACGACAAACTGGGTATTGCCATCGAGCATCTGCTGAAGAATTGAATTGACCAGATCCAGGCCCTTCTGGTCGGTCAGGCGGGAAACCAGACCAATCACCATTTTGCCGTCATTGACCTCAAGGCCAAGCATCTCCTGCAGGGCGCGCTTGTTGTCCCGCTTCCGTTCGATCGCGCTGCTGCGGTCATAGTTCACGGGCAAGAGTTTATCAGTCGCAGGGTCCCAGATAGAGGTCTCAATGCCGTTGACGATCCCGCTGAGCTTGCCGCTGTGATAACGGAGGTGAGCGTCGAGCTGATCGCCGTAGAACGGAGTCTGAATCTCACCGGAATAGGTCTGACTGACTGTGGTGACGAGATCGGCGTAGGCGATGCCGCCCTTGAGCAGGTTGGCGTCCTGGTCGCCCTGCTTGAGTGCGCCCATCTCGAAGACGAAATCGGGCAAACCGGTCCAGTACTGGATCATCGGGATGTTATAAATACCCTGGAACCGCAGATTGTGGATGGTCAGGATCGACTTGGCGGAGGCCACGGGGGTTTCGGCAAAGAGGGTCCGCAGATAGACCGGAACCAGGGCAGCCTGCCAGTCATGGACGTGGATCACATCGGGAATCCAGTTCATATAGTTCAGCGCAGCCAGGGCAGCCTTGGAGAAATAGCAGAAACGGGGAATGTCGTCGATCAGGTTCGTGTAAGGATGGCCGGAGGAGAAGAATTCGTCGTTCTCAATGAAGTCATAAACGACGCCGTCCCAAACATATTCCATGATACCAACATGGAAGCGGCGGCCATCGGCGCACAGATCCAAGGGGAAGGTTCCGCGCCAGACCATTTTCTCGTGGAACTCCTGGGGAATGCAGCGATACTTGGGCAGTATGACCTTGACATCGCAGTTGAGCTTGGCAAGCGCCTTGGGCAGGGCGTACATCACGTCGCCCAGGCCGCCGGTCTTGACAAAGGGGTAGCATTCGGATCCGATAAAGGC
>CAMHMK010000040.1 GCA_946186225.1 uncultured Clostridia bacterium
CCGGTGACGGCCAGACGGATGACCGTGGAGACCTCGCCCACGTGGCCCTTCCAGTTTTCGGGCTCCTTCTTGTAGACCTTGACCTCGGGGCAATAGCCCAGCTCGGGGCAGAGTGCCTTGATCCGGGCGAACCAGGCGTCCTTGTCCTCGGCGGGGTCGTAGACAGGGGCATAGGCACGGAGGATGGCCCCGGCGTCTTCGGGGCTGACGTGCTCGGGCAGGAGGGCCGGGTCGAAGGCCGGCTCATGGAAGAAGTAGTCCAGATACTGCGGCGCCTCGTCCCACTTGGCAAGGTCCTTGCGGGGCTTGGGCACCTCGCGGTCGATGTTCAGGATCGCCGTGGAGAATTCTGGATCGGCAGTGAAGACGGCGGCAAAGTCCGGGTCGTAGACCTTCGCCCACTCGGCCACGCGGGCGTAGACCGTCTTTGCGTCCATGTGGGAGATCACGTTCTTGCTCACGTCGGTCAGCTTGAGCAGGTCGAACAGACATCCGGAGGAGGCCATCTTTTTGAGGTTGAAGGGGAAGTCCATTGCGTCCGCGCCGGGGTTGGCCCTGCGCCAGTCCTCAAAGTTGGAGTTCAGCAGGGTCAGCAGGTACTCGATCAGGCTCTCCTTCGGGAAGCCGGTCTCCACGAAGTAGCTCACCGCGGCCTCGGGGTCCTTGCGCTTGGAGAGCTTGCGCTTGTCGCCGCTCTCCTCGTCCAGCTTCATGACCTGGGCCGTGTGGACGTACTTGGGAACGCGGTAGCCGCAGGCCTTGAACAGGGCGATGTGCTTGGGCACGGAGGAGAGCCACTCCTCGCCGCGGATCACGTGGGTCGTGCGCATGAAGTGGTCGTCGCAGACGTGGGCGAAGTGGTAGGTGGGGATGCCGTCGGATTTCAGCAGGACCTCGTCGATGATGTTCTCGGGCATTTCGATCTTGCCGCGGATCAGATCGTCAAAGGTGATGCGCTTGTCCTCGGACCCGTCGGAGCGGAAGCGGAGGACCCAGGGCTTGCCGGCGGCCAGGTTGGCCTCGATCTGCTCCATGCTCAGGTCGCGGCAGCGGGCGTACTTGCCGAAGTAGCCGCGGATGGCCGCGCCGTCGGTCTCCTGCTGCTCGCGAAGGGCGGTCAGCTCCTCGGCGGTGCAGAAGCAGGGATAGGCCAGTCCCTGTTCGACCAGGGATTTGGCGACGACGTGGTAGATCTCCTTGCGTTGGCTCTGGGTGTAGGGGCCGTAGTCGCCGGTCTCCGTGCCAAAGCCGGTCACGCCCTCGTCAAAGTGCAGGCCGAAGGCGCGGAAGCCCTCGATGATCGCGCTCACGCCGTCGGTGACCTCGCGCTTCTTGTCGGTGTCCTCAATGCGCAGATAGGCCACGCCCTTGCTGGCGCGGGCGATCATGATGTCGGTCAGGGCGCCGAACAGACCGCCCACGTGCAGAAAGCCCGTGGGGCTGGGTGCAAAACGCGTGACTCGCGCTCCCTCGGGCAGATCGCGGGGCGGATAGCGCAGCTCCAGATCCTCCGGGGTCAGGGTCACGTCGGGAAACAGCAGATTGGCAAGCTTCTGGTAGTCCATGGTGTATCTCCTTTTGATATTGAGAATTGTGTCTTATTGCTCCAGGCGGTAGCAGCCGCCGACCTTGCGGAAGCCCATCTGTTTCAGATAGGACTCGTGCTTGTCGGAGTAGCTGTGGCAGGTCAGCGCGGTAAAGCCCTCCTCACCCAGCAGATGGGGATAGAGGAAGCGGCCCACGGAGGCGTCGCGATACTTGGGGATGGCGTAATCCAGGCAGAGCTCCAGCTCGCCGTTTTCCTGCCGCTTGCCCATGGTCAGGCCGACCGGATTGAGGTCGTAGTAGACGAAATAGGCTGTGTCGCCGTCAAAGGTCTCGGCGGAGAAGGCAGGGAAGTAGGTGTGGATGTCCGCCCGGTAGAAGTCCAGGAAGGTCTTCAGATAGGGGCTGTCCAGCTCGATGGGCAGGAACGTCGTCAGACTCTTTGCCCGAACCAGCCGGATCAGGAAATAGATGTTGATGATGCACAGGCCGATGTTCATGATGGCCGTGGGATAGGACTTGGTCAAAAACGCGAAGATGACAAAGACGATCGAGCCTGCCAGATTGAGCAGGCGCAGCTTGACCACGGAGGTCATAAGGAAGGAGATCAGGATCAGGACCGTGGAAAAATAGCCGATCGCCTGGATCAGGGTTTCGGTGTTCATGGGATGACCTTCTTTCGGTGAAATGATGCAGTTTACGGCATGGTCAGAGCGTCAGAAAAATGTTGTCCTTCCGCACGCGGCTCCAGTCGAAGCTTCCGGCCAGCTCCCGTGCGGAGATGGGCTCCCTGCGATCGATGAGACCGGCGGCAAAGGCGAGGCTGCCGATGATCTGCTCGGGGGTGAGCCGCTGCAGAAGCGTATCCAGATCCAGATCCCCGTCTCGTTTGCTCAGCCGCCGTCCGTCGGGGGCCATCAGCAGGGGCACGTGGCAGTATTCCGGCGCGGGTCTGCCCAGCAGGTGAAACAGGTACTTCTGCCTGGGTGCGGAGGACAGCAGGTCCCGGCCCCGAACGACCTCGGTCACGCCGTTGTCCGCGTCGTCCACGACCACGGCGAGCTGGTAGGCGTAGACCCCGTCGGCGCGGCGGATCACAAAGTCGCCGCAGTCGCGCTCCAGATTTTCGGTATAGTCGCCCTGCAGACCGTCGCGGACGGTCCATTCCTCCGCCGGCACGCGGAGCCGCCAGGCGGGCTTGCGGGTCTTGGCGGCCCGATCGGCGGGGGTCAGATTCCGGCAGGTGCCGGGGTAGACGTATTCGCTCTCGCCCAGGTGGGGGGCCGAGGCCGCGTGGACCTCCGCCCGGGAGCAGTAGCAGGGATAGACCAGCCCCATGGCCTCCAGGCGGGCGAAGGCCTCGTCATAGGCGGCGGTCCGGACGCTCTGACAGGGGACCTCGCGGTCCCAGTCCAGACCGAAGCGGAGCAGGTCCCGGCGGATGAGGGCCGCATATTCGGCGCTGGTCCGTTGGGGGTCCAGATCCTCCATCCGAAGGACGATCTCCCCGCCCTTTGCCCGCGCCGAGCACCAGGCCATCAAAAAGGAAAACAGGTTGCCCAGGTGCATCTTCCCGGAAGGGGAGGGGGCAAAGCGGCCGACGGTCATAAAGGCTCCTTTCGTCGCAATGAAACTATGAAAATAATAAAATATTAAAATATGGTGGTATTTCCCAAATCTTCGATATGGGAAATCAATTCAAATCGTCCCGAAGGGACACCGAAATCGTTTCATAGTTTCATAGGTTCATTTGAATCCGCTTCCTCCGGCAGCTCCACCACGGTGGGCAGGTGGCGCAGGGCGGGGATGATGGCGCCGGTCAGGTCGCCGGTGGAGACGGCGAGGGTGGAGGTGTTCAGGCAGGGGTGGAAGCCGATCTCCGGCCGGTCCAGCACCGGGCGGTCGATGACCAGACGGACCCGCTGGTCCGGGTCGTTCATCAGACCCAGGATGCTCAGAGAGCCGGGCGTGATATCCAGCAGCGCCTCCATCTGCTCGTCGGTGGCGAAGCTGAGCCGCGCGCAGCCCAGGGCCTTGGAGAGATACTTGGTCTTGAAGACCTTGTCGCCCTCCATCAAGAGCAGATAGAAGTCGGTCTGCTGGCGGTTGGTCAGCAGCAGATTCTTGCAGATCGGGCAGCCGAGGGCCGATTCGATCTCCCGGCAGAGCTCCATCGTGGCAGCGGGGGCATGGTCGGCGCGGCGATAGGGGACGCCCAGCCGGTCCAGCAGGACGTAGCATTTTTGTTCCTTGGGGGCGCGTTCGGCAAGGTTCGCCGGCGCGCCGTTCTCAATAACCGTAGGGGTGCAGGTCATCGGCGGTGATCTCCGTTTCGTAGGGGTTGTATTTCTCGTCGATCAGAGCGGCGGCTGCCGCGCGGTTTTCCACGTAGTAGGCGCCGCCGTTGACCGTGGCGGGCTCGCCGGGGAGGGTGTTGCTCTCCAGGTTCCCGGTCCCGCACTTGACGAGGGACAGGGCCACCCAGCAGAGGTTCCGCCAGCTCAGATCGGATTCGGTGTTTTGCATCAGCAGACGCAGGGCTCCGGGGACCCGGAAGAGCTTGCCGGGTCCGGTCCACTGGCCGATGGCCGCGGTCACAAAGTCGCGCTGGACCTGGACCCGCTGGAGGTCCGCCATCGCGTAGCCGCTGCGGTAGCGCATCAGCCACATCGACTGCTGGCCGTTGAGCCGCTGTCTGCCTGCCTTGAGGTCAATGTAGAGGTCCTGGCTGGAGTCCTCGTAGACCATGTCCATCGGCACGTCAAAGGTGACGCCGCCCATCTTGTCGATCAGATCCTCAAAGCAGTTCAGATCGATCAGCAGATAGCCGTCCGGCCGGTAACCGATCAGGTCCCGGACAAAGTCGAGCAGGGAGGACATCCCCTCCTTGCCTGCGCCGTTGGCCCAGTAGGCGCCGTTGAGCTTGGGCACGGAGCTGGTCCGGTTGACCATCGTGTCGCGGGGCAGGCTGAGCAGGCGGAGGGTCTCCGCGTTGCGGTCGATATAGAGCAGGAGCATCGTGTCGGTCCGCTGGCCGCCCTCGTCGGTGCCGCAGATCAGGATCGTGGCGCAGTTGGCCCGCCGCGGGCCGATGGGCTGATCGGTGCGCGGCATCTTTGCCAGCAGAACAGAGGCGAGTCCGCCGACCAGAACCGCCAGCAGGGCGAGGATCAGCAGCCCGATCATCCAGCGCAGCAGGCGGTGCTTTTTGCGCCGCTTTTTCGGAGCGGGGGCGGGCGTGTAGCAGGCCGCGCCGTCGTGGACCTGCCGCATATGGTTCAGGTCAAAGCTTGAGACGACCTCCTGCGGCGGTGCCTGCCGGAGCTCCGGCTCCGGCGGCGGGAGCCGCCGGTCGCGCCGGGAGAAGATGGTCTCGATGTCTTCAAAATCCGAACGGGATCTGTTTCGCATTTCAGTCCTCGCGGTTCACGTAGTCGACAAACCGGCGGAAGGCGGCCTTCCCGGCCTCGTCGCGCCGGTAGACGCCGGCATGCTCCAGGACCTGGGAGAAGACCACGCCCACCTCGCGGCGCAGGATCTCTTCGGCGTTCTCCGGGGTGAAGTCATAGCGCTTCATCAGACCCTCGGCCCAGTCGGCGTGCTTTTCGGTCAGGGGGTCGGCCCGCAGATCGCCGCCGGAGAGGATCAGCTCGCGCAGGCGGTTGAGCTCCGGCTTCAGTCTGGGCGGAAGCACCGCCAGACCCATGACCTCGATCAGGCCGATGTTCTCCTTTTTAATATGGTGAAGCTCCGCGTGGGGATGATAGATGCCCAGCGGGTATTCGTCGGTGGTCAGATTGTTGCGCAGGACCAGATCAAATTCGTAGTCCGCCCCGCGCCGACGGGCGATGGGGGTGATGGTGTTGTGGGGGATGCCGTCGGTCTCGGCGTAGATCGTGGCGGCCTCGTCGGTGTAGCCGCGCCAGAGACGGAGGATCTTGTCGGCCAGGCAGGCCAGCCGCTCCTTGTCGGCTCCGCGCAGACGGATCACGCTCATCGGCCACTTGACGATGCCGGCCTGCACGTCCTCGAAGCCGCGGAAGGTCAGCGTCTCCTCGACCGGGGAGACCTCCATCGGGAAGGTGTAGTGGCCGCCCTGGAAGTGGGCGTGGGTGAAGATCGATCCGCCCACGATGGGCAGATCCGCGTTCGAACCCATGAAATAATGGGGGAAGATGGTCACAAAGTCCAGAAGCTGACGGAAAGCGTGGGCGTCAATGACCATCGGTGTGTGCTTGCCGGAGAAGGCAATGCAGTGCTCGTTGTAGTAGACGTAGGGGGAATACTGCATGAACCAGTCCTCCCCGTCCAGGACGATGGGGATCGGGCGGTGATTCTGGCGGGCGGGATGGTCAAAGCGGCCGGCGTAGCCCTCGTTCTCCTTGCAGAGCAGGCAGAGGGGATAGCCGGATTTCTTCGCGGCCTTGAAGGCGGCCAGGGAGGTCGTGGCCTTTTCGGGCTTGGAAAGGTTGATGGTGATGTCCAGATCGCCATATTCCGTGGCGGCCTTCCAGACCAGATTCTTCGCGATCCGGTCGGTGCGGATGTAGTTCGTGGCCCGGGCGAAGCGATAATACCAGTCGGTGGCCTTCTGCGGGTCCTGGGCGTAGCGCTCGCGGAAGCTGCGGCGGATCTCAGAGGGACGGGGCGTCAGGCAGCTCATCAGGCCGGTGTCAAACAGGTCGCGGAAGACGACCTCGTTTTCACACAGACCCTGGGACACGGCATAGTCCGTCAGAACGTCCAGATATTCGTGCAGGGGCCGATCGGTCACGGCCTCCGGCTCGATCCACTCGTCCACGTGCAGACGCTCCAGCAGAGCGTTGATCGAATAGATGCGGTCGTCGGCGGCAATCAGGCCGCTGCGCTCGGCGCAGGCGACCAGACCGGCAATGGCTTCATACAGCTGTTCCATGATGTGATCCTCCTGTCAGTGGTCGTAATGCTCCGCAGCAAACAGGCTCCAGGGGTAGTCCTGCGGCGGCGGAAGGAAAAATTCCATCGGTTTTCCGGTGCTCGGATGCAAAAAGCGGAGATAGCAGGCGCGCAGGGAGACCTCGCAGCGAGGGTCCCGGCTGCCGTAGCGCAGATCGCCCAACAGCGGCAGGCCGCGGGCGGAGAACTGGGCCCGGATCTGGTGGGTCCTGCCCGTGTGCAGGCGGACCCGCACCAGGGTCAGGGCTTGTCCCTCCCGTTCGGTGCTGTCCAAAACGCGATAGGAGAGCCTGGCCGCCCGGACGCCCTTCCGGGGCCGTTTGACCACATAGGTCTTGTTCACGCGGCTGTCGTGAAAGAGCAGGTCCTCCAACTCCGCCTCCTCGGCCTCCGGTCTGCCCCGGAGCACGGCGAAGTACTCCTTTTGCGCGGTGCGGTCCGCGATCTGGGCGATCAGCTTTCCCGCGGCCTCGCGGTTCCGGGCCAGAATGCAGAGCCCGCCCACGGCCTTGTCCAGGCGGTGGACCGTGTGCAGCTCCGACGGCTCTCCCCGTGCGGCGAGGGCCGCGGCGGCCAGGTCGGGCAGATTGGCTGCGCTGCCCGGCTCGGAGAGGACGCCCGCCGGCTTGTCGCAGACCAGGACGTCCCGGTCGGCGTAGACGATCAGCTCGGACATCAGGCCTTCACGGCTGCGGCAAAGGCCGCGGGATCGGGGGCCTTGAACCAGGCGCTGCCCGCGACCAGGACGTTGGCGCCGTTTTCACGGCAGACCATGGCGGTCTCGGTGTTCACGCCGCCGTCCACCTCGAGCTCGCAGCCGGGGCGCCGCTCGTCGATCCAGCCGCGGATCGTCCGGAGCTTCGGCATCATATCGGCCATGAATTTCTGGCCGCCGAAGCCCGGCTCCACAGTCATGACCAAAATCAGGTCGCAGAGTTCCAGATAGGGCAGCACGGCTTCGGCCGGGGTCCCGGGCTTGACGCTCAGACCCGCTTTCCTGCCGCAGGCCCGGATGGTTTCCAGCGCCTGACGGGTATGCTCCGCCGTGTCCGCCTCCACGTGAATCGTCACAAGGTCTGCTCCGGCCTCGCAGAACCGTTCCACATAGCGCAGGGGGCGGTCGATCATCAGATGAACGTCCAGCGGCAGCGGGCTGATGCGGGCGATGGCCTTCACCACCGGCAGACCGATGGAGATGTTGGGAACAAAGAGCCCGTCCATGACGTCTACATGGACGTAATCGGCGCCGGCCGGCCCGAGGGCACGGATATCCCGTTCCAGATTGACGAAATCAGCGGAGAGAATGGACGGTGCGATCTTGATCATGAGAAGTTACCTCCGTTTGAGATTCATACGGACATTATATCCAATAATTTTCACGAAGTCAACTTTACAATTCTTGACTTGTCCGGTGTTTTGCGATAAAATAAGAAAAACGGCAGAACGCCGCTTGAAAGGAGCGTATTGAAATGGCCTTTATCCCCACGGATCAGAAGCCCAAGCCCACGATGCCGATCAGCAAGGAAGGCGGGCTGCACTCTGAGATCACGATTTACCACCCGACCGGCGAGGAGCGCCCTGAAGTCGATCAGGCGAAGAGCTCCGTTCCCGGCGCGAAGAAGTACCTGCTCTGGTTCCTGGTGGCGCTGATCGTGTTCGCTGCCGTTTTAGTGTTCATTCTCAAGTAAAACCGTTCTGTATGGAACAGGAGATAGGAGGAGTATCATGGAAAACATTCCCGAACTGAGTTTTGAAGCCGCCGTCCCCACCATGGAGGACAAGACCGAGGTCCAGGTCAAGGAAAAGGTCGAGTCCGTCCCCACCTTTGAACCGGTCCCGACCCTGGAGTTGACCAAGCCTGAGGTGAAGCCTGTCCCCGAAGCCGGACCCGACTACAGCATCCTTACGCCCGAGGAGCAGAAGGTCGTTCACGAGTTTGCCCAGAAGATCGACATCACGAATCCGAATCTCTCCACCGAATACGGCGCCGGCGCGCAGAAGAACATCGCCGATTTCTCCGACGCTGCCCTGGAATCCGTCCGCACGAAGGACCTCGGCCAGGTGGGCAACATGATCACCTCCCTCGTCGTGGAGCTCAAGGGCTTCAACGACGAAGACGACAAGAAGGGCTTCCTGGGCCTGTTCAAGAAGGCCGGCAACAAGGTCGAAACCCTCCGCGCCCGCTACGACAAGGCCAACGCCAACGTGGACAAGATCAGCCATGAGCTCGAGGAGCACCAGCGCACGCTGATGAAGGACGTTGTCATCCTCGACCAGATGTACGACAAGAACCTCGACTACTACAAGCAGCTCACGATGTATATCCTGGCCGGCAAGGAAAAGCTGGCCCAGGAGCGCACCACCACCCTGATCGAGCTGCGCGAGAAGGCCGAGAAGACCGGCCTTGCCGAGGATGCCCAGCGCGCCAAGGACTTTGACGAGATGTGCCTGCGCTTCGAGCGCAAGCTGCACGACCTGGAGCTGACCCGGATGATCTCCATTCAGATGGGCCCGCAGATCCGCCTGCTCCAGAACAACGACACCCTGATGACCGAGAAGATCCAGTCCTCCCTGGTCAACACGATCCCCCTGTGGAAGAATCAGATGGTGCTGACCCTCGGCCTTTCCCACAGCCAGGAGGCCCTCCAGGCCCAGCACGCCGTAACGGAGATCACAAACGCCATGCTGAAAAAGAACGCCGAGACCCTGCACACCGCCACCGTCGAGACCGCCAAGGAAGCCGAGCGCGGCATCGTGGATATCGAGACCCTGCAGCAGACCAACCAGCACCTCATCAATACCCTGGACGAGGTCCTGCAGGTCCAGGCCGACGGCCGCCAGAAGCGCGCCGCCGCCGAGCAGGAGCTGCGCCGCATCGAGGGCGAGCTCAAGCAGAAGCTGCTGGAGACCCGCGACGTCGTCAACTGATCCCCCGAATCCCACTCACCGCCCAGCAAAGGAGGAAGCCCCATGAAGAAGGCGCTGACGATCCTGCAATCCATTCTGCTGCCGCTTCTGCTGCTTGCGGGCCTGGCGGCTCTGGCCCTTTGGGCGGCCAAGCCGCTGCAGGCGATCCCGCATCTGCATCTGAATCCCGGACGGCTGAACCTTCGCTCTGCGCTTCTCTTCGGCGGGGCCCTGCTGAGCCTGGCCTTTGCCCTGCTCGCCGCGGTCTATACTCTGTTCAATCTGCGTGAGCCGATCTACAAGCTCCTCCTTCCGGTGCTGGCCTTTGCGGCCCTGGGGGTGCTCTGCAGGTTCTGCTTCCTGAATGCGGTGCAGCCCCTGACCTACACCTATACCGAATCCGTGGAGGATTTCTACGCCGAATCCAAGGCAGAGAGCTTCCGGACCCGGCACCATCCGATCCTCCCGGCGGACAAGCTCGGCAATGTGACCGGCTATCGCTACTATTCCGACGGCAGGACCGAGGCCGAGCTCGTCACCGTCACCCTCCGGGTGGGCGAGTTCGCCCGCGAGAGCTCCAGGATCCGCGCGATGAGCGACCTGACCGGCTTTCAGGCTGAGGACTGGCAGTGTTACGATCTCGTGGAGGACAACGTCCGCTATCAGGTCCGGCTGAACAAGCTGATCCACCAGGTGGTCTACTGCCGCTATGTGAATCACGAGGACCTTCCCGCCGTCGCGCCCCAGCCCGTCGAGGAGCCGGAGCCCGAAACCGAGGCCCCGCGGCAGACCCAGACCACTGAGTCCACCACCGGAGCCCTGTAGGCGGCCGGATGCCATCGAATACATTGTGACAACCATCGCCGTTATGCGCCGCATAACGGCGATACCTAAAAACAAGGAGTCAAAGCCATGAAGCTCTTATACGCGGAGGATGAAAAAAGCCTCTCCGAGGCGGTGGTGGACGTTCTCGAATACAATAAGTTCAGCGTGGACGCGGTCTACGACGGCCAGGACGCCCTGGACTATGCCCGGAGCGGGCACTATGACGGCATTATTCTGGACGTCATGATGCCCAAGCTCAGCGGGCTGGAGGTTCTGGAGCGCCTCCGCGCCGGGGGCAGCAAGACCCCGATCCTGCTTCTGACCGCCAAATCCGAGATCGAGGACCGGATCGCCGGCCTGGACCTTGGCGCGGACGACTATCTCTCCAAGCCCTTTGCGATGGGCGAGCTTCTGGCCCGCATCCGGGCCATGCTCCGCCGCCGGGCGGAGTTCACCCCGGACGTGCTGTCCCTGGGGAACCTGAGCCTGGACCGCCAGAGCTACACCCTGTCCGTCGGGGAAAACCGGATGGTCCTGCCCAAGCTCGAATTTCAGCTCATGGAGCTCTTCCTGCTCAACCGGGGCATCTACCTGTCCACCGAGGACATCCTGGTCAAGGTCTGGGGCTACGACACCGACACCGAGATCGGCGTGGTATGGGTCTATATCTCCTACCTCCGCAAGAAGCTGACCACCCTCGGGGCCAACGTCGCCATCCGGGCCAAGCGGAACATCGGCTATACGCTGACGGAGGTCCCATGATACGGGCGTTGAAGAAGCGGTTCATCCGAACCGCAATGATCGCGGTCACGGTCCTGCTGATCCTGATCTTCGGCGCGCTGAACCTCGTCAACGCCTGGTCCGCCCGCTCGGAGACGAAGCTGGTTCTGGAAATGCTGACCGACATGGAAACCAACGACAGACGGCCGGACCGGCCCGACGGACAGAACGGTCCGCCGGCTCGGGAGCTCAGTGAGCCGCCCGAAAACGACCTGCAGGAAGGGGAGCGGAAGGGCTTCCTCTCCAAGCCGCTGACCGAGGACGACTGGCGGGCCGCGGTCTATTTCACCGTCCGGACCCGGGACGGCGCGGTCCTTGAGACCGACGTCTCCCGCATCTCCAGCGTCAGCGCCGAGGCCGCCGCGTCCTACGGCGAGAAGGCCCTGGCCGCCGGGGAGCAGACCGGCACGATCGGCGACTTCCGCTACGCCTCCGCCACGGCAAAGACCGGCGAGACCGTCTGGGTCTTTTTAGAGAATTCCAGCCGGACCGCCGCTGTCCTGCGCGTGGCCGCCCTGTCCGGCCTGGCCGGTCTGGTGGGCTGGGGGCTGATGCTCCTGCTGGTCGTTTTTCTGACAAAAAAGGCGATCGCCCCGATCGCACAGAATATGGAGCGCCAGCGTCAGTTCATCACCGACGCCGGCCACGAGCTGAAAACACCGATCGCCATCATCCGGGCCAACACCGAGGCCATGGAGATGATCAGCGGGCAGAATAAATGGTCCCGCAACATCTCTGCCCAGGTCACGCGCCTGAGCGAGCTGACGCGGAACCTGCTCACCCTGGCCCGGGCCGAGGAGGTTCCCCAGGCGGGCAGCCTTTCCGCGCTGGATTTTTCCGCCCTCACGCAGCAGACGGCCCAGACCTTTCAGGAGCCGATGGCCCTGCGCGGGATCACCCTGGACGCCGAGATCGCCCCGGATCTGCACGTGCGCGGCAATCGGGACCAGCTCTCCACCCTGCTCTCCATCCTCTTTGACAACGCGGTCAAGTATGCCGCAGCGGACAGCACCGTCACCCTGCGTCTGACGCGGGCGGATAAGATGCTTCGCCTGCGCATGGAGAACGACTGTGAGACCCTGCCCGACTGTCCCCCGGAGCGGCTGTTTGACCGTTTCTACCGGGCCGACAGCGCCCGGACGCAGAAAAGCGGCGGCTTCGGCATCGGCCTATCCGCCGCCCAGGTCATCACCCTCCGGCACCGCGGCCGCCTGGAGGCGGAATACCTCTCCGACCACCGCATCGCCTTCACCGCCGTCCTCCCCGCAGCGGATCGCCCACCAGTCACGAGTCCCTAGCCCCTGGCCCCCTGACTCATCCCCATTTCCAGGCGGCGATCGCGCCGAAGACGGTTTGCGCCCAGAAGATCAGGGGCACGCCCAGCACGAAGCCGGGATGCCGCCCGTAATTCACCTTGTGGCGGAACAGGCTCATGCCCAGCATGCCGCCCGCGCTCCCGCCGAGGACGCAGAGCAGGAGCAGCACGGCCTCCGGCACCCGGCTGTGTTTTCCGCGGGCAAAGAGCTTGTCCAGACCGAAGACCAGCAGCGTCAGAGCATTCAGAGCAAGCACGATGGTCCAAATCAGTTTTGCGTCGAGCATTACGATCGACCGTCCTTTCCGTCCCCGGACCGGGAACGAGTCCATAATACCACAGAGGAATCGAAAAAGCTATGAAAAAAACGATGATCGTTCTCGCTTCGGTGGCCCTGGTCGGCGTCCTGTTGGTCGGCGGCGGGATCTGGTTTCTGATCTCCCGGCTGACCGGCGCGGCCCGCCCCGTCCGGACCGACGACCTGCAGACCTATCTGGCCGAGCACTGGGAGTTCTATTCCCTCCGGGCCTGGGACCGGGAGACCGGCCTTTTGGAGCTGGACTGTCCCCAGCGCTTCACCCTCGAGCAGATGGAGAAATACGGAGCCGAGCTCGACTTCACCGCCGACGCCCTGGCCCAGACCGAGCACCTGGCCGCCCTGCGCCGGGGTCTGGCCGAGCGCTGCGGCGTCAAGCCGGAAGCGATCGTCGTCTACGGGGTCACGACCGACGGCGAGACTGCCTACACCGTGGATGAGGCCGGAAACCTCACCGCCTGCTGGCTCCCGCCGGAGCAAAATCCACAGAATCAGGAGACTGCGCCATGAAAGAGAAACAACCCAAGCCCCAGCCCGCCGCTCCGGGCAAGGCGCCCCGCAGCCTGCGGGCGTTCCTCCGCCGGAATTGGCGCTCGATCTGCATTCTGGCCGTCTGCCTGAGCGTCCTGGCCGTCCTGCTGGTCCGCGCCAATCATGGCGTTTCCTACTATGACGGCGGCCGTGAGGAGGGCGAATACCAGACGCAGACCGGCACAGTCCGGATCAGCGTGGAGCGGGCCGAGGTGGTGAACATTTCCCGCGATACCGTCGCCCCGAACCCGGGCAACCCCGACCACCGGGAATCCGGCCAGCAGACCCTCCTCGTGCGCATGAAGACCGGCACCCGCAAGGGCGAGACCCTGCCCCTGTCCAACGACCATTTCGTCGGCGTCTACACCAGCGAGAAGGTCCGCCTCGGTGACGAGATCACGGTCCTCCAGTCCGAGAACCTGACCTCCGGCGCGCTCGAGATCAATATGAAGAACTACAACCGCACCCCGATGTTCTGGGGCGTTTTGGCCCTGTTCATCCTGGTGGTCCTCCTGGTGGGCGGGCGGACCGGCTTCCAGTCGCTGGTGGGTCTGTTTCTGACGATTGTCACCCTGATCTGGGTCTTCTGCCCCCTGTGGATGAAGGGGGCCCGCCCCGTGCCTCTGGCCTTTGGTCTCTGCGTCCTGGTCACGCTGCTCAGCTTCGTGATCCTGAGCGGGACCGGCAAAAAGACCGTCTGCGCCGTCCTGGGCACCGTGGCCGGCATGGGGCTTGCCGCCCTGTTTGCCCTGCTGGCCCAGTCCCTGCTGCGGATCGACAGCTATGCCCTCTACGACGCCGGCACCGATTTTGCGGATCTGGCCAACCTCCAGCAGCGCGGCTTCGACCTCCATCTGGAGGGTCTTCTGACCGCCGGCGTCATCATCTCCGCCCTCGGCGCGGTCATGGACGTGGCCATGAGCCTGTCGTCTGCCATCGGAGAATTGAAGGCCGTAAACCCGGACCTCAGATGCCGGGACCTCTTCCGCTCTGCCATGCACATCGGCCGCGATATGGTCGGGACCATGACCAACACGCTGATCCTCGCCTTTGTGGGCAGCTCATTGGTCCTGGTCATCCGTCTCTGGGCCCAGGGCGCGAGCTATCTGTCGCTGACTTCGTCGCGCTATCTCTCGGTGGAGCTGATCTCCGCCCTGTCCTCCTCCATCGGCGTCATTCTGGCCGTCCCCCTGACCGCAGCCATCGGCTCGGCCCTCTACGGCGGAAACCGGGGCAACTAGCCCTCCCTCCTGCGTAGGGCGGCCAGACCTCTGGCCAGCGTCCTGCTGCTGAATTGAGAATTGAGAATTTGCGGTCTCCCTGCGGGAGGATTGAAATTGGCTGCGCCAACGTTCCGAAACGCAGCGCCTCGTAGGGGCGCGTACCTACGCGCCCGCACGGATCGACAACAGACCCCCGCCGAAAAAACCGAAAACGGTCATTCTCTGCCGTAGGGACAAGCATCGCTTGTCCGGCATTCGGAACGAATGCGGAGGCAAATGATGATAGGGGATCGCATCATTCACACGGGCAACATCGCCCTTGCGGGCGATTTGTTCCGCTTCGCGGAACCGGGCGCGTGGATACGCGCCCCTACAACGCGACTTGTCCACTGTCCTCCTGCATCCCGCAGGGCTGAACTGTTACGAAACCGGGAGGCAATTTCGGAAAAAAACAAGAAAAAAACTTGACAATTCGGAAAAGCTATGGTAGTATTTACAGGCTGATTGTGTTCAGGGAAGCTGCGGGTGTAGTATAACGGCTAGTACAACAGCCTTCCAAGCTGTGGGCGTGGGTTC
>CAMHMK010000041.1 GCA_946186225.1 uncultured Clostridia bacterium
AGCTACGAACCAGTAGGTCGGGGGTTCGAGTCCCTTCCGGCGTACCAAACCAGACAAATTCGAATCCGAGGCCAGTTGGCCGGGTATTCGGGCTTGTCTGGTTTTTTTCGATTTCATTGTCTGTCTGTGAACGAACGCAACGATCCATACGAAAAGCAAAAAAGAGACTGCGCCGCCGGATGAAACAGCTTCATTCGGCGGCGCAGTTTGTATCTTAGCAGCAATTTGGCAGGCGAATGCGTTGGAACGGAGTTCACGGGCGGAAGATCGTATCAATGGAATTGCCCCCGCGCCATGGGAAGGTTGGCACGGGGGCTTTGCTGGGGTAGGGTGAGAATAGAGAAAGGAGATGAAAAAAGAGAATTGTCAAAATAAAAGAATGCAGTCAGATAAAATTCACAAAATGCATTTTATCTGCAATATGCCCAAAAAAGGTGCTTGCAATCTGTGTACTGTTTTGGTATGCTTACAATAGCAGATTATCCCAGGTTTGTCGATAGTCATTTGACCATATTCTCAGATCTGTTTGTGTGCATCTTGCACAACGTTGGAGGGCTTTGTATGGACGCCAGCTTTGATATTATGGACCCCATTGAACGGGCGCAGTACGCGCAGATCAAGGATGCGCTAATCAACTGTCTGCTGGAACGACGCTCTGTCAACGCGACGGTGCGGGAGGCTGCTATGTTGATGGGCTGCCCGATCATCCTGACCTCCAGCTCTTACCGCGTCATCGCGATGGAGGATCTGGGCAAGGAGGTGGACGATCCGATCTGGCAGGACGCCAAGCGGACCGGCTATTGCAGCGCGGATGCGGTGCGCCGCTTTGAGCAGGAGGGCGTCACCCGTGACGTCCAGGGCACACAAGGCGCCCTGCTCCTCTCCCGCGGTCTGGCGCAGAAGATTCCTCGCATCCTGCAGCAGATCCCCATTCACGGCAAGGTCGGCGCCTACATCGGTCTGTTTCTGGCCCATCGCGCGTTTCGGGACTCCGACCTCATCCTGACGGATTTCATTTCCCGCATCCTTTCGGTGATCCTCGAGCAGTCGCGGGACCTGGTTCTGCAGGGTTTGGAGATCCGGGAGAGCATTCTCTCCGATCTGCTCAGCGGCGTGCTTTCCTCCGAAGCGCTCCTGCGCGAACGGATGGAGACCGCCCGCTGGAATCCGAAACCCGTTTTCTGCTGTGTGCTCTTCACCGCGCAGAGCGAGGGCAGCAAAATCGAGAACGCCGATTATCTCTCTCAGGTCTTTACGCACGTGGTTCCGACGTCCTTTTCCTTCCCGGTACCGGAAGGAATCTTCCTGCTGATCAATTCCGACCATGGCGGCGTATTGGAGCAGAAGCGGGCTCGTCTGTCCGACCTGGCCGAGGAGTACCGACTCTACGGCAGTGTCAGCGCAAAATTCAGCGATTTGGTCCACCTGCGCGCCTACTACGACTCCTGCTTGAAAACCAGTGTCCTGACCAAAAAGCTCCGGATCGCCGAGCGGATCACACGGATGGAGGACGTCTTTTTCCCGCTGATGGCCGATCGTCTCAGCCGGGAGGAGCGACTGGCCTTGGTTCAGGCGGAATACAAGGCGCTGGAGGCCTACGACCGGAGCAACAACACCGACTACTGCCAGACGCTGAAGACCTATTTTGAACACGGCTGCTCCGCGACAGAAGCCGCTGCCGCGCTATACGTCCACCGAAACACCCTGACCAAGCGCCTTGCGCGGATCACGGAGCTCTGCGGTCTGGACCCGACCGACGGAAAGGCAATGATGCACTTTTATATGAGCAGCTATCTCCGGGAGCTTTAAGCGAAGCAAAACAGAAAGGAGAAACACAATGAGCAGCATTCGAGTCAGCGGAAACGCAAAGCGTGACTATGCGGCGGAGCGGTTCCAGCTGCAGATCCAGATCCAGGCGAGCGGGGCCACCTCCGGAAAAGCCGTCAACGCAGGGAATCAGGCCGTGGAGGCCTTCCTGCGCACCATGCAGGAGGCCCTCTCCATCGAGCCGAAGGACTGGACAGCAGGTGAATACAGCGTGGAGCGGTCCTACACCGCGGAGCATGAGTTCAACTTTTCCCGCGCCATCAATCTCTGGGTGGAGGCGGATCAGAATCTCGTGCAGGCGATGACCGCCCGGATGGAGGAGATGGAAAACGTCGCCTTCCACATCAGCTTGGGTCTGGATCGCGAAGCGGAGAAGGAGCAGGAAGTCCTCGCGATGGCTGTGGCGGACGCCAGGCGAAAGGCCGAGGCAATCGCCGCCGCGCTGGGGCAGCAGCTAACCGGAATCGGAGATGTGAGCAGCGATTACTTTGCTGCGGAGGACGAAGCACCGACCTGCCTGCGAAAGAATTCGATCAGCGCGGACGGGAGCCTTGCCGGTCAGATCAATCGTCCGGTTGTGACGATCACAAAAAACGTGAACGTCGTCTGGAATGCGGAGCCGATGTAAGGACAGCGGCATACCATTCACCCCGAAAAGCCGCAATCAAACAGTTTTCGGAAAAACAGAAATTTCCCCTTTACTTTTCAGACGAAACCTGTTATAATAATTGGGCAAACGCGCCGGTGGCTCAATGGATAGAGCATCAGATTCCGGTTCTGAGGGTTGGGGGTTCGAGTCCCTTCCGGCGTGCCATCAAAAAGCCTCTTTTGTCTACCGAACAAAAGAGGCTTTTTGATCGCTGTGCTCCGACAGAACGTGATGCGCCGTACGCGTTGACGCCGAACAGTGCGTGACGGAGACGATCCGTTCGCTCGATGCCGCGCAAGAAAAACAGAATTTACCCCATCAGCTTGCATGAGTTACGGAGGACCTATGGAAAACATCATCGAGATATCGAATTTGAACAAATCCTACGGCGCGGTGAAAGCGGTGCAAGACCTGTCGTTCCGCGTGAAGCGCGGCGAGCTCTTTGCGTTCCTCGGCGTAAACGGGGCAGGAAAATCGACCACGATCTCCATGCTCTGCGGGCAGCTCAGGAAGGACAGCGGGACCATCATGGTCTGCGGGAGCGACGTGGAAAAGGAGTTTGACAGAATCAGCCGAAAGATCGGCGTGGTCTTTCAACGCTCCGCCCTCGACGAGCAGCTTTCCGCGCGGGATAATCTGCGCAGCCGCGCCGCGCTCTACGGGGTCACCGGAAAAACGTTCACACGCCGCTTTGGAGAGCTTGCCGAACTGCTGGATTTTTCCAGCTTTTCCGATCGCCCGTTATCGAAGCTTTCGGGCGGACAGAAGCGCAGGATCGACATTGCCCGCGCGCTGCTGCACGAGCCGGAGATCTTGATCCTCGACGAGCCGACGACAGGTCTCGACCCGCAGACGAGAAAGCTGCTGTGGGACGTCGTCGAAACGCTGCGCAGGGAGAAAAAGCTGACGGTCTTCCTCACGACGCACTACATGGAGGAGGCCGCCGACGCCGACTACGTCGTGATCATCGACAGCGGGCGCATCGCCGCGGAAGGCACGCCGCTGGAGCTGAAAAACAAATACGTCGGCGACTACGTCACGCTTTACGGCGCAGATGAGAAAGCGATCGCCGCGCTGGGTCTTCCTTATGAAACGGTGCGTGACGGCTTCCGCGTCTCGGTTGCGAACACCGGGAAGGTCACGGAGCTGATCGCGGCAAATCCCGGCTTGTTCCGGGATTACGAGGTCATAAAGGGAAAAATGGATGACGTTTTTCTCACCGTCACCGGCAAAAAACTTCCGGGAGGTGCGCTGCAATGAAGACCTTAATCAACGTAGTCCGAAGAAATTTGAAGCTGTTCTTCAAAGATAAGGGCATGTTTTTCTCCGCTCTCATCACGCCGATCATTCTGTTGGTGCTTTACGCAACGTTCCTCGCCAAGGTTTATCGCGACAGCTTTGCCTCCGCGCTGCCGGAGGGCTTTCACATCACGGAAGAACTGCTGAACGGCACGGTCGCCAGCCAGCTGATCTCCGCGCTGCTTGCGGTTTCCTGTGTGACGGTATCCTTCTGCGCAAACCTTCTGATGATTCAGGATAAAGCCAACGGCTGTATTGGCGATTTCACTGTCTCTCCGGTCCGCCGCTCCACACTCGCCGCTGGATACTATCTTGCTTCGGCGGCAAGCACGCTGATCGTCACCTTCTCTGCTTACGCCGTGTGTCTCGGATATCTTGCGACGCAAGGATGGTTTCTGTCTCTGTCCGACGTTCTGCTCGCCGTATGCGACGTGCTGCTTTTGACCATGTTTGGCACTGCGCTCTCCTCGTGCATCAACTTTTTCCTGAAAACGAACGGTCAAGCGTCTGCGGTGGGTACGATCGTCAGCGCGGGCTATGGCTTTATCTGCGGCGCGTATATGCCGATCGCGAGTTTCGGCGAAGGCTTACAGAAGGTGATCTCCTTCTTCCCGGGAACCTATGGGACCTGCCTGCTGCGAAATCACTTGATGCGCGGTGTCTTCGCCGAAATGGAAAACGCAGGCTTCCCTGCACAGGTCGTAAAGGGCATCAAGGACAGCATCGACGTCAACTTGTATTTTTTCGGAAACCCCGTGTCACTGTCTGCCATGTTCGCCGTGCTGCTCGGTGCAGTCTTCCTCTTCACCGGGATATTTGTTTTGCTCCATGTCCTGCGCAGACATGCGAAAACGTACTAAACCTTATATCACAGTCTTCCCCGCTCGACTGCATTTTTTCTTTTGACAAGCGTGCGGTTTTGCGGTATAATGACAATATAATAGGCCACGCAAAATAACATTCGAAACGGTGGTGAATATATGCAGCTTCAGGAATCCGGCGAAATGTATTTGGAAACGATCCTGGTTCTGACTCGTCGAAACGGGGCGGTGCGGGCTGTGGACGTAGGCGAAGAGATGAACTTCTCCAAGCCGAGCGTCAGCCGCGCAGTGCACCTGCTGGAGGACTCCGGCTATCTGGTGATCGACCGGAATGGCTTCCTCCGTCTGACAGAAACCGGACTGGCCCATGCCGAGAAAATCTACGAGCGTCATAATGTTCTCTCCGCATTCTTCAAATGCCTCGGCGTATCTCCGGAGGTGGCGGTTGAAGACGCCTGCAAGGTTGAGCACTATATTTCCGACGAGACCTTTTCCGCCATCAAGCGATACAAGGAAGCAAATTGCCGGCCCGAATAATCTACCCCCTGCCCCGGTCGTCCGATTCGGACGACCGGTTTTTTGATCGACCGCAGTCGGGGAAACCAAAAACGTGAGAAGCCGTTGCCGGCTTCTCACGTTTTTGGATGGGGCTGTGCGCCCCGAAGGTTTTACATGGGCTTGTTGACCACGCGAGGCACGTAGGAGGTGTGCAGGAGCTCGTGGGCTCTGTGGGAGCCGGGCTCGCCCAGGTAGGACTTGTAGAGCTCGATGATCTGCGGATTCTCGTGGGACTTGCGGATGGTGTTGGCCTCGTCCAGAGAATACAGCACCTTTGCACGCTCGGCGCGGATGTCCACGAAGTTGCGAATGTTCGCGTGGACCTGGGGCTGACCGCCGCCGTTGACGCAGCCGCCGGGGCAGGCCATGATCTCAATGAAGTGATAGGTCTTCTCGCCGGACTTGACCATGTCAAGCAGCTTGCGAGCGTTTGCCAGACCGGAAGCAACAGCGATCTTGACATCCATGCCGGCCACGTTGTAGGTGGCTTCCTTGATGCCTTCCACGCCGCGGACGTCCACAAAGTCGGGACGGGCGAGGGTCTCGCCGGTCAGCTTCTCAACGGCGGTACGCAGAGCAGCTTCCATGACGCCGCCGGTCGCGCCGAAGATAACGCCAGCACCGGTGCTTTCGCCCAGAGGCTGATCGAAATCTTCCTCAGGCAGATCGTCCCAGCGGATACCGGCGCGCTTGATCATGCGGGCCAGCTCACGGGTGGTCATGGTGTAGTCCAGATCGGGCACGCCGTTGGCAGCCTGGTCGGGACGGCCGATCTCGAACTTCTTCGCGGTGCAGGGCATCACGGAGACGGATACGATGTTCTTCGGGTCGATGCCGTTCTTCTCGGCGAAGTAGCTCTTGAGGATCGCGCCGAACATCTGCTGGGGGCTCTTGCAGGTGGACAGGTTGGGGATCATGTCGGGATAGTAGGTCTCGCAGAACTTGACCCAGCCGGGGGAGCAGGAGGTGATCAGCGGGAGGACGCCGCCGTTCTGCACGCGGTGCAGGAACTCGTTGGCCTCTTCCATGATGGTCAGGTCCGCAGCGAAGTCGGTATCGAAGACCTTGCTGAAGCCGAGACGGCGGAGGGCAGCAGCCATCTTGCCCTGGGCGTTGGTGCCGATGGGGTAGCCGAACTCTTCGGCCAGAGCGGCACGGACGGCGGGAGCGGTCTGGACCACAACGTACTTCTCGGGGTCGGCAATGGCGGCAAAGATGTCGTCAATGTTGGACTTCTCGTACAGAGCGCCGGTCGGGCAGACCGCGATGCACTGGCCGCAGTTGACGCAGGCGGTGTCATCGAGGTCCATCTCGAAGGCGGAGCCGATGTGGGTCTTGAAGCCGCGCTCGTTAGCGCCGATGACGCCGATGCCCTGGGTGACTTCGCAGGCAGCGACGCAGCGACGGCAGAGGATGCACTTGGAGTTGTCGCGGATCATATGAGCCGCAGAGTCGTCGATTTCGGAGGGAGTCTTCGCACCGACGTAAGCATCCTGGTTGACGTTGTACTCACGGCAGAGGGTCTGCAGCTCGCAGTTGCCGGAGCGGACGCAGGACAGGCAGGAGCAGTTGTGGTTGGAGAGCAGCAGCTCCAGGGTGCGCTTGCGGTAGGCAATGACTCTGGGGGTGTGCGTGAAGACTTCCATGTTGGGGGCGATGGGGTAGACGCAGGCGGCAGCCAGGCCGCGAGCACCCTTGACCTCGACCACGCAGATACGGCAGGCGCCGATCGCATTGATGTCCTTGAGGTAGCAGAGCGTCGGGATGGTGATGCCGGCCATTCTGGCCGCTTCGAGAATGGTTGTACCCTTCGGAGCAGTCACTTCAATGCCGTTAATTTTAATGGTATATTGTTCCATGATCTGTTCTCCTTACTTCTTGCTGATGGCCTTGAACTTGCAGTTGTTCATGCAGACGCCGCACTTGACGCACTTATCGGTGTCGATATGAACACTGGCCAGCTTGTGACCCGGAGCGATGTAGTCGGTGCGGGTGATCGCGTTGGCGGGGCAGTTGCGCATGCACAGACCGCAGCCAATGCACTTTTCGGGATCGACTTCAAAGTGCATCAGAGCCTTGCAGACGCCGGCCGGGCAGCGCTTGTCGACCACGTGCGCAATGTACTCGTCGCGGAAGTAGCGAAGGGTAGACAGGACGGGGTTCGGGGCAGTCTGGCCCAGACCGCAGAGGGAGTTGGCCTTGATGTAGTTGCAGAGCTCTTCCATCTCGTCGAGATCCTCGAGCTTGCCCTTGCCCTCGGTGATGCGGTCGAGCATCTCCAGCAGGCGGCGGGTGCCGATCCGGCACGGCGTGCACTTGCCGCAGGACTCGTCCACGGTGAACTGCAGGAAGAACTTCGCGATGTCGACCATGCAGTTGTCCTCGTCCATGACGATCAGACCGCCGGAACCGATGATGGAACCGATCTGGGCCATGCTCTCATAGTCGAGCGGGGTGTCGATCAGGCTGGCAGGGATGCAGCCGCCGGAGGGACCGCCGGTCTGGGCAGCCTTGAACTTCTTGCCGTTGGGGATGCCGCCGCCGATCTCTTCGATGACCTGGCGCAGCGGAGTGCCCATGGGGATCTCCACCAGGCCGGTGTGCTTGATCTTGCCGCCGAGGGCGAAGACCTTGGTGCCCTTGGACTTCTCGGTACCGATGGAGGCAAACCACTCGGCGCCCTTGAGGATGATCTGGGGGATGTTGGCCCAGGTCTCAACGTTGTTCAGGATGGAAGGCTTCTGGAACAGGCCCTTCTCAGCGGGGAACGGAGGACGGGGACGCGGCTCGCCGCGCTTGCCCTCGATGGAGGTCATCAGAGCAGTTTCCTCGCCGCAGACGAAAGCGCCGGCGCCGAGACGGAGGTCGATGTCAAACTTGAAGCCGGTGCCCATGATGTTGTCACCCAGCAGGCCGTACTCGCGAGCCTGCTTAATAGCGATCTGCAGACGCTTGACAGCGATGGGGTACTCGGCACGGACGTAGATATAGCCCTGGCTGGCGCCGATGGTGTAGCCGGCGATGGTCATGGCTTCCAGAACGGCGTGGGGGTCGCCTTCGAGGACGGAGCGGTCCATGAAAGCGCCGGGGTCGCCTTCGTCGGCATTGCAGCAGACGTACTTCTGGTCGTTGTCATAGGCTCTGGCGAACTTCCACTTGAGGCCCGTGGGGAAGCCGGCGCCGCCGCGGCCGCGAAGGCCGGAGTCGAGCAGGACCTGGATCACGTCCTCGGGCTTCATCTCGGTGAGGACCTTGCCCAGGGCCATGTAGCCGTCACGGGCAATGTACTCGTCGATGTTTTCGGGGTTGATGACGCCGCAGTTGCGGAGCGCCAGACGCATCTGGGACTTGTAGAAATTGGTGTCGTTCAGAGAGGCGGCGACGTTTTCGGCCTTGTTGGCCTCGGCGCCTTCCTTGTACTCCAGACGTTCGACGGGACGGCCCTTGAGCAGGTGCTCTTCCACGATCTCGGGGACGTCTTCCTCGGTGACGCGGCTGTAGAAGGTTCCGTCGGGGTAGACGATCATAACGGGGCCAAGCGCGCAGAGACCGAAGCAGCCGGTCTGCACGATCTTGACTTCTTCATCCAGACCCTTCGCCTTCAGCTCTTCAGCCAGACGGGCCCGGACCTTGGGGCTGCCGGAGGAGGTACAGCCGGTACCTCCGCAAACCAGGACATGTGAACGAATCATAAAGCGTGCCTCCCTTTATTTCTCCACCGCGCCGATGGTGTATTCCTCGACGACCTTGCCGTCGCGCAGGTGTTCCTTCGCAACACGGCGAACCTTCTCGGCCGTCATGTTCACGTAGGTGACCTTCTCCTTGTCGGCCTCAAAGACCTCGACGATCGGCTCGTAACGGCAGATGCCGATGCAGCCGGTCTGAGTGACCGTGACCTTCTCGTTGAGGTGGAGGTTGTTGACCTCTTCCACCAGGGCAGAGAGGACGGGTCTTGCGCCTGCCGCGATACCGCAGGTTGCCATGCCGACGACCGCACGGATATTGCCGGACCCGCTGCGCATCACAACGCTGTCCTTCATGCGGTCACGAATTGCCTGAAGTTCCGCTAAAGTTTTCATTGTTCGTTCCCTTTCTGTTGTAAATTTACGATTCTTCGGGCGACGCCAGGCTCTCGGCGACCCAGGCCAGAACCTCGGGCGTGTTGAGCGGGACGTCTCCCAGGATTTGCCGCATTTCTGCGGTGGAAAGATTTATTTCACCGGATGCACTCCGATATTGAAATACAAAGTCAATGTCCGGACTGCCTTGGATCAGCGTCACCATCGTGCCGGCGTAGTCGCCCAGCGGGACGCAGTCGAGGTGGTCCATCAGGAATCGGGCGGTCACGGTGGTGCCGTGGTGCTCGCCCTGCGAGGATTCGATTTGCATGGTGCCGCCGGTCTGCTCCGCCGCCAGCTTGAGCAGCGGAAGCCCCATGCCGACCTTGCGCGTGGTGCGCGTGGTGGTGAAGGGGTCGGTCACGGCGCGGAGAAAATCCTCGCTCATGCCGCAGCCGTTGTCGCGGATGGTCAGCGTCCGCCAGCCGTTCCGCTCATCGATCAGAATCTCGACGAGGGTCGCGCCGGCCTTGACAGAATTCATCGCGATATCCAAAATGTTCAGCGAGAGCTCCTTCATGCCTTCTTCCCTCCCCGGAGCAGGTCTATGAGCGCCTGCCGGACCCGCGCGCTGGAATAGGGCTCGTCATCCAGCTCCAGACTCGGCCCGGCCATCTGGATATCCCAGAGGTGGTGGGCGTCGGAGGAGGTGATGATCAGACGATCTGAGAGCGCATAGTCGCGGACGTAGGCTTCGCGGTTGTCGGCACTGTTGAGCTCCACCGTCGGAAAGATCGGCGACGGGGGAAAGCTGCCCAGGATGCCGAGCAGGCCGTTGGACGGCCGGTCGATGTGGGCCGGATAGCAGGCGCCGCCGAGCTCGGTGACTTTTTGGTAGGCCTGCTCGATGGACAGGAAGCCGGCCGGAATCAGCAGATTCGGTTCCTCGCCCAGAACATTGTCCTCGGCGTCCACATAGAGCTGGTTGCCGAAGATCTGGGGCTTGTTTTTGATCGGTCTGCGGTTGGCCCGGACGTATTCCTGAAAGGTCAGCGCGGTTTCCAGCTCGGCAAAGAGGCAGACCATGTGGACCTCCTCGGAGGTGGTCAGCTCCATGCCGGGGACGCCGACGATGCCGTAGGCCTTACAGGCCTGCAGGAAGGCCGCGCAGTTGCCGCAGCTGTTGTGGTCGGTGAGGGCCACGAGCTGAAGCCCGTTGAGCGTGGCCATGCCCGCCATGTTGGCGGGCGTCATATCGTCGTCCGCGCAGGGTGACAGGCAGGAATGCATATGCAGGTCGTAGCAGTACCGGCTCATAGCAGGGCCGCCACCTTTGCGCCGACGGCGAAGGAGTGGTCCGGCGAGGAATAGAGATTGACGTCCTTTTTCTCCGCCAGCTCCCGCACGCCCGCGTCCGGCTGAACTCCCTCCGTGAAAATGACGGCGGCGGTATCGGCCAGAGTCGCAACGGCGACAACGTTCTGGTTGGACATGATGGTCAGCCACACATCGCCCGACTGCGCTCTGCCCATGACCCAGGAGAGCAGGTCGCCGGTGTAGCCGCCCGTGACCTCGCGGTCAGGGTCCGGCTCGCAGATCGTTTGCAGAGAGAGCTTCTCTGCCATCTCATGGACCGTCATTTGGCCTCCTCTTCCCGCTTGGGTTCTCCTGCACCATTCGGCGCAGATAGACGACACAGTCGTCGATCTGGCATTCGCCCTTGACAACGTCCTCGGCAAATGCGCGGCAGGTGGGAGCTCCGCAGGAGCCGCAGTCGATCTGCGGCAGCATTTTGTAGATCTCGTCGATCCGCTGCATCATCCGCATGGCCTCGGCAAGGTTGTCGCTCAGCCGCACCTCAGGCACGTGATTGATGATGGGAGAATCGACCATGACGTATTCCGGCACGTAGTCCGGCTTCTGGTTAATCAGTCTGAGATAGTTCTGGTTGGAGGGAAGAGAATGCCGCATGCCGTGGATCCTTGCCTTGGCAATGTAGGGATTCTCGACCGCCGCCGCGCCGCCGACGCAGCCGCCGGGGCAGGCGTTGAGCTCGACAAATTCCAGATGGGGGAACTTGCCGTCCTCAATGGCATCCAGAACCTGAATGGCGTTGACCATGCCGTCGGCCGCCAGATAGCGATCGGAGTACAGCCCCTCGGATTCTCCGCCGGAGGAGGCCCAGTTGACGCCCGCAATGCCGGATTGGCTGCGGACCTTGCCGGGCTCGGCTTTTTTGATGTAGGGCAGGAGCTTGAAGTACATGTCGCTCATGCTCACCACATAGTCGATGGAGCTCTTGGTGGCGCTCAGACCGTTTTTGGCGTAGCTGGTCTTGGCCGGGCAGGGGGAAATGAATACGGTGCAGATCTCGTCCTTCCTGAGCTCGGGGTGCTGCTTGAGCGCCTCGGCCTTCGCCATCCGGCTGGCGTATTCCACCGGCGGGAGGATGGGAAGGATGTTGTCGCACAGCTCGGGGAACCGCTGGCGGATGAGCCGCACAATGGCGGGACAGGCCGAGCTGATGACCGGAAAGACGATATCCGGTTTGCGCATATAACGGCGGGTACACTCAGAGATGATCTCGGCGGCGCGGGCGACCTCGTAGTATTCGTCGAAGCCGCACCGGAGCAGGGCCTGGAGCAGACATCCGACGTCCTTGAGCTCGTCGAACTGGCCGTACAGCGAGGGAGCGGGAAGGACGATCCGCCATTTGAATTTGGGGTCGATGTCCTCCAGCCGGTCAAAGACGGCCTGCTTGGCCTTGTGCTGGCACACGCGAATGCAGTTGCCGCAGTCGATACAGAGCTCTGCCCGAATCTTGGCGCGCCCGTCCCGAATCCGAATGGCCTCGGTGGGGCACTGCCGCAAACAGGAGGTACAGCCTATGCACTTGTCCGCATCCAGAGAAACCGAATGCTGATATTCTGACATTGGGACAACCTCCCTGTTCGGGTTATAAGCGTACTACCATTGTGATTTTCGTTCCGACGCCGACCTTCGTCTCGATCTTCAGGTCGTCGCTGGAGCGCTTCATGTTGGGCAGGCCCATGCCGGCGCCGAAGCCCATGTTGTGGATCTGTTCGGTTGCGGTGGAATAGCCTTCCTTCATGGCCAGCTCCACATCCGGGATGCCGGGGCCGTGGTCCTCGAGCACCATGACGATGCGGTCGGGGTAGACCTCAACGTCGGCGGTACCGCCGTCGGCGTGGATGACCATGTTGATCTCGCCCTCATACATGGCGATGGAGCAGCGGCGAATCACGGCGTTGGACACGCCGAGCTGCCGAAGCGTCTTCTTGACCTCTACGGACGCATTGCCCGCGGAGGCAAAGCTGCCGCCGTCAATGTCGAAATGAAGTCGAAATACGTCCATAGGCTATTCTCCACGCAACATTCCGGTCGCGTAGAGACGGCCGGAGGCCGTGAACATGTAGTGATCGGTGACGAGAAGGACGATGCCGTTCTCCCGCGCCAGGGAGATGATCTCCGGAGTGGGGATCTTGCCGCAGACGAAGACGATGCAGCGCATATCCAGCATCATCGCCGTGCGGACGACCTGGGGGTTGAGCAGGCCGGTGATCAGCAGAGATTCGTTCGTAGCGAAAGCCAGAACGTCACTCATCATATCGCAGCTGAAGGCGTCAACCACCTCACTGTCCAACGCGTCCTCACAGCAGAGGACCTGGGCGTCCAGGAGCTTCATGATCTCTCGAATCGTCATAACGTGATCTCCGCAAACCAGTCTGTGGGTTAGATCAATACTTCTGGAGAATTGCCGGGACCTGGTCGGGGGTCAGGCGGCCGTAGACGTCGTCGTTGATCATCATAACGGGCGCAAGACCGCAGGCGCCGACGCAGCGGCAGGAGTCCAGAGAGAACTTGCCGTCCGCAGTGCATTCGCCTTCGCCGATGCCGAGAACCTCGGAGATCTTGTCATAGACCGCCTGAGAGCCCTTGACGTAGCAGGCCGTACCGAGGCAAACAGAGATGCGGTACTCGCCCTTGGGGGCAAGGGCAAACTGTGCGTAGAACGTGGCCACGCCGTAGATTTTTTCCATCGGGATGCCGGTCCACTCGGAGATCATGGTCTGAACCTCAATGGGCAGATAACCATAGATTTCCTGGGCCTTCTGCATGATGGGCATCAGGCTGCCCGGCTGATCCTTGAGCTCTTCAACAATCTTCCGAAGCTGCTCTTCCTGCTCCTTCGTCCCGCGGAAGGGAACTGATGTTTTCTTGCACGCCATAATGAAGTTAACCTCCTAATTTCCGCCGTCCTGATTTCTGTTTTGGCCGGACGGCGCTTCGCAATTTTACGAATCGCTCAAGATACACATAGGTATATCTCAGCTCGTATAGTTTAGCAGATTTTGTACGGTTTGTAAAGCGATTGTGGAAAAAAAGATTGATAAAATTTGTGAATTTTTGAAAAAAGAGACAAGCTGTCAGTTAGCTAAAACTAACAGTTTGTCTCTCCCCAACCTCCGGTTTTCGGCGGTCGGAACAAGTCATGTCCCTGACGCGGCCATCCAATCCTCCATCCTGGCGTTGAGCTCGGACTCCGTCTGCTCGCGTTCCGCGGTCAGACGGATCAGCTCCTGATAGTCGGAGGCGCTCGACTCGATCTGACGGTCGAGCTCTGCCAGGGCCTGCTCCAGACGGGCGATCTCCCGCTCGAGTCTGCGGACCTCCTTCTCCTGGGCCTTGCTGTCCGTGCGGGGCTTCGCTGCGACCTTCTTTTCCGGTTTCGCGGTCTGAGGGATCGGGCGGATCGCCGCGTTTTCCTTGAGACTGCGGTACTTGGCATAGCCGCAGGGGTAGTCATGGATGACGCCGCCCTCGAGCTCCCAGATACGGGTGGCGAATTTGTCCACGAAATAGCGATCGTGGGAGACGAAGATCAGGGTCCCCTCATATTCCTCGATGGCGCATTCGACCCACTCGCGGGAGGCGATATCCAGGTGGTTGGTGGGCTCGTCGAGGATGAGAAGGTTGATCTTGTCGTCCATCAGCATGCACAAGCGCAGGCGGGACTGCTCGCCGCCGGAGAGGGTCCCGACGGTTTTGAAGACGTCCTCACCGGAGAAGAGAAACGCGCCGAGGCGGTCTCTGGCCTGCTGCGGGGTGCAGTTTTTCTCATAGAGCATGGTGTCGTAAAGGCTGCGCTCGGGGTGGTCGAAGTGCATGACCTGGGGCAGGTAAGCCAGCTTGACCGTCGGGCCGAAGCGGATGCG
>CAMHMK010000042.1 GCA_946186225.1 uncultured Clostridia bacterium
ACAGGAATCACGACCTTGAACTCGCCATGATAGATGACTGCGATGGAGTGGTTGGGGTTGTTGGGCAGCTCCTCGATGCCCTGGATGCTGCCGCTGAGAATGCGACCGGTTTTCTGGGACTCAATGAGGTCCAGCAGGTCTGACCGGGCTTTGTCGGCGTCGGTCTCCACGCTGGGACGCTCATCGATCGTGACGATGGACCTGGGCGCCTGCCTTCGCCGAACCGCCGCTGCACCAGACCGAGATGGCCTGGATGCACGGGGTTGCCTGAGGGAGTTTTGGCCTAAGTCTTGAGCCCCCGCATCCGTCTCAGTCTGGGGCGGCGAGTCACCTGCAGGGCGGAGCATGCTCTCTTCAGAGATGTCCGCCTGTTCCGGCGCAGGCTGCGTTTCAGTCTGGGGCGGAAGCTCTTGGTCGCGGGTTTCTTCTTGCTTGATCATAAGAATCATCCTCCTTGAAATGATTTAGAATTCACTTGGCGGATTGATGGAGCCGTACATCCGTCTGTTGCTCGGTTTCGGAGACTCCTCCGGGACAGGTTTTGGCACTGCCGGCGGGCTGTAGCCCAGACCGGAACGGGGTTCGTAATCATAGACAGAGCACTTCCGGATCTGCTTTGCCATCGGGTGGTTGGTATAGTCGTATTTTTTGAGCTTGAGGATGTTGCAGCCCCGGATGATGCAGAGCAGTTCCGAGTTCGGGAGCCGAAGGACTTCGTCCGGCGTCAGAAGGCGCCTTTTGCCCTGCCCCTCCGTGTGTCGGTATTGGGGAATGATCTGTGCGATCGCAATGGTTTTCCGCACGGTCATAGTCGAGTTCACCTCCACAGAGATGTCTCCGCTGCGAGCAGAGAAGTACTCAGCGCTCACATCGTCGGTACAGCCCAGCATCAGTTGGATATCGCAGTTGCCGATGATCTCCGCCCAGAGGTTGTTCCCATACCGATTCTGTAATTGTCCGAGACTCTGCACTGCAAGCATGACCCTAATATCACGTGACCGAATCGTACTCAGCGCCCGGGTGAAATCCGAACCATCTGCCGCGCCGCCGATCCGACCCACATTGTTGAACTCATCAAAGATCAGATTGACGGGGACATCGCAGCGGCCATTTGGCGTGGCATCCGCATACCGGGTCAGTTTGATGAACAGGAACGAAAAAAAGAGCGATGACAGGAATGCCATACTGGCGTCCTGGTCGCTCAAGATTATAAAATATGCGCATTTTCGTTTCCCGGGTGCAGTGAGGTCTATGTCAGACTGACTTGTGATCCGTTGCACGGCTTGATCCTGCAGGACCTGGAGTCGAGTACCCAAGCCCAACACAATGCCGGAGCGGACCGTATCACTGGACTGGGAGAACAGCGCAAATGGCGCTCTCGCCGGATGCTCCAGGGGAAGCTTCGCGAACAGGGCTGTAAGCTGTCGCTCGCTATACTGGGTCAGCATCTGATAGACCGCCGGAAGGTGTTTGTTCCCGCTGTCTCGGGTTCGATCCTGATCCACAAACAGAACCAGTGCCTTGAGGAGGTTCGCCTCTCCGTTGTCCCAGAAGTGATCGCCCTTGCCGGAGCTGGTATTGCCGATGATGACATTGGTGAGCACATGGGCCATGAGCGTATCTCCCTGCAAGTCGGACATGCAGTTCCACGAGTCGCCGTGAGCGGGATTGACCAGGTTGAACACCTTCACATCATACCCATTCTGCCGGTACAGCTCAGCGGTATCCGCGTAGAGTTCGCCCTTGGTATCCGTCACCACCACAGACTCACCTCGCCGGATGGTCTGAAACAATGCATTTCGAACCACCGCGCGCGTCTTCATGGTCCCCGATGCGCCGAAGATGGCGATGTGCCGGTTCAGTCTGGTGTCCTTCGGCATACAGACGACCTTTCCGTGAGACTCACCCAGGATCGTGCCCTCGGCGGTCTCGACACTGCTGACCTCCAGCACCTCTCGCATCTCCTTGTCACTCATCCAGGCGGCGGTACCGTAAAGGCCGTTCCTGGTGACCGAGAAGCCTCGCTCATCGCGATCCTTCCCGCCAAACCGATCATGGAGCTTGACATAGCTGAAGATCCCAAGAGCCGTTGCCAGGAGAATGCCCATCCCAACCAGACCGGGTCCGGTGAAGGCGTGGGCAAAGCAGGCGCCCGGGTTCCAAGAGACCCTGCCCATCTGCGCCTGACCGGTCATGCCGCCGACATCCATCCAGTGCCGATAGTTCTCCAGCAATTGCCCGGCAAGGCCGCCGAAGTACAGCAGCGCGAACAGTCCCGGTATGGAGACCGCAGCGATCACCAGAGCCTTCTTAAGTTTTGGATTCAAACGCTTTCCCTCCCTTCAAACCCATAGCCTCTAAAACCGGCTGAAGGTCGATTGTTTTTATGTCAACCAATTCTCCAAGCACCTGCTTCGCCAGACTGACCTGAAACGGGAAGCAGATGAGCTCTGCCCGACACTTGAATTCAGAGACAGCTTCGTGGAAGCGAATCAGTCTGGCAAGATCGCCATCGAAAAATGCGAACACGTAGACGCCGTCGACATGTGCGTCGTACTCAAAAGCCCCGCGTTCATAGGAGCGCTGCGCCGGCTCGAACATCAGATCCAGGAGCCGCTCATTCCAGTCTGGGAGAAGCAGGATCTGCAGCTGTCCGACGCCGTCTGTGCTGAGGGGGATAAAGTGGATATGCCGGTAGATTGCGTCAAAGCGGAGATCCGCGTGAGGCACCCGGTCAAAGGATTTCATGGTGCGCACGGCAACATCCATGGATTGCCCGAACAGGATCGCCGAGTGGATCTCTCTGGTTTGGGTGTTCAGCGCGGCGAGCTTTTGAATCGCGTCCTTTGCTTTGAACTCACCCATCCCATTCCATTTCATGATCGAGTTCCGAGTGTTGTACACCGTCATCCCTGCGTCCTCTGTGAAGACCGCGCCGATGAATCTGGCGTACTGGGTTTTCTTCAACTCCTCACCGCTGTTCTTCAGCTCATGGGAGGAATAGAAACAGGGTTGGGAAAAGGAGAGCCGACGGATGCTTGTGCTTTGAAATCGCTCCTTCTGCCAGGGGCGGAACTCACATCCCGCAGCCGACAGCAGAAGCACCGACTCAGCCAGCCGGAAGTTTCGCTCTATGTGGGTATTATCTCTGGGCAGCTCGTGATTCCGGAATGTGTTCATGTAATACGCTCGCGCCCCAATCCAGTCCAGAACCTGAAGACTTTCTTTGTAAAACCGAACGGCTTTCCGCACACCCTTTCCACGCAAATTGAGAAGGCGGCAGTCGATTGTCTCACCGGTTTCAGAGTTTCGGAGCGTCTGAGGCGCACACAGCTTTTTGATTAGTGCACGAAAGACTCGTTGGCTCCCAAGCAGGTTGAGCGATCCTACAGGAATTTCGCCCGTGACTGCGAGGATTTCGCAGAGCCTGCGCACATGACTGCCCGGTTGAAAACGGATCATAGCGCCTCACCTGGAATTGGAAGAAAACCGGACAAGGTGACTGCAGACTTCGTCCGGTTTGCCACCTCTACAGACCCCAAAAACGCCCAGTTTTCAAGGCTTTTTCGGCCATTGAAATATGTCCGTTTCAGAGGAGCAAAAATCGGGCCGTTTTTACATATCTTTTTTCGGTGAAATCGGGCGGTTTTCATGGAGCAAAACGCCTCCCTCCGGGATGGATTTCTGCTGTGCAAGCCACTGCGGGAAGTCCTCCCGGGGAAGCACATAGACCTCGGTTCGCTCGCTGCTGCCTGAGTCCGAACAGGCGTAGTGACAGCAGTATTTCGGCCCGTCATCCGGCATCACATAGAGAGCAACGGCGTCCGTGACCAGCTTGGTTTCGATGTTGTCATGGTCCCGCCACCGGCGCTCAGGATAGTCCCTTGCGTAGACATGGCGGAAGATGATTACACAGGTTGTGTAGAGAACAGGCTCTTTTCCGTTGAAGAATTTGCTCAGTGCCGGAAGCAGGAACCCGCGCAGCCAGTTGACAGAGCCGCTCTCCTTTTTTGGCAGCAGCATCGGGATGCGGAGGCAGAACCAGCCTTCCTCGGTAAAGCCCATCTCCACCGGGATGACATCATGGATCGTCTGCTCCACGTCGTCGGGTGCGCTTCTGGATCCGGTGTAGACTGGCAGAGACCGGGCCTGCAGGGTCAGCCGCTCGGCGTTTTCCTCCAGCCGAAGGGTCTGCACATAGCAGGGCTCCATACTGCCGTTTTCATAGAGGGAGCGGATCAGATCGACCCGGTTGGTCATATGGGCCAGCATCCGGTCAATGCGCTCCAGCGTCTGTTCAAATCGCTTCATGGTTCTCCTCCTGAATAAAATGTGACCGTCGGTTCCTCCTGCCCTTCATAGTCCACCGTGGCAAACAGGCAGGGCGCCTTCGGCAGCCGCAGCGAGCTTGCCATGGAAATATAGGGCAGGATGATGATGTACTTCATATCCTCCTCCGGCTGGAGAAGCCGAAGCAGGCTGCCCTCACTTTCGTAGAGCACCACGATCTCATAGGTGGTGTTCTCCTTGAGAAAGGCGATCTGCGAGGGATAGGTCGCGGGATAGTGCGACATGGGGTCCACGGCGTCGACGAACTGGAGCAGGACCCAGACGGCCAGCACAATACGCTGGTCGGGTCTGCTCAGCGGATCGACGCCCAGGTAGTAGCTCCCGGAGCTGTCCGCGATCTGATGCTCCCGCAAAAGGCTGCGCAGGATCTTTTCCGCCATGCCCGGCGGCTTGTTCAGAAGCTTCATGACCTGCGCTCTTGGCAGCGCCCCATATTGGGACAGCCATTTGATCACATGAAGCTCATCCTGCAGAGGCATCGGCTGCGCCTCCTTCCATTTCGGTTTGTTCGTGCTGCCGCTGCCGGAGGATGGCCTCCAGCTCGGCGCGGTCGGTGGTGATCAGCTCCTGCTCCTCGCGGGAAGCCTTGATGACCACCGGGACCTTGTTGTTGTTTGCGCTGATCAGCGCCTCGCCCCGTTCAAAGCGAGTGACCGCCCGCACCTCGGTGGGCGTCAGGCGGAGCACATCCCGGACATATTTGGCTTCGTCCGGCTCCAGGTTCAGCAGGATCTTGGTCTTGGAGTTGTTGATGATCGCCCTGCCGTACTTGCCGTCCTCCAGACCGAAGAAATCGGACAGGTCCTGGGTGGCAGAGATGGCAGCGCCGCCGAAGCCCCGGATCGTCTTGAAGATCGTCAGGCAGAACTCCGCCGCCTGCCGGTTGGAGGATGCCCCGATCAGCTTCCAGATCTCGTCGATCATGACGGCCTTCTTCTTGGTCAAATCTGATTTCACGCTGTCCCAGACATAATCGAGGGCGATCATCATGCCCACGGGAAGCAGCTTGCCCTTGAGCTCCGACAAATCGAAGACAATGTACTTGTTGGACAGGTCCACATTGGTCTGTCGATTGAAGCTCTGGGCGGAGCCGGTCACGAAGCGGCTGACAATGACGGCCAGCCGCTCGGTCAGCGGGCTCTCCAGCAGGTGCTTGTGCAGGTCGCCTAAGATCGGCATCCGCTTCATTTTCGGAGGCGCACAGCTTTTGTCGGCATAGACAGAATCGTTGTCATGCGTGATGCCGAAGTCGGCGTAGGTCTTGATCAGGGCCTCGTCCAGCATCTGCTCCTCCTCGTTGGTCATATCGGGGATCAAGAGATAGAAGAAGGTCATGAGCTGCTGGATCTTGCCCGCCAGCATGGAGCCCTGCTCCATGTAGTCCATGGCGTCGATCAGCTCCATCTCCGGGGCCAGGGTGTGGCGGATCTCCATGACATTGATACAGTGGGGCGAGCCCGGAGCGATCCTTATAAACGAACCGCCAATCTGATTGCAGGCCCGGCGGAACTCGTGGCCCTTGATGGGAGCCAGAATGAAGCACTGGATGCCGCGCATTCGCATCCGAAGCGCCAGCAGCTGGAGGGTAAAGGTCTTGCCCGCGCCGCTGGTGCCGATGAGGTTCAGATTGGCGTTTTTGTTCTTCCGGGTGTTGAAGAGGTCCACGATGCACAGCGAGTTGTTGTGACGGTTGACGCCCAGCAGGACGCCGGAGTCGTCCGACATTTCAAAGCTTGTGAACATATAGGTGGACGCCGCACCGCTGGTCAGGACATTGCGCTGGGACTTCTTCTCCAGACCGGGATCAATGCTCAGAAACGGCATAACCGTCTTGAGCGCCTTCTCCATCTGGAAGCGGCAGTCGGAGACATACATGTCCATGGACTTGAGCATATCCGACATCTGGCCTTTGCGCCACATCAGCTCCTCATAGCTTCTGGCCGATACAGTGATAAAAACCGAGAGATAAAACAGGTCCTCGTTGTAGTTGGCAATGCCGTTCTTGATGAAATAGCCGGACTGGATGGAGTTGGCCAGCTCCTCATAGTCGGTGCTGGTGTCCTGCATCCCCTTGAGCTTCGTCCGGTTGAGCCGGATCCGCTGAGCGACCTTGTCAATGGCCTTGCTGCGGTTCTCCCGCCTCAAAAACACATCGATGTCCACGCCCTCGCCGGCATTGACCAGAGAGGACATCCAGCCGCCCCGGACTCTGCTCGGGTAGCCGTTGGCCCGGATATAGAGGAAGGCATAGTAGAGCCCGTCCATGACCACATAGCCGCTGTGCCGCAGATCGATGCCCCGGGGAGCGATGAAGTGCGCCATGCGAATGTGCGGTACGGAGTCCACGCCCAGCACCAGCTTCTTACCCGCCATGGTGTCCAGCACCACCCGGTCCACCCGGCTGGTGAAGGGCTCGTCCACGCAGGAGCGGCGGTTGAAGAACTGATACAGGATCTCCGCCGCAGCCTCGTCCGGATCGGAGGGCTGCACGATGGTGTTGCCGCACTGTAGGAAGTAGGCTCTGGCGTTCTGCTCAATCGTCTGCATGGTGCCGAGCACCTGAGCGTAATCGGAGCTGTCGCCCTTGCGGATCTCCTCATACTGGAAAATCAAAAAGAAGCGCCTGGTCAGCGCCTCTCTGCTTCCGATCTCCTTGATGAAGCGGATATATTCCTCGCCCTGCCGCTTGCAGGCGGGATTGTTTTCCTGCGCCAGCTCCTCCCGGATCATGTTGATGTGCCGATCGGAGTCCGCCTTGCGGGTGATGCTCTTGAACTGGAGCCGTGCGGGCGAGATCTTCAGCCAGGAGGCAAAGGAGGAGATAATCCCGAACTGCTCTTCGTCGGAACGGAGCATGAAGTTGATGGGCTCGATCTCCAGAATCTTGATATAGCGGTGATCCGTGGTCTCGATGATCCCGTGCCGGATGTCCTTCACAGGAATGAAGTCCTGGGTGAACTCCAGCCGTTCCTCACTTGCGTTTGCGTTTTTTCTTGCTTGGGGCTTGCTGCCCATAACGGTATCCCACCCTTCTGCAATGGAGTGTCCGCCGGTGGAGAAAATGGCGGAAGATGTGTCCGAGATACTGAAACAGCGAGTCGCCGTCCACGCCCATGACTGCAAGCACAGCCAGCGGGATCAGGGTCACGACCATGACGACGATCCGAACCGTGGTCGGCATGGGGATCAGCATCAGCTCCGGGTAGCCCAGGGCGAGGATCAGCACCAGCGCCTCAATGGCGTTTCTCGGTGCGATCATGCCCCCGAAGAGCTTGCCGGAGTCGGTAAAGTTCGCCGGGATGGCGTAAACATTGTTGAATTCCTGGTCTTCCATAAAGCGTTTCCTTAATCTACATAGTCGGAAAGCGGGGCTTCAAAGTCCACCCCGTTCGGGCGGCAGTAGTAGAGACTGTCCGCATAGCTCGGGGTGTTCAGAACCACGCCGCTGCCGCTGGTGCAGTGGCACCACATTTTTGTGCCGTCCTCGTCGTAGCCGGCAAAGATCAGCACATGGTTCCAGCTTCCGTCACTGTCCTTCAGGCAGCCCAGATCTCCGGGCTGCAGCTCCGCTTCGGTAATCGGCGTGCTGTTGGCATATTGGCCGGAGACGCCGTGGGTGATGTCCACGCCCAAGGCTGTGTTGTAGGTCCAGTGGGAAAAGCCGGAGCAGTCCAGACCGTAAGGCCGAATCGTACCGGTGGTGCTGGAGCCCGCCGAGGTGACCACCTTCGGGGTGTTCCACTCGCTGTTCCAGCCCGGTGCGGACTTGCCGCCCCAGAAATACGGCACCCGGCCCACAAGGGAGAGGGCCGTTTCCAGCAGGTGCTTCCGCACGGGACTGCAATCCTGCCGTGACACAAAGGCGATGAGCTCGGCGTCCGTCAGCGGGACCATGGAGCCGTCACCCAGCGCACCGTACAGGGTCATCTTCAGCGAGTCCGCCATCTTCTGGATGACTTCGCCATATGTAATGGTGAACTCCTGATACTGCTCGTCCGGATCGATGTCAAAGGCGTCGAGGATCACGCTGTTGTCAAAGGGGTGAATCGTGAACTCGGCGTACTTGATCGTATCGGTGCCCGGGGTAACGGTCTCGGTGCCGTTTGGCTCATAGTAGGTCGCCGTCCGGGTGCCGGTGATATGGCCCTGGGAATAGATTGGGAGGGTCAGCTCCACGGCGGTATAGGCCGTCACCTCGATCTCAGTCTCGGTCGTCGCCTCGCCGCTGGGTTGGAAGTACTCGGAGCGTTCGGTCTCATACTCGTACACGGGTTCGCCGTTGACCTCGCCGGTCTGAGTCTGACGGGTGATGTGGGTGACCATGACAGACGAATAGGTGGTGTAGGTCGCCGGGACCGTGACCTCCTGCTCGAATTCCTCATAGGTGACGGGGAACATTCGCTCCGCCGTCCCCGAGAGCTTGGAGACCATGTCATCCTTCGAGGTGTTCCGCTGGCCCATGGAGGCGGAGTAGGCCGCCAGAATGTAGCAGGTGTCATATCCCGCTGAGCTCTGGGCGTAGTTGACCAGCTTCTCCATGCAGAGCTCGTGGTCATAGTCATTTTCCTCGATGATGTTCTCGACCTCGGCCATGGAAGCCTCCAGACCCTCGTTGATGACCACGGATACAGCGTCCGCCATCTCGTTGTAGACATCTGTGATGCTGACATTCTGCACCGGGGGCGAATCGTCCGTACCGAACAGGTAATCCCAGATGATGCTGGGCAGGGACACGATGATCACGATGAGAAAGACCAGCACCAGACAGACGCAGATCAGCACCTTGAACAGGGTTTTCCGCATCGACCAGGCAGCGGCAATGATCGCACCCCAGGGACCGCCCGAAGCGGTGCCCACAGCGATGTTGGAAACTGCGGAGCCCCCGGCTTCCATTCCGGCCTGCACAGATGCAGCTGCGGCTTTCGTCGCCGCTTCAGCGCCCTTCACAGCAGCTTCCGCACCCTTTTTCGCTGCGGTCTGTGTTGCCTGCTTGGCGGCCTTTGCCGCCTGCTGGACAGCATGACCGTAATTGTCATGGCCGTCGCCCATCTGCTGCTTGTCCGGCTCTGCCATGTTCTCACCTCCATAAAAATGCCGCCGGGGGATCATCTCCTCCGGCGGCGAGTTTTACCGCTTGCGCTTTGGCGCTTTGATTTCCGGCTTCCGCTTTGCGGGGGCGGAATACCGGGACGGCGTGCTGTGATAGCGGACCGTCTCCACATTGACCGTGCGGAGCTTTTCACCGTCATAGACCGCCTTGCCGTTCTCATAGACCGGCTTGCGCTCCACGGCAGCGTCTCCGCGCACGGCATACCACTGGCTGCCGTTCCGATCCTCGTAGACCTTGTAGTCTCCGCGAGGCGGCGCGTACTGTGCCGTGTCGTAGAACATGGTGCCGGAGCCGTTTTCATGCCGCACCTCGATACGTCCCTCGGTTCGGCTGCTGCCATCCACCGAGGTCACGCGCTCCTCGTAGCCGGGCATGAAGCTCTGGAACTGCGCCTGGTTGTAGGCGAAGGCTCCGGCGCTGTTGTAGCTGCTGTCACCGCCGGAATGACCGGAATCGGAGCCGTGGTCGCCGGCTCCACCGCCCGCGCCGAAGCCGAGAGCAGAACTGTCGTAACCGTCTGTCTGACCGCCCATCGATGCCGGCGCAAAGTCCGGAGGCGCAGCGTGCGGCTGCATGGCGTACCAGTCGGTGCCGTCGGCAGACTGCATGGTGGTGTGGGGTGCGGCAGGCTCGTCGTAGAAGGCACTGTTGTACCAGAGCGAGCTGCCCTGCGCGCTTGTGGCCTCCACGACGCCCTCGTCAACGCTTCGCAGAGTGGTACCCTCGGGTGCTTCGGGGAAGTAGGAGGAGACCTGCTCGGCCTCTGCCGGGCTTCCGGTGAAGCTGGGCGCCTGGTAGAAGCTGCCGGCCTCTGCGCCGCCCGCCATCTGATACCATTGGCTTCCGTCAGCGGCTGTGACCACGGTATGCGGCACATCCGGTCTGTCAAACTGATCTGCGGAGTACATCTCCACAGCTGTGGACTTGCCGTCCGCCCCGACCACATTGGTGCTGATATGACCGCCGGTGATCTGGGTGCCGGAGAGCTTCTGGTCCTTGAACTGAGGCATATAGTTGGACAGGCTGCGGTCTGCAATGTCGCCGCCAATGCTGCCCGAGTTCGCAGGCGCTCTGGCCGCAACGGAAGAAATGGAGTTGCTGTTCAGCATGGCGCCGTTTCTTGCCGCCATACCGCCAAAGGCTCTGGCTACGAAGCCGGTAGGACCGCCCGCACCCATCCGGGTACCGCCGGTCACCACGGCATCACGCACATAGGAGTTGCCCTTGAACTTGTTGGCGAAGCCTCCGAGGAAGCCGCCGCTCGCAGCAGCCGCACCTGCGGCACCTGCCGCTCCGCCCGCTGCGGAGCCCGTGCCCTTGAACACGCCGCCCGCCGTATTGCCGCCGTGACCGGCGACGCCGGAGATCACTCTGGCCGCCATCAACAGCTCCATACCCATGCCGGAGCCGGTCTGGGCCACATTCAGACCCAGAGACGCCAGATAGGAGTCGAACTTCTGGGCGGTCTTGAGAAAAGCCAGCACGCAGAACAGCCACAGGAAGACATTGCCCATGCCGGTGGACAGCGCGCCGCCGTTTGCGACAAACTGCCCGACCGCCGTGTTGAATGCTCGCAGAAACCAGACGTTCATGACCAGCAGCAGAAGTTGGGAGCCGACCATCCGGCACCAGGAGCGGAACACATTGCTGGTCGCCTTGGACGCCCCCATACAGAAAGCCAGGGGCGAGGTGTAGCAGAGCACGCCCACCACGATGTACCGTTCGACTGTTTCCAGCAGGAGCTTGAAGTAGTTCCAGCCCAGCGAGATCTCCAGGATGATCAGCAGGATCAAGCCCACGCCGCTCAGGACGGATATCACCGTGACCAGACCGTTGGACAGCGCCTCGCCGACGCCGACGAAGGTGAAGTCCTCTGCCGTCATGGTGACGTCCATCAGAGCGGTATACGGTGCCCGGGCGATCTGCAGGGCCAGCATGAAAATCGGCTTTGCGTATCCGATCAGCAGGGCGAAGATTGCAGCCCTTGCCAGCAGCGCCCATGGGTTCTCGGCCTCCGTAACCGGACCGCCGAAGACCCTGAACAACTGCCAGACCGTGATCAGAAACAGCATAGCCCAGGCTGTGTACTGAAAGATATCGAAGGCCTTGCTGACGAAGGGGAAGTACTCCTCCATCGCCGTCATGTCTGTGCCGAGGGCGTCCAGGAACAGCGCCGACACGGCGTCCATGAGACTTGCGACCGTGCTTGCGATCCAGTCGATGATGCCCTCAAAAATCCAATCCAGCAAAACGACATCACCTCCCTCGGGTGCCGATTGGATCAGCCGGTGTAGTTACCGCCTGCGATGAGCGGCTGCAGGTAGGCCACGACGAAGCCCAGGGAGTTGAGCACCAGCCAGGTGATCACGATCCGCTTGAGCCACGAGGTCGCCTCGTCCACGGCCCGCTGGTTTCTGGACACCATACGGACGACCAGGGCGATCGCCGCGACGGTCACCGCCACAATGGTGGAGATCCCCACGATCTGCCCGTAGACGTCCTTCATGATGTTGGAAAACCGGGTCCAGATCGAATCCGCTGCCAGCACCGGCGCAACCGACGCGATCATGGCGGCGGCTACTGCGACCAGCGACCAGTAGGCCGTCTGCAGCTTCCGCTTGCTTTCTAACTGTTTTACCATCTTCGATTCCTCCTTCCATGAGAATGGCAAAGCAAAACGCCGCCTCCGAAGAAGCGGCGCTCTGCCATGTCCCAATTTGGGACGGTACTATCATAGCACATTGTTTCTGCCATGTCATTGGCAAAACTGTGCCAATTTTATGCCATACCTCTGCCAATTTTATGCCATTTCATTTTCGCCCTTCTTTTCCTCCGCCTCGTTGCGCTTCTGCTGCTCTTCCAGGGCAAGAAGCTCTGCCAGCAGATTGGTGGAGGCATTCGGCGTTCCCCACAGGCGCAGCGACAGCAGATTGACCGCCTGCTCCCGGAGGCGGTAGAAGTGCCGGGGAGAAACATCCACCCGGTACAGGACCTCCTGAAGGGGGAGCTTCTGCTCCGAGATATAGGTCAGATAGATCAGGTCGTACAGCAGCTGCCCGTTCTCCGGCTTCCGCTTCAGCACGGTCAGCGCATCGTTGATCCTATCCAGCAGAAGGCGCGTCTGTTCCAGGCTGACCAGCCTCTGCTCGATCCTCCGATCTCTGAAGGTAGCAGCAATTGTGACTCCGTCCAGGAGCTTGTCCACGTCCTCAAACGGTCGTTCCAGCTCCTCTGCCACGGCCTCCGGGAAGCACTCCAGCATCCAGGCAATGCTCCGGTAGTTCTTGAGAAGCAGCAGCGTGTTATGAAAGCTCTCCTTCTGCTTTTTCTGCTGCACGGTGCGCCGCGCCTCGTCTGTGATCTCCATGTCAGGCAGAACGCCCCGTTTCATAAGCATCTGGACAATGGTTTCCGCCTGCTTCAGCTGTGCGTCCAGCTTCTGAGCCTGCTTTGACTGCAAGTTTTCCATCGATAAAACTCTCCTTCGTCAGATAGATAAAGCCCGTGAACCCTTTCTGTTCACGGACTTGCTCGTAGATGTGGATAAAATTCGGCGGGATTTTCTGCGGGACATCCGGCGCCCGGGCGGGCGGTCTGATACTGATACCTCCGCAGTCATAATCGTACCTCGTACTAATCCCCAGAGGAGAAATATACGCGCGATATATAGAAGGCGAAAGTGCAACGCGGCTTTTTTGCGGTCTCGTCACGATCCCGGTGTGCCTGCTGTACCAGGCGATGATCCGATTCATGGTCGTCCGGTCGAACGCTTCCGCTCTGCCGAGAAGGCGCAGCTCGCCCATCAGCGCAGAGATCTCCTCCTGTGCAGGTGCTTTTATCTCGGTTTCACAAGGATAACCGAGGTTGAAAATGAGACAGCCGAGGCTGCCGGGAAGACGGCGAAGGGCGAACACATCCCCATGCGCTTGAAAGAATCTCCAAACCTTCGTCTTTTCCCAGCCCCAGCGGCGTCCCAGGGTTTCCAGAGTCAGAATGGCCCCGTACTTGCCGTATTGGACGGCAGGAGCCAAAAAAGAAAACGCATTGCCGGGATCGTTCACCGTGGTGTTACACCACAGATCCAGCCATGCGTCGGATTCTTCAAAAATATAGTTTTGTGCAGCGAGCCGCTGCGTGATTTCCCGTGAAACACAAACGAAACCGTAGCCCTCGGTGGTATAGACAGCTCCGTCCGGGCACTCGGCCCCGCAGAAGCGCACGAGCCAGTCTGAGAGACTGTAGCTCAGCTTTTTGGTGGCAGGATCCAGCGACCAGGAGAGGAAGCCCAGCGATTCCAGCTTCCGCATCATGTCGAGGGCGGCATCTCTGCGCCGAACGCCCAGGATCGACTTCAGCCCGACGATCCCTCCGCACCACTGCCCGGGCTCCACAGGGTTGCAATGCCCGCAGTAATGCCCCGCACCCTTGCGAAAGGCCGCCCGCGCCGCCAGCCGCATCCAGGCGCCCATAACGCCCTTATCGCCCGGCACCCGCTCTCTCGGCAGCTTGACCCAGGGATATTTCATGAGACATTTCATTGCAGACTTGTTTCCTTTCTTATCGTTTGATATAATATGTAAAAGCTGTCAACAGACAACAGTAATAAATGACAATTATGGAGAAGCGCATGACAGAAAAAGAAAA
>CAMHMK010000043.1 GCA_946186225.1 uncultured Clostridia bacterium
AACCCCGCCTCTCTGCGCAATCAGCAGAAAGACGGGGTGCGAAAGCGGATCATTCGATCCGGAACAGACGGTTGGCGTTTTCCGTGGTGGCCTGCTCGATGACCTCCGGGTCGACGCCGCGCAGCTCGGCGATCTTCTGCGCGACCAGGGGGACCCGACGGCTGTCGTTGCGTCGGCCCCGGAAGGGCTCCGGCGACATATAGGGGCAGTCGGTCTCGATCAGGATGCGGTCGAGGGGCATCCATTGGGCGACCTCCACGGCTTTTCGGGCGTTCTTGAAGGTCACGACTCCGGTGAAGCCGATGTACCAGCCCCGCCGCACCAGCTCCTTGGCCTGCTCCAGCGAGCCCGAGTAGCAGTGGAAGACGCCGGTGACCTGGGGGAATTGGCGGATCAGCTCCATCCCGTCGGCATGAGCCTCCCGTTCGTGGACGATGACCGGGAGGTCGAGCTCCGCCGCCAGCTCGAGCTGACGACGGAAGGCGGGAAGCTGTACCTCCCGCGGCGGGTCCTCATAGTGGTAGTCCAGGCCGATCTCGCCGATGGCCTTCACCCGCTCGTCGGCGCAAAGCTGGCGGTACATGGCCAGAAGCTCGTCGTTCACGCTGGCCGCGTCGTCCGGGTGGGAGCCGACGGCGGCCCAAACGAAGGGGTATTTGTGCGCCAGGCGGATGGAGCGCAGGCTGCTGGACAGGTCGCAGCCGATATTCATGATCCGGCCGACGCCGTGATCGGCAAGCGAGTCAAAGATCTCGTCGCGGTCGGCGTCAAAGGCGCGGTCGTCCAGATGGGCGTGAGAATCAAAGTACATTGGGCAGGCCTCTCAAATATTGGTTAACATAATTCAGAACGTGCTTCTTGTCGGCGGTCCAGAGCGGGGCGAGCAGGTCCTTCTTGGCCCCGTCGCCGGTCAGCCGGTGGATCACGAGCTCCGGCGGGAGGGCCTGGAGGCAGCGGCCCAAAAGCACGGCGTATGCCTCCAGCGTCATTGTCGGGACCTTGCCCTGCCGCCAGAGCGCGGCAAGGTCGGTGCCCTCCAGGACGTGCAGCAGCTGGAGCTTGATCCCTGCCGCGCCGGAGGCGCCGACGTAGCGGACGGTCTCCAGCATGGCGGCCTCGTCTTCCCCGGGCAGACCGAGGATCACGTGGACGATGGTTTCCAGCCCCCGCGCCGGCAGCTCGCGCATGGCGCGGTCGAAGACGGGCAGATCATAGCCGCGCCGGATCAAGGCAGCGGTCTCGGGGTGGATCGTCTGCAGACCCAGCTCCACGAAGACCGGCTTCTCCCGGTTCAGCCGCTCCAGCAGATCAAGGACCGGGGCGGGCAGGCAGTCCGGCCGGGTCGCCACCGAGAGGGCAACGATCTCGGGCCGCGCCAGCACCGGAGCAAAGAGGGCCTCCAGCCGCTCGACCGGGGCGTAGGTGTTCGTGTAGCTCTGGAAATAGGCAATGTAGCGGGCCTCCGGCCCGACCTTGGCGGCCACGCGGGCCTTGGCCCGGTCCAGCTGTTCCTCGATGCTCCCGCAGAGCGGCTCGGCAAAGTCGCCGCTTCCGCCCGCGGAGCAGAAGATACAGCCCCGCGTGTCCAGGGTCCCGTCGCGGTTCGGGCAGGTCATGCCGCCGTCCAGGGCCAGCTTGTAGACCTTACAGCCGAAGCGTTCGCGCAAAAACTGATTGGCGGATCGCCATTCCATGCTAGATCTCCGCAATCGCCCGGGCCAGGGCGGCAAACTCGGGGATGGAGAGGGTCTCGCCGCGGACCGTCGGCGCGTGGCCGCAGGCGACGATGCAGTCGGTCAGCGCGGCCTTGGTTCGCTCCGGGAAGCCGGAGGCCAGGGCGTTGGAGAGGGTCTTTCGCCGCTGGGCAAAGGCCGCGCGGACCACACGGAAGAACATGGCCTCGTCTGCAATCTCGCAGGGCGGCTCCGTCCGCATCCGCAGCGTCAGCACAGCGGAGGTCACCTTCGGCTGGGGCAGGAAGCAGGAGGGAGGAACGTCAAACAGGATCCTCGGCTCTGCGTAATACCGGCAGAAGACCGAGAAAGCGCTGTATTCCGCGCTGCCCGGAGCGGCGCAGATGCGTTGGGCGACCTCCTTCTGGACCATCACGGTCACAGCCTCGAAGGCGCGGCTCTCCAGGAGCTTCGTCAGCACCGGGGAGGTGATATAGTAGGGCAGGTTCGCACAGGCCAGAGGCCGCAGGCCGGAAAACTTCTCGTCTGCCAGGGCGGCCAGATCCAGCTTCATCGCGTCGGCAAACTGGATCTCCAGGTTGTCAAATTCCCCCAGGGTCCGGGCGAGGATCGGACGCAGACTGCTGTCCACCTCGATGGCCAGGACCTTCTCCGCCCGCAGACAGAGCTGCTGGGTCAGCGCGCCGATGCCGGGCCCGATCTCCAGGACGGCGGCGGTCTTGTCCACGCCGGCCTCCTCTGCGATCCGCTCGGGCACCCAGGCCGCGGTCAGAAAATTCTGGCCCTTGGCCTTGGAAAAATGAAAGCCGTATTCACCCAGAAGGGCCTTCATCTCGGAAGCGTTGCATAAGTTCAGCATAGGGCTCAGTCCAGCAGTCCGGGGAGCATCGCCTCATGCAGCCGCTGGGTCATAGCCCCGGCAAAGATGCGGTCGGCGTGTACGTGTACGGTGTTCAGGGCAGGGGCGCACTGGTTGATCGGGGTCTGACCGGTCAGGAAGACGTCGTTGTCCAGGATGAACTTGACCTCCGGGTCCTGAACATTTCCCTTGGTGACCATGCCGGGGCCGGCGTGCATCTTGACGCGGCAGCCGCCGGAGATCTGCATTTCGATGTCCTGGCCGGAGCGGGCAAAGCTTTCCTCACGGACGTCGTCATCGGCCAGCAGGCCCAGATAACCCGGCTGGAGCAGCTCGCGGAAGGGGACGCCCTCCAGATTCAGGGCCTTGCGGGAGAAGGCGTTGACATAGCGCAGACCGACGCGGTGGAAATAGGACGGCTTGTAGATGCGGATGAAGGCTGCCAGAATGCGGTCGAGCTTCGCAGCAAAGTCCTCCCATTTCGTATAGGCGTTGGTGGCCAGTGCGACGAAGTCGGCGGTCAGGTTGACGCGCCAGAGGCTGTCAGCGCTCAGGAACTGGAAATTGATCACGTCCTGGGCCGGCTGGCCGGGCTTGGGGACGGGTCGCTCCACCAGGCGCTTGTACTGCGGGAACTCCTGGCGGATGGCCTCCTGAAAATCAACAGGGTCATGGGCGGGAATGGAGAGGATCGTGGGGAAACGGAGCTGACAGATGACCTCCATCAGCTGCGGCTTCCGATACAGATAACGCTCACGGTCAAAAAACATGGGTTTCGCCTCCGTAGCAAACAATTGATTGGGTAAGATCGGTTATGCGCGGCGCTGCCTGCGACTGGCGCGGATCTCAAGGACGACCAGAGCCAGATAGACGGCCCAGGCGGCCACCGTGACCCAGACGCCCAGCCGTCCGCCGGGACGGTGGTAGTTCAGCTCGATGCTGTGGACGCCGGGCTCGAGCGACAGCGCCATATATTTGTAGTTGGCGGTATGCAGCTCGGCGGGTGCGCCGTCCACCGTCGCGGACCAGCCGTCGCTGGCGGGGATCGCAAAGACCAGGACCCGGGGCTCCGCCAGCGTGATCTCGCCGGTGACGCGGTCGTCGGTGACGACCTGATTGGTCAGACCGGCGGACCGCCGCTGGGCGAGCAGCTGCTCCATGGGCTCCAGGGGCTGGGCATAGACTTTCAGACTGTCAAAGGTGTAGATGCCCGGCGCCGGGAAGCGGATCGTGATCCGGCGCAGGGGCTCCTCGTAGTCGCCGAGATTCAGCGCAAAGTCATGCGCGCCGTTGTAGAAGTTGTAGTCGCGCGTATAGTAGGTGAAGGCGGTGCTGCGTCCGGTATCGGTAGCAAAGGCCAGACGCACCTCGCCTGCGGGGATGGAATAGCGGTGACCCTTCAGGATTCTCTCCTGCTTCTCTTCCGGGAAGGCGGCAAAGTCCGCCTTGGTGTACAGGTCGTCCGGGTCGACCTCCGCATCGCCGCAGTAGAGCTCATAGCGGGTGGTCATCTTGTAGTCCAGGCCCTTCCATTCCAGGAAGGTCTCGCTGTTGGGAACGCCCTCGACGTACAGCCGCGCTTTTTCATCGGACTTCGTCACGACGAAGCTGTTGCCCTGGAGGGTCACGTCCGGGCTGACCTGGGCGAATTCCGGCTCCAGCGCCACGGTCTCCAGCTTTCCGTCCCACTCCGGCAGACCGGTGACGGGGCTGTCCAGAACGGCGGCCTTGAGCATGGCCTCCTGCCGCTCGGTGAAGGACAGCGGCTCCAGGGTGTCTTCCGTGGTCCAGCTGTCGTAGACGTAGGTCAGGGGGGTGGCGAGATCGCCGTGCGCGATGGTCCAGTCGTCGGTTTCCAGAACGGATGCGTATCCGTAGGGCAGGGGATTGTGGTTTGCGTTCGTCTTCGCAAACCAGTTGACAGCGGACAGGGCCAGCAGCGGGGTGCGGTCGTTGTAGCCGGAGATATTGCTGGTCTTGGCCTCAATGATGCCCATCTCGCGGATAAATCGCGTCACAGCGGGATTGGAGAGCGACCAGTAATAGCGGGTGGCGGAGACGTTCTCCAGAAGGCCACGGTTGACGCAGGTGCCTCTGCCGGAATAGCGGATAAACTCGTCGCTGTCGCCGACGACCTGTTTGAGCAGGTCGATCTCCGTGGTCTCGTTTTCCAGCTCCGCAACGGTGGTCGTCTCAAAGGCTTTGTCGCCCATAAAGCTGGCGTAGCGGAAGGTCCCGACGCCGAAGATATACAGCATCGCCAGACCCAAAATGATCTGCGGCACAAAGCGCAGGGGCTTTCTTCGGGGCAGGAGCAGGATCAGCATGATCGCGTTGAGCCCCAGCGTCGGGAGCACCAGGTAGGCGTCTTCGACGTAGCAGAAAACGGCCAGGGCGGAAAAGGCGGACAGACCGATGGCCAGCTTGAGGGTGGTTTTCCAGTCCAGGCTTTGCAGCTCCGGCCAGACGTCCACCAGGCTGTAGGCGATGACCAGGGCGAAGGCGAAGGACCAGCGGTTGGAGAGATAGGCAAAGCCGTTGAGCGCCTGGCCGAAGGCCGGGACCGCGCAGAACAGCAGACACACAATCAGCAGGATGGCGTGGAGCTTGTGGCGCCGCCAGCGGATCAGGACCATCAGACTGGCGAGCAGACACGGCGCGGTCATGCCCACACAGGTCCAATAGCTGGTGATCGGCGCGACCATGATCTGCGGCAGCTTGACGTAGTACGCCAGCGGATAGAACAGACGCCAGTTGTTGTCCGTGGTCATTCGGGTGTCGTTCAGGGCGGCCCGGATGACCGGGATCAGAATGATGGCGGCCATTCCCAAGCCGAGCGCCACGGCAGCGAGCAGCTTGCCGAGATAGCGAAGCGCGGCGCGCCAGTCGCTGAAAAGCATCGGGATCAGGCGGATCAGGCAGTAGAGGGCAGTCAGGACGCCGAGCACATAGAAGAAGTAGAAATTGCTTACGCCGGCCAGGCAGGTCGAAAGGGCCAGGGCCGTAAAGGACTTGCCCTGCAGGACCCGCTCCACGCTTCCGACCAGCAGCGGCAGCCAGATCATCGGATTCAGGAAATAGGGATGCCGGTCGACGTTCCGGATGCTCCAATAGGCGAACACGTAGACCAGCACGGCGATCATCAGTCCGGTGTCGGCCCGTTTGCCGGTTTGACGGCAGAGCCAGAGAAAGGCCAGACCCGACAGATACAGGCGAACGATGGTGAGCACGCCGAATGCAATATAGGTGTACTTCTCCGGGAAGAACAGGGCCAGCAGATTGATCGGATCCCCGAGCACGTAGTAGTGCAGGGAATTCAGCACGTCATTGCCCTCTCCGAGCGCGAAGCTCCATTCGGGGACGCCGCCCTTGCCGGTAAAGATCCCGGCGATTGCCCCGCGCATGGTCCGGATAAACCAGCGCAGAGCGGGGTAGTGCTGATAGTAGCCGTCCGGATGCCAGATGTTGGTCCGTCCGTAAAAGATAAACCAGGCCGAGCAGCCGAAGGCAAGTACGGCAAACAGAATGGAATAGCCTGCAACCAGCCGCCGGTAGGCACGCCGCTCGCTGTCAGGCGCTGAGATACGCTGAGAATTCATAGGGTTCACACTTTCATTGGCATTTCTCACAGAATCCGCGAATTACATGGGAAACTGTGAGAAGCGTTTTTTGGGTTTTGTATTCCGGATCCGGAGGGCTGGCTCGCAGGAGCCGGCCCCGGGGTGAAAACGAAGCTGGAAGCAGCTCAGGATTTTTTGGTCCGATACCGGATCGTCAGCAACAGCAGAATTGCCCAGGCTGCCAGACTGATCCAAAGACCGAGCCTTCCGGCGGGGCGTTCGTAGCGGAGCGCGATGCTGTGGGTGCCGGGCTCCAGCAGCAGGGCCATGTTCTTGAGATTGGCTGTGTGCAGCTCTGCCGGCGCTCCGTCCACCGTTGCGGACCAGCCGTCGCTGACCGGGATCGAGAAGACCAGCAGCTTCGGCTCGTCCAGGGTGATCTCGCCGGAGACGAAGTCGTCGGTCACTTTCTGGTTCGTCAGCCCGGCAGACCGCCGCGCATCCAGCAGGGTTCGGATCGAATCCAGCGGCTGGGCATAGAGCTTCAGACTGTCAAAGGTGAACACGCCGGGCTCATAGAAGGAGATGCGGACTTCCGTCAGCGCTTCCTCGTTGTCGCCCAGATTCTGGGCAAATTCGTGAATGCCGTTGTAGAAGTTGAAATCCGGCGTGAAGTAGTTGATCGCCGTGCTCCGCTTGGCGGAGGTCTTGAAGGTCAGGAAGGTGTTGTCGTCGGCTGCCCCGAAGCGATTTGACGACCAGAGCCGGAACCGGGTCAGCAGGGGTCTTGCGTCAAAGTCCGACCTGGGGTACAGGTCCTTGGGGTCGACGGCGTCGCCGCCGCAGTAGAGCTCGTATTCCGTGGTCTTGCGGAAATTCAGGCCCTGCCATTCCAGCAGTGTTTCGCTGTTGGGCTCACCCTGGAAGCTCAGATAGGCGTGCGCCGCATCCTTGGTGACCACGAATCGCCCGTCCTGGATCGTGACCTCGGGATCGTCGGTCCAGAGGTTGGCCTGCAGCTGCGTCGTCTCCAGGGAGCCCTTCCACTCCGGCAGACCGGTGACCGGGGCATCCAGCACCGCAGTGCGGAGCAGCAGCTCCTGACGCTCGGAGTAGGACAGGGGCTCCAGGGTATCTTCTGTGGTCCAGCTGTCGTAGACGTAGGTCAGCGGCAGCGTGGTCTGATTCCGGGCCACGGTCCACTTGTCCGTCTTTGCCGCGATCTCGCAGTCCATGGGGAAGTCGTTTTTGTCCTTTTTCGGCACGGCGTACCAGTTCACGGAGGTCAGAGCCAGCAGGGGCGTGCGGTCGTCGTAGCCGATGCTTGCGCTGGCCTTGATCTCATTGACGCCCATCATGCGGCGGAAGCGGTTGACGCCGGGATTTGTCAGAGACCAGTAATACCGCGTGGAGGACAGATCTGCGTTCAGACCGGCGTTGACCGTCAATGCCCGGCCGGAGTAGCGGATCCAATCGTCCCCGACCTCTTCCGCGGCTGCCCGGATCAGGTCTGTCTCGTTGCTCTGGCTCAGATCATCCACCGAGATCATCCGGCTGGCGTTGTCGTCCGAGAGGATCACAAAGCGGTAGGCAGCGTTGACGGCGATGTTGACCACGGTCAGGAGCAAAATGAGGCGAGGGGCCCAGGCAAGCAGCTTTTTCCGCGGCCAAAGCAGAGCCAGTGCAGCGGCGTTCAGCAGCAGGACAGGCAGCATCGTCGGGACGGCCCTGACGTTCAGCACCATTCCCAGGGCCAGATAGACCGTCAGCCCGATCGCCAGGCGGCGGGCTGTTTTGCGGTCCAGGCTCGTCAGCTCCGGCCAGGCCTCGGCAAAGCCGAAGCTGATGACCAGAACGAAGGCGAAGCTCCACCGGTTGCAGAGGTAGGAGAAGCCGTTGAGCGCCTGCCCGAAGATCGGGAACAGGCAAAACAGCAGGCAAAGGCCCATCAGGAAGCAGAGCAGCCGGTGCTCCCTCCGACGCAGCAGCAGGAGCAGGCAGCCGATCAGCGCGGGCGCCGCTGTGCCGACGCACAGCCAGTATCGGGAGGTGGGGGCCATGAGCATCTCCGGCAGCTTGGCATAGTAGCCCAGCGGATAGAGCAGCGGGTGCGAGCGATCCGCGCCGAAGCGGGTGTCGCTCAGGAAGGAGCGGATGACCGGCACGAGGATGACCGCCGCCATCGCCGTGCCGAGCAGCGCCGTTCCCACCAGCTTTCCCAGAGCCCGGATGCCGGACTTCGGGTCCTTCCGGAGTGTCGGGACCACGCGGATCAGCGAATACAGCGCGGTGAGGACGCCGAGCACAAAGAAGAAATAGAAATTACTCAGTCCGGCCAGACAGACCGTCAGGGCCAGGCCGGCGACAGACTTGCCGCGCAGGACCCGCTCCACGCAGCCCACCAGCAGCGGCAGATAGATCATGGGGTTCAGGAAATAGGGATGCCGGACGGCGTTGCGCAGGCCCCAATAGCTGAACACATAGATCAGCGTCGCGATCAGCAGCCCGATGTCGGGCTTTTTCCCGGTCTGCCGGAGGAGCCACAGGAAGGCCAGGCCGGCCAGATACATCCGCAGATGGGTCAGAAGTGCATAGGCGACGTAGAGATACCGCGTCGGGCAGAGCAGGGCGAGCAGATTGACCGGATCCCCCAGCACATAGTAGTGCAGGGCGGTCAGAACGTCGTTGCCCTCTCCCAGAGCGAAGCTCCATTCGGAAACGTGCAGTCCCTGCCCGGCAAACAGACCGCGGATCGCACCGCGCAGGGTCGAGACGTACCAGCGCAGGGCAGGATAGTGCTGCCACATGCCGTCCTCTCTCCAGATATTGGTCTGTCCGGTCAGATAGAACCAGAAAAAGCAGAGGGCGGACAGCAGCAGAAAGCAGAGCGTGAATTGTACGCCAAGCCGTCGGTAGGATCGTGGCGCATCGAGCGGCGCAGAGTTGACTTGTTCGTCCATGAGCTGAGCTGTCTCCTTTGTGGTTTTTCTTTTCGAATATTAGTATCTATTATCTCTGATTTGCGCTGGAAAGTCAACATCTGCGCCGATGTTTTTTTCGCTGCAGCCAGATTTTTACGAAACAAAAGGCCGGTCCCGCGGGGGACCGGCCAGGGATTCCGGGGAATCAGTATTATTTGTTGGGTTTCGTCAGAAGCAGCATCACAGAGCAGCCGGTGAGACCGATCTGCAGGATGAAGAAGAACCAACCGGCAACGGACAGCTTGACTTCGGAATCGATCCAAAGAATGATGAACAGGATCAGGAGCAGGGCGGAGACGATCACAAGGCAGAGCCGCAGGAACTTGAAGCTGAACTTGCCAAAGAAATCCAGCGCGAAGAAGGTGATCGAAAGGGTGAACAGGATGGCAAACAGGTTTGCCCAGAAGGGATAAAGCCTGCCCATTCCGGCCGTTTGGGAGTAGTACTTGAAAATCGGGAGCATGATCAGGATGAAGTTCAGGATCAGAAGGCCGCCCACGATGGGGGCGAAGATCTTCTCCAGGCCGGCCAGGCCGTTGAGCTTGCCGCCCAGAGCGCCGTTGGGAGCGCCGGGCGTCGGAGTGAAGCTGTATCCCGGATTCGATGCGGGAGCTGCTTCACCGAGTCGGTTGCCGCAGTTCGGGCAGAAAGGCTGACCGTCGTCTACTTTGGTACCACATTTTTCGCAGAACATGATGTTTCCTCCTTCAATAAAAGTGGGTGTCATCCGACGCTTCTATCATACTCCGTTTTGGAGAAATTGTCAACTAATTAGTTGAGGCAGAAGAGAGAATTTTCACGCTCTGGAATACGGATCAAAACACCGATTTTTCACTTGTGCGCGCTTCTATCTTCTCTTTTCACTGAAATAAGGAGAGAAGAGGGAAACGTAAGAAGGAAGAGGTAAGAATAGAAAAAGAAATAGTCACTGGCGCGACTTTTTCTTTTTGTGTAAGAGCGCGTAAAAGTACACCAAACCATAGAAAGAACGCGTAAAAGTACACCGACAGAGAACTCGACAAATCAGAATTTACCTTTTTATCTCTCGAATCATGTGATATTCGTTCAATAAGGTTCCGTCTTTCAGACGTACAGCATTCACACCGACACCGGTTATCCTGAAACCCATTTTTTCATATAAAGCTCTTGCCCGGCTGTTCCCCTCGATAAACTCCAGTTCCATTTGCAGAATATTTTCATGATCCTCCGCAATCTTGATAAGCTCCTGAAAAAGTCTTGTCCCGATTCCCTGATTCCAGTAATCCCTCAGCAATGCGATCGCAACGCTGGCACGATGCCTGGTCTTTATTCTGTTGTTCCAGGTAATCTGACAGTTACCGGCAACTATTCCTTCCACAATGCAAACGAGCATCGCTTCGGTATCGGAACGGTTGATTCTATCAAACAGCTCTCTTTCACCTTCCGCGGTGTATCTGCTGCATTCCTCAGGATAACGTAGAACAAAATCGGTCTCTTCCGCTGATTGATACAGATAATCAAGCATCCCTTGAATGTCTTCTTCTTTCGGGCTCCTGATCAGGGCTTTTCTTCCATCCTTTAACGTAAATTCAAACTCACGAATCATCATAACTGTTTCTCCTCAAACTCCGATTTGTTGCGGTAATTATACCATAGTCAACCTCATAAAACAACGAAGAAAACCTCTCTTGCCTCGGTAGACAAAAGAGGTTTCTTTTTTGTCTAAGTACGCCCAAAAGTACACTTTTCAAGCTAAGTACGCCTAAAAGTACACCAGCGTATTTTCTATAGTTTAATTAATATCATTTTCAGTTTCTTCCTTTTTGTTCAGGAGAGCTGAGCCGATCAGAAGGCCCATCTGCCGCGGCGGAAGATGGGAATGACTTTGCCGTCCCGCGTCACCGCGTCGATGTCCAGGCCTTCGTAGCCGATCATGAAATCGTTGTGCTCCATGGAGTCGTTAATTCCCATCGCCCGGCACTCATCGATAGTCTTGCTCTCAAAACCGCGGATCGTGTTGGTGAAGCCCATGCCCAGAGCCAGATGGCAGGCGGCGTTTTCGTCGAACAGGGTATCCCAGAAGATCAGGCCGGACTCGGAGATCGGGGAATTGACCGGCACCAAGGCGCACTCGCCCAAATAGGCGGCGCCTTCGTCCATGGCGATCATCTGCTCCAGCAGGGCCTGGTTCTTCTCAGCATGGACCTCCACGGCCTTGCCGCCCTCGAAGCGGACGGAGAAGTTCTCGATCAGCTCACCGTTGTAGCTGAGGGGCTTGGTGGCGTAGACGATGCCCTCGGCCTTGCCTCGCATGGGAGAGGTGTAGCACTCCTCGCTGGGGATGTTCGCGTCGAAGGGCAGGCCGGCGATCGTGGTCTCCTGGCCACCCAGGAAGGTCCCCTCGGGGATCATGCCGACGGTCAGGTTCGTGCCGTTGTCGCCCCGGTAGCGCAGCTCGGCTATGCCCAGGCTGTTCAGATATTCGCAGCGATCATGCAGATCCTTGTTATGGGCCTCCCAGGCGGCGATGGGATCCTCGCCGTCGGCGCGAGAAGTGAAGAGGATTGCCTCCCAGAGCTTTTCGATGGCCTGATTCTTTTTAAGGCCGGGGAAGACCTTCTTGGCCCAGGCCGCGCCGGGCACGGCCGCGATACACCACTGCTGCTTGTTCTCCATCTGATCGTAGTAGGGCTTGACGATGGGCCAGCTCTTCTGGTCGGCCTTGGCGACCTTGCCCTGGTTGATGCCCTTTAGACCGTCGGGGTCCGAGGAGACCAGGCTGATGGTGCAGGGCAGTGTGTCCACGTAGTGCTGGAGCCGGACCTTTTCCCACTCCTCGACCTTGGCAAGGGTCTTGACGGTCTGATGCCGGACATCCAGCTTGTAGATCGGCTGGTGGAAAAACTCCACCTTGACATAACGGGCCCCGGCCTTGTAGCATTCGTCCACCAGCAGCTCCACGAACTTCGGCTGGTCGAGCTGGCAATAGATGATGACGTCCTGGCCCTTCTGGATGTTGACGCCCATCCGGGCAATCAGCCGGGCGTACTTTCTGAGAATGGTTTGTTTCATTTTCTTTTCTCCTTTATCGAATGATTACTCGCTGATTCATTTGACGGGGATCTCTTCGATCCTTATCATCGAATTCCTCCGAAAATGTGGAATTAACATGGTCCTGTATTATTTCCACGATGTCATCTATGGTGCAATCAAGCACACGGCAGATCTTTGCAAGCACTTCTGCACTGACCGGCTGATCCTTGCCCATTTTTGCCATGGCATTGGAAGTGATGCCCGCCTCCCGGCGCAGCGTTGTTTTGTTGTTTTTCTTATCAATCATCAGCTTCCAGAGCCTGTTGTATGAATAAGCCAAAGCGTTTTCCTCCGTATCAAATAATCAGCCTCTCATAATAACCAACGGTTTTATTCACTTTACCACAAGCGACGCGATATTTCAACAGATTTCAGCAGATTTCAAATTAATATTTAGTTTTTCAACTTACGCAAGCAGTAAGAACGATTTGAATCCATCCATAGTTATATTAATCATAATTTCACTCTTCCTGTGTTCCTTTATTCATAGCGTTTTCAAGGTTCGACTCTCGCCTCCTAAACACTTTTGTTCTTTCTTTATAGCTGTAAAGAAACGCAAAAAGTACACCAGCGTTTTCGGCAGTTTTCGACCGCTGAAAGCAAAAAAACGGGCCCAGAAGCAGTCGATCAACCACTCCGAAGCCCTATTTTACTTGATTTTGCCCGTTTTTGCCCCAAAATGCAGGAAAAAACCTCTTTTGCCCTGGTAGACAAAAGAGGTTTCTTTGATGTGTAAGGGCGCCAGAATGATACATAACCCATAGATAAAGCGCCAAAATGATACGTGCCTCTCATTTCTGCAAGCCGGAATTTGAGATCCGCGAAATCACAGGGATTTGTCAGCGAATGCAGGGCTTTCATGAAATCCTCTGAAACTGCACCAGACAAAGGATTTTTCGCAGTCCGTTCTCCGATTCAGGCTTGACATTCTAACGATTGTTAGATATAATGTGTCTAACAATTGTTAGACACACAAAGGAGGCAGGCAATCGTGAACACAAAAGACAGAATTCTGGAAACAGCGCTTTCGATGTTCTCGGAGCACGGGTACGATCCGGTTTCCATCCGCGATATCTGCGGAGCTGTTGGGATTAAGGAAAGTACTGTTTACTATCATTTCAAAAACAAACAGGATATTCTGGATTCTCTTTTTATCCGCTTTGAGGAACACGTCGATTCACTGTTGAAGGTATTACATTCACCGGATGCCTGGAATCACAGCCAAAGCCCGTCCTTTGGATGGATTGATACCTATTTTTTTGATCAGTATCTGCTGGATCCTTTCTGCAACAGGATGATGCGGCTGATGCTGATCGAGCAACTGCATAACAAAGAGATTCAGCAGAAATACAGCAGGTGGTTATTTGAAGAGCCCTATAGGATTGAGATGTCTGTGTTTGAAACCCTTTCACAACTCGGGATCATGAGCAAGGAGTCATCTGAACAAACCGGAAAAGGCTTCTACGCTTATATCACAATGCTTGTATTTAAGTATCTGTTGAACGGAAAATTAACGGCTCGGAAGAAAAATGCTTTTTGCGAAGAAGCGCATTCCTATATTGCGTCCAGTTTTGGTTTTTGGGAGGGATAA
>CAMHMK010000044.1 GCA_946186225.1 uncultured Clostridia bacterium
GCCCCCGCGACCACGACAGCCGCCCCGGACGGACGGACCGAGCTGGGCGAAGGCGCACACACCTTCTATCTGGACGTGACCAAGTCTGACGGCACGACGAGCAATTTCGTGATCCACAGCGACGACCAATACGTGGGCGAGGCCCTGACCGGTCTGGAGCTGATCGACGGCGAGCTGGCAGGCTACGGCATGTACGTGAAGACCGTGGACGGCGAGACCCTGGACTGGGACGCCGACGGCATGTACTGGGCCTTCTTCGTGGACGGCGAATACGCCACGACCGGCGTGGACACCACCCCGATCACGGACGGCGCGACCTACGCCCTGACCGCCACGAAGGGCTGATATGGGCCGCAAGCGGCTGGACCTGCGGCATATTCTGATCTTCGCCCTGCTCGGAACGATGCAGTTCTGCTCCAAGCAGGCACTGGAATTCGCGCCGAACGTGGAGCTGGTCAGTACGCTGACCATGGTCTACACCCTCGTCTACCGCAAATACGCCCTGATCCCGATCTTCGTTTTCATCTTCCTGGAAGGTCTGATCGCGGGCTTTGGGCTCTGGTGGTTTCCCTATTTCTACCTGTGGCCTGTGCTCTGGGGCGTGACGATGCTCCTGCCGAAAAAGATGCCGGGCTGGCTCCGAATCCCGGTGTACGCAGGGATCTGCGGCCTGTTTGGACTCTGCTACGGGAGTCTGTACGCCCCGTTCCAGTGCTATGCCTTTCTGGGCGGAGACTGGAGCCGCATTCCGGCATGGATCGCTGCCGGCGTACCATACGACGTGGTCCATGCAATCGGCAACCTTTCCCTCGGAACACTGATCTGGCCCCTGTGCGTCCTGCTGCGGCGTCTGGAGGGCAGCTCGCCCTTCGGAAACCGCGCTGCGGAACAATAAAAAACACGGACGAAGCAAGTCCCCATTGGGGGGGGTGCTTCGTCCGTTTGTTTGTGCTTCCGGGAAATGATCCTGCGCGCGAAGCGCAGCACAATTCAATGAGCTTTTTCTTGAATATCACTTATAGCTGTGGATCCCCGGGATCAGGGTATTCACACCGACGTAGGTGAACAGGACGGCGATGAAGCCGATGACCGCAAAAACTGCGGCAGATTTGCCGCGCCAGCCGCGGCCGAGGCGGAGATGGAGATAGATTGCATAGATGATCCAGGTGATCAGGGACCAGGTCTCCTTCGGGTCCCAGGACCAGTAGCTGCCCCAGGCCTGCTCAGCCCAGATCGCACCGGAAAGGATGGTGAAGGTCAAAAACAGCAGGCCCAGGCAGACCGAGCGGTAGCTGATGGCGTCCAGCTTTTCACGGGCCGGGATGTGCCGACCCCAGAAGCTGTCGTCCTTCATCCGGTCCCGGATCAGGAAGATCGCCGAGACGACGGCGCTGACGCCGAAGGAGCCGTAGGAGATGATCGCCGTGGAGACGTGGAAGCCCAGCCAGCTGGAACGCAGTGAGGGCATGAGGTCCTTGACCTCCCGGTTCTGGAAGGCCGCGTAGCCGATGAGCAGGCAGATCAGGGGCGCCACAAAGGCGCCGAGAACCGGGAATTTGAACTTCCGGATGAAGATCAGGCTGACCAGGCAGAGACCCCAGGCAAAGCTGGTGGCGAACTCATACTGGTTGGTCAGCGGGAGGCGCCCTGCGCCAACGCCTCGGCAGACGATGGCGGCTGTGTGCAGGAGCAGGCCGATCAGCTGTATCAGAACAGCAAGCGTGGAGAGCTTTTCTTTTTTGGTGGCCAGGAAAACGAAATACAGGGCCATTGCCAGAAAATAGCAAACCAGAACGAGATAGAACAGGATGCTTTCGGCTTTCAGCATGGTTGACACTCCTTATGATTCGGCAGTTCGCAGGCTCAGCCGCCTGCAGCTTCTCTCAGCCGGTCGCGGAAGATCGCGCCGCCCTTTTGGCTCTCGCCATGGACGGTCCAGCCGGTCTCGGTCTGCTCGGCCCAGACACGGCGGGGCTGGAGATAGAAGGACAGGACCAGGCCGGCCAGCGTGACCAGGCCGCCCAGCAGGACGAGCCAGATGAAGCGCTCCCGCTTGATCTGGAGCAGGGTGTAGCTCTGGGGTTCGGAGAAGGTGACCCGGATACTGTCGGTGGTGATGGCAGTCTCACCCTCGGCCTGGTAGCGGGTTTCGCTGTAGACGCCGTTGTAGTAGGTGGACCAGGCGAAGGCATCCGCCTTCATGCCGCCGAAATCCAGCGCATCGCGGTAGTAGCCGTTGAAGAACAGGGCCATCGGCGTATCGAGCACATAGACGTAGTCGCCTGCGCAGAGGATCGCCTCTTGTGCGACGGCCCCGTCCTTGGTGACCGTGACCTTGGCGGCGGTGCCGGTGGAGTTCTGGAAAACCTTGTAGCCAAAGAGCTTGCCTGGCTGATTGACGCTGACCACGGCGGATTCGGACGCCCCTGCGGGGTCATGCATCGTGACGTCGGAGGTGAACTGCTCGGCCACGCCGTTTTCGGTGAGGGAGACGTCGAAGTCGTTGATCGTCAGCGTGCAGCCGGTGTCGCCCACCGGAAGGGTCTGGCCGGGGACGCCATGGACCGTATAGAGCTGGCGGGTCGCCTGGCCCAGGACGAAGCCGACGATCAGCAGGAGGATGCCCAGGTGCGTCACCCAGGCGCCCCAGAGACCGACGCCGTTCTGCGCGGCGAAGAGGGTCTTCTTTCCGTCCCGCTCGCCGGATACGGGCCTCATGTGCAGCTTTTCAAAGACCGTCGCCGCATCGGGAACCTGTTCCACGGTGCAGACCGTGGAGGCGTTCTTCCCGCCGCCGGCGGGCTGCGCCTGGCTCAGCTTCCAGGCCGTCTCCGGGTCACGGAAGCGCGCTCCGCGGTGAAGCAGGCTCGGGACGCGGGAAAGGTTGCAGTAGAGCAGGTCGCAAACCAACAGGACCGTCAGAACCAGGAACCAGGTGCTGTGGAACAAATCGTCCAGACAGAGGCCAACGATCAGCGCCCCGCTGCGGGTCCCGTAGGCGGAGAGATACTCGTCCAGCGTCCTGCCCTGGGGGATCACAGAGCCAAAGACGCAGGCGATGGTCAGGACAACCAGCAGCAGGATGGCAAATTTCATGGAGGTCAGAAACCTCCAGATCTTTTTCAGCATCGTTTATCCTTTCGCGCGATCTCCCACCGACGGGTCGATGCGAGTCGCATTTCGAAATATTCCGGGAGAAGCGATCCGCTCCTCCCGGAATCGGTTACGGATGGAAGCCGGCAATCAGTTCTCGCCGAGCAGAGCCATGCCCTCGGTAATCTTCTCCTCGGCAACGTCGAGGCAGTGGTTGGCCAGGGCGGAGTTGTGCGCGCCCTCAGAGTTCTCGACGTAGCAGAAGTCGAAGAACCACTGCGCGTCGCGATGGAGCTTGTGGAGGGTGGCGATCTTCTGCTCGGAGAGATTTCCGGCGGTGATCGCGTCGGCGAAGGCGTTCTTGAAGGCAGCGAGCTTGTTGCCGATCACAGTCTCACGGGCCGTGATGGTATCCTGGATGCGGTGGACCTTCTCGACCATGTTCGTGGAGCCGTGGCACTGGACACAGGTGGAGAGGATGGTCTGGCTCGCAAGCGGGCTGACCAGCTCGTGGCTGTGGTTGACGGTGCCGTCCTCCTGCATCTCGATGGCCATGTGGCAGTCGGCGCAGCTCAGACCGTTCTGGGCGTGGACGCTCTGGAGATAGGTCTCCATCTCCGGGTGCTGGGCCTTGAGCATCTTGGTGCCGGTGGCCTCCTGGATCCAGTCATAGAAGCCCATCTCGCCGTCCTTGCCGGCAATACCGTCATAGTAGGCCAGGATCGCCTCGGGCGTCATTTCTTCCACGCTGTGATAGGGCATCATGGCCTCGTTGTCGGGATTGCCGTCGCCGTCACTGTCCACGTTGGTGAAGTAGTACTCGATGTGGCACTGGCCGCAGGACAGGGTGGCGGGGTCGATCGTGGCGACGTTTTCGCCCAGCGCCTTGTTCACGTAGGTGTGGGTCACGCGGAGTGCGCCCTTGCTGCCGGCATCGTTGCCGTGGCAGGTGTAGCAGCTGATGACTTCGCCGTTGGCCTGGATCTCGTTATAGACCTCTTCAAAGTCCTTCGTATAGACGCCGACGCCCTGGTCCTGGACCATCTTGGCAAAGGACGGGGTCTTGCAGGTCAGGCAATTTGCCGTTGCATGAGGACGCTTGGTGTTGTGGACGTCCTCAAGGGTGTAGGCGTGGCCGCGGGCGGAGCCGTAGTCCTTCGCAAAGCCGTAGCCCTCATAGATCTGGACCAGATAGGGATCCTGCTCCAGGTAGCTGACGATCTCGGCGTTGTCGGCATTGGCGTACATGGTCTGGGTGATGTAGGGATAGATCTCCTTCCAGGCCTCGGCGCCGACGGTGCCGTCCTTGAGCGTCTGGGTCGGAGCAGCGACGGTGAGGTAGCTGATATCCTCTGTCGTCAGGGGGCCGATCTTGCTGCGGTCGGCCAGGTGATACATGCTGTCCTTGTGGTTGAAGACGCCGGTCAGCAGCAGGACGGCCGCGGCAACGATCACAATCGCGCAGATCACCTTGTAGATGAGCATTTTCTTGTTCATGACGTTTCTTTCTCCTCTTTGGTCTCAGCCGTTTGGGGCGGCCTGGGTCTCGGGTGCTTCCGCTTTGGCGGAACGCAGAGGCAGGGTGATGATGTGGGCGGGGCACTTTTCGGCGCACTTGCCGCACTGGATACAGGCCTCGTAGTCGATGTGGGCCAGGTTATTGGTCACGGTGATGGCCTTGGTCGGGCAGAGGCGGGTGCAGAGCATACAGCCGATGCAGCCGGTGGAGCAGACCTTCTTGACCGTGGGGCCCTTGTCCCGGTTGGAGCAGCGGACGCGGACCAGCTTGCTTTCGGGTACCAGCTCGATCAGATTGCGCGGGCAGGTCTTGACGCACAGGCCGCAGGCGACGCACTTCCGGGGATCGACGGCGGCAATGCCATCTTTGACCGTGATGGCATTTTCGGGGCAGACCTTCGCGCAGGAGCCAAGACCAAGGCAGCCGTAGTCGCAGTCAGTGAAGCGGATGCCGTTCATCTGCGCCGAGCGGCAGTCCTCCAGGCCGACGTAGTTGCCCTGATTCTTTGTGAATTCGCAGCTGCCCTTGCAGCGGACGAAGGCGACCTTCTTTTCGATGGCGCCGGCGTCGGTGCCCATGATGGCCGCGATTTTCTCGGCGACGGGTCCGCCGCCCACCGGGCAGCCGTTGACCGGCGCTTCGCCCTTGACGATGGCGGCGGCCATGGCGTCACAACCAGCGAAGCCGCAGGCGCCGCAGTTGTTGCCGGGCAAAACCTCTCGGACGGCGGTCTCCCGCTCGTCCACGTCCACGTGGAACTTCTTGCCGGCGAAGACCAGGCCGAAGCCGACCAGGATGCCGACGACAGTGATGACGAGGGTCGTGATCAGAATAATGTTACCGTTCATAGCACGCCCTCCTTAGAACGACAGGCCGGAGAAGCCCATAAAGGCGATGGACATCAGGGCCGCGGCGATCAGGACGATGGGTGCGCCGCGCAGGGGTGCGGGAAGTGCCTCCTCGTCGATGCGGCTGCGGACGCCGGCCAGCAGGACGATGGCGACAGTATAGCCCACGCCGGTGCCGAAGCCGGCCAGGACGCTTTCGAGGAAGTTGTAGCCGTTCTGGACGTTGGTCAGGGCCACGCCGAGGACCGCGCAGTTGGTGGTGATGAGGGGCAGGTAGATGCCCAAGGCCTTATAGACCGAAGGCGAGGATTTCTTGAGGAACATCTCGACGATCTGGACCAGGGCCGCGATGACCAGAATGAAGACGATGGTCTTCATGAAGTCCAGGCCGTAAGGCAAAAGGACGTACTGATACAGCAGGCTCGCGACCGCCGAGGCGATGGTGATGACGAAGATGACCGCGCCGCCCAGGGATGCGGAGGCCTTCATCTGCTTAGACACGCCAAGGAAGGAACAGATGCCAAGGAACTGATTGAGCACCACGTTGTTGATGAAGGCGGTGGTGATGATAATTAAAACCAAGGATTTCATTTCTCAGCCGCCTCCTTCTTCTGGCAGGCAGCCGCGCAGGTGGCGCAGCAGCCGTCACAGCCGCTTTCCACTAACTCGCGCTGGCGGGTCTTGATGCCGATCGCGTTCATAATGCCGATAAAGAGGGCGATGACCAGGAAGGCGCCGGGAGGCTGGACGAAGATGCCGATGGGCTCGACCGTGGTGGGCAGGATGCGCACGCCGAAGGCGGTGCCGCTGCCGAGGATCTCACGGACCGCAGCCGCCAGCGTCAGCGCCAGGGTGAAGCCGATGCCCATGCCCAGACCGTCCATTGCGGACAGGCCGACGGAGTGCTTGTTGGCATAGGCCTCCGCGCGTCCCAGGATGATGCAGTTGACGACGATGAGCGGGATGTAGATGCCCAGGGCCTCGTAGACCGAGGGAACGTAGGCCTTCATAAGCAGCTCGGTGACCGTGACCAGGGAGGCCACGATGACGATGTAGGCCGGAAGCCGGACCTGATCGGGGATGACCTTACGCAGCGCGGAGATGACCACGTTGGAGAGGATCAGAACTGCCGTGGTGGACAGGCCCATGCCGATGCCGTTGATCGCCTGGGTGGAGACCGCGAGCGTCGGGCACATGCCCAGCAGCAGGACCAGGGTGGGGTTCTCCTTGATGACGCCGTTATACAGGCGCTCTAAATATTTGTTCATCTCATTCCCCCCTTATTACGTTCGCGAAGAAGTCCAGCGCGGCGTTGACCGCGTTGACCGACGCCTTGGAGGTGATGGTCGCGCCGGTGACGCCGTCGATGGAATTGTCACCGGAGGCGTTGAGGACAAAGGCCGTGACGCGGCGGTTGTTGAACTGGTCCATAAAGGCCGGTTCGCCGCAGAGCATGCCCTTGCCGGGCGTCTCCTTGAGGTTGGTATAGGAGATGGAGGTCACGACGCCCTCGGCGGTGACGCCGACGGTGAGGGAAACGTTGCCCTCATAGCCCTCGTTGGAGGTCACGTTGATCCCGTAACCGATCGTTTTGCCGGAGGCATCCTTGCCTTCGACGGCCTCGTTGATCGTGACGTTGCCGAAGTCCGTGCCGTAGGTCTTGCCCGCGTAATCGGCGGTCAGGTGATCCAGGAAGGTGAAGTCCTCCGCGCCGGGGAGCACGGACTGGTAGGCCGCCGCGGCCTTGGCGCGCTCCTGCTTTTCAATCGTGTCCTTGGTGACGCTGAACGCGCCGGACAGGGCCAGGCCGGAGACCAGGGCGATCACGGTCAGGGCGATCACAGGCTTGGGGATCAGCTTGCCCAGAGTCTTGCGCGGCTCGCCGCGCTGGATGCGCAGGGCGTGCTTGCGGAAGGCGTAGGGCTTGGAGACGACGTAGGTGTCGATCAGAGGGACGAAGAGGTTGCCAACGATGACGGAATAGCTGAAGGAGTCGGCAGCATGGCCGCAAATGCGGAACAGCGCGCCGAGGACGCCGATCAGAACGCCGTAGACCGTCTGGCCCAGGCGGCTGACCGGGGAAGTGACATAGTCGGTGGCCATGAAGAAGGCGCCGATCATCACGCCGCCGCCGCACAGATGGGCCAGCAGGAACTCGGGATCGAAGCCCTGCCCGCCGAAGATGGCCATGAACAGGGTGAAGCCGCCGAGGACGGAGAAGCAGATCTGGCCGTGGATGATATCCAGAGACCAGAGGATCATGCCGCCGATCAGCAGGCAGAGAACAGACGAGCCGATGACGCCGTTGGTGGTGCCAAGGAACATCTGGGTGATGTTCACGGCCTTGCCGGCAGCCAGCTCGGCCACGGGCGTGGCCATCGCCACACCGTCCACCGCGAACTCGGTCATTGCCGTCGGGAAGGAGATGAGCAGGAAGCAGCGGGCAGCCAGGGCGGGGTTGATGAAGTTCTTACCCAGGCCGCCGAAGCAGCACTTGACCACACCGATGGCGAAGATGCCGCCGATGATCGGGATGTAGAGCGGCACACTGGGCGAGAGCGTCAGAGCCAGCATCAGGCCGGTCACGACGGCGCTTCCGTCCTTCCAGGTTTCGGGCCGGTTGGTCAGGGTGTCGAAGATAAATTCCGTCGCCCAGGCCGAGGCGACCGAGGCCACGATGATCCACAGGGCGTGCAGGCCATAGACCGCAACGCCGACGGCCGCGGCGGGAAGCAGGGTCAGGCAGACCAGGAACATGATCCGGGCCGTCGTCAGCTTCCCACGGACGTGCGGGCCGGAGGAGAGATTCAACGTTGGATTCATTTGTTACCTCCCGCCTGTGCGGCGCGTTTCTGCGCCATGATCTCGGCCTTGACCCGCTTGAAGGTCTCGGTCAGAGGCCGGTTTGCAGGGCAGATATAGGTGCACGACCCGCAGGCCACACACTCAAGGCCATAGAGCTTCTTTTCGTAGCGCTCATAGTCACCCTTGCGGACCGCATCGGCCATCAGGCCGGGGAGCAGGCCGGTGGGGCAGACTGTGGTGCAGCGACCGCAGCCCAGGCAGTGCGTGACGCGCTTCTGCGCGAGCTCCACGCCGTCCTCGACCAGGCAGGTCAGACCGTTGGTCGTCTTGACCACCGGGACCTCCAGACTGCCGAGGGCGAAGCCCATCATGGGTCCGCCGGCCAGGACCTTCTTCGGGTCTTCTCGGAATCCGCCGCATTCCTCCAGCAGCTCCCGGACGTTGGTACCGTCGCGGACGATGAAGTTCTGAGGCTTGGCGATCGCTTCGCCGGTCACGGTCAGCACGTGGGTAAACAGGGGCTCGCCATAGCAGACCGCACGCTGAATCGCGTAGATCGTGCCCACATTGTCCACGATGCAGCCCATGTCTGCGGGGAGCATCTTCACGGGGTAGTCAGCTCCGACGATCACTTTGATCAGATTGTGCTCGCCGCCCTGGGGGTACTTTGTTTCCAGGGCACGGACGGACATCCGCTCCTTGCCGGAAACGGCCTGCTCCATCGCGGCAATCGCCTGAGGCTTATTCTTTTCAATGCCGATCACGCCCTCTGCGTTCGGGAACAGGCGCAGGATGAGCTCCAGACCCTCGACGATCTCCGCAGCCTTGGTCCGCATGAGCTGGTCGTTGCAGGTCAGATAGGGCTCGCACTCCGCGCCGTTGGCGATCACATAGCGAATCGAATCCGGATTCTTTGGGGCCAGCTTGACGTGGGTGGGAAAGCCCGCGCCGCCCAAGCCGACGATGCCCGCGGCCTTCACGGCGTCTAAGATATCCCGGTTGGTCAGATTGGTGAGATCGCGCCTGGTCTCATAATCCGCGGCGGGCGTGAATTGCCCGTCGTTCTCCACAACCACGCACTCCTGCAGCTGGCCGGAGATGGTCCGCCGCTTTTCCACAGCGGTCACCTTGCCCGAACAGGAGCAAATGACGTTGGCGGAGACGAAGCCGTCGGCCTCGCCGATCAGCTGGCCGGCAAGAACCGGATCGTTCTTCTTCACGACGGCCTTTGCAGGCTTGCCGATATGCTGGGAGAGAGGAAACACAAGTTCCCCGCTGGGGTTAAACGGACGCAGCGGCATTTCACTGCTAAGGTCTTTATGACCCTTCGGGTGAACGCCACCGCGAAATGTGATTCTCACTGTCCTTTTCACCTCCGAGTTGAATACCGTTCCTGACATCGGCAGTCCGGACCGGCGGCCGGGGCCGCCGATGGATAGAGATACCGATACACATATAATTTATCATAATTCCCCTCTTTTGTAAAGGGACAGATGCGTTTTTTTGTGAGATTTGTCGACTGTCGGCTGCAGATTATCTGAAAACCGGGAATCTGCAGCACTTGCATTCCTGCATTCCATATGCTATAATTATTTCAATTACACTGAATATATCCTGCATTCGGGGGGTCTCCAATGAAAAGAAACGCTAAGATAGACAACATGCGTATCCTGCTGATGTTCCTCGTCGTGCTTGCACACCTCTACACGCAGCTGCCCTATAAGAAGATGCCATCCTTATATGTGCAGAGAACGCTGATTTTTGCCTTCCACATGCCGGCGATGGCCTTTATTTCCGGTATATGCTTCCATCGCAGTGCATCCAACGACCGCCGGATCCTGCATAGTTTCATCTATCCCTACGTGATCTTCCAGGTGCTCTGGTTCCTGGCAAACAACCTGGTATTTGGCAAAGAGGTTGCGCTGACCTTCACCACGCCATCCTGGACCCTCTGGTATCTGCCCGCTCTGGCCATCTGGTATTTTGTCGGCAATGCCGCCGGAAACCTGTCCTTCCGATGGAAGCTCATCCTCGTGCTGGCATCCTTTGCTGTTGCGATCGTCGTCGGCTTTGATGACAGCGTCGGAAGCTATCTGACCCTGTCCAGAGCCATCGTTTTCCTGCCCTTCTTCCTCCTGGGCTCGCTCCTGCACGAAAACTTCGATCGGGTGCTCGAGCTGTGCAAAAAGCCGCTTGTCAAGGTCTTTGCGCTGACGCTCCTCGCCTGGTTCTTCCTCACCTACTTCCTCTACCTTTTGAAGCTGGACGGCTTCAGCGCAGCCTGGCTCTACCAGTACGCCGGCTATGCAGACGGCGGCGGAACCTGGGGGTGCCGGATCATCACGATGCTGGCCGCGGCATGCATGTGCTTCTTCCTCCTGGTCTGGGTGCCGGACGTTCGGGTCCCCTTCGTAACCCCGCTCGGCATGCACACCATGCCCATCTATCTGCTGCACACCTTTGTCATCCGCTTCATGGAGAAGTTTGACCTGTTCACGAAGCTGCAGAACCACCTGGTCCTGACCTTTGTGCTGGCTGTGGTCATCACGGCGGCGCTCGGCTCCAAGCCCGTCGTCCTGGCCTCAAAGCCGCTGATGCGCTGGCCCTTCTCCCCCAAGAAGCACAAAGCAGAGAAAAAAGAGGCCATAACCGCTGAAAATTCCTAAAATTTCTCTTTACTTTTGACAAGGCCTGTGCTAATATATACCGGCTGGCAAATTGCCATAGCCCCGGCGCTCAGTTTGCGGATCACACCGACCGCATACTTAGCCCATGGGCAGAAATAATTGAAAGGTGGTAACTACCATGATCCAGAAGGAAAAGAAGTCCCAGGTCATCCTGGACAACGCAACCCACGAGGGCGACACCGGTTCTCCCGAGGTCCAGATCGCCATTCTCACCGCTCGCATCAACGAGCTGACCGAGCACCTGCGTGTGCACACCCACGACAACCACAGCCGCCGCGGCCTGCTCAAGATGGTCGGCAAGCGCCGCAGCCTGCTGGACTACCTGGCCCGCAAGGACATCAACCGCTACCGCGCCATCATCGCCAAGCTGGGTATCCGTAAGTAATTCGTCAACAGACGGGGTTTCCCCCAGGGGAAACCCCGTTGTTTGAATCCGTCCCGCGTGGGAGCGCCTTTCGCGTTTGAAGGTGCTGTGAGAGTGATTCGTCGCCAGTCACCAGCCCCCTGGTCCCTCTCACGTCAGCTTCAAGTGCGAAACCTCCCATGCATCACAATCGAAACCACAGGAGGTTTTCAATGGTTACCAGAAAACAGTACCCCAATCATCACATCTTTGAGACCGAGATCGGCGGCCGCACCTTTACCGTCGAGACTGGCCGGGTGGCGGAGCTGGCCGACGCCGAGTGCATCTGCCGCTACGGCGACACCGTGGTCCTCTCCACCATCACCTGCAACCCCATCCCCAAGGCGGGCATGGACTACTTCCCCCTGACCATCGAGTTTGAAGAGCGCCTCTACGGCGTCGGCCGCATCCCCGGCTCCTTCAACCGCCGCGAGGGCCGTCCCTCTGAGAAGGCCATTCTGACCATGCGTCTGATCGACCGCCCGATGCGTCCCTTCTTTGACGATGAGCTCCGCAACGACGTCGTGATCACGGAGACCGCGATGGCTGTGGACCACGACAACCCCGTTGAGGTCGTCGCTTCCCTGGGCGCTTTCATCGCCACTGCCTGCTCCTCCGTGCCCTGGAACGGCCCCATGGCCACCACCGAGGTCGCCTATCTGGACGGCGAGTATATCGTCAACCCCTCCGCCGAGCAGCGCGCCGCAGCCCTGATGTTCGTCACCATCGCCTCCACCGCCGAGAAGGTCGTCATGATCGAGACCGAGGCGAAGGAGGTCCCCGAGGATATCCTGCTCAAGGGAATTGAGCTGGCCCATGAGACCAACAAGAAGATCGTCGCCTTCATCAACGAGATCGTGGCCGCCATCGGCAAGCCGAAGTTCACCTTCGAGAAGGCCGCCGTCAACCACGACCTGCTGGATGATCTGTGCGCCTACGGCATGAACCAGATCGAGTTCGCCCTGGACACCGACGACAAGAACGTCCGCGAGGAGCGTCTGACCGCCGCCCGTCTGGACTTCGCCGAGAAGTTTGCCGAGAAGTACGAGGACTTCGAGGAGAACATCGAGGTCTGCCTCTACAAGATGCAGAAGAAGGTCGTCAAGAAGTGGCTGCTCGCCGGCAAGCGTGTGGACGGCCGCGGCATGGATGACATCCGCCCCCTGGACGCGCAGGTCGCCGTCCTGCCCCGCGTGCACGGCTCCGGCCTGTTCACCAGAGGCCAGACCCAGGTCCTCTCCGTCTGCACCCTGGCCACCATGTCCATGGAGCAGAAGCTGGACACCATCTTCCCCGAGGAAGGCAAACGTTATATCCACCACTACAACTTCCCCGCCTACTCCACCGGCGAGGCCAGAGCGGCCCGCTCCACCTCCCGCCGCGAGATCGGTCACGGCGCCCTGGCAGAGAAGGCTCTGATCCCTGTCCTGCCCAGTCTGGACGAGTTCCCCTACTGCATCCGTGTCGTCTCTGAGGTTCTGTCCTCCAACGGCTCCACCTCCCAGGGCTCCATCTGCGGCTCCACCCTGGCGCTGATGGACGCCGGCGTGCCCATCAAGCGGCCCGTGGCAGGCATCTCCTGCGGCTTGATCTCCGACAAGGAGACCGGCGAATGGCGGACCTTCACCGACATTCAGGGCGTGGAAGACTTCCACGGCGAGATGGACTTCAAGGTCGCCGGCACCACCGAGGGCGTCACGGCCATCCAGATGGACCTCAAGAATGACGGTCTGACCATGGAGATCATCGCAGACGCGCTGGAGCGCTGCCGCAAGGCCCGTCTGGAGATTCTCAATGAGGTCATTCTCCCCTGCATCCCCGCGCCTCGTCCCGAGGTTTCCGAGTGGGCGCCCAAGATGCTCACCATGAAGATCGACGTGGACAAGATCCGCGAGGTCATCGGCAAGGGCGGCTCCATGATTCAGAAGATCGTGGCCGAGTCCGGCGCCCAGGTGGACATCGAGGACGACGGCACCATCCGCATTGCTTCGCCGAACGCCGCCTCCTGCGATGCCGCCAAGCGCATGATCGACGACATCTGCTTCGTCCCCGAGGTCGGCAAGCTGTACTACGGCAAGGTCGTCCGCATCATCCCGATCGGCGCCTTCATTGAGCTGGCGCCCGGCAAGGACGGCATGTGCCACATCCGCGACCTCGAGTTCAAGCGCACCGAGAAGGTCGAGGACGTTCTGAACATCGGCGACATGACCTGGGTCAAGGTCACCGAGATCGACGAGCGCGGCCGCGTCAACCTCAGCCGCAAGGAAGCCCTCAAGGAAATGG
>CAMHMK010000045.1 GCA_946186225.1 uncultured Clostridia bacterium
GGTCAGCAGGCCGACGAATTCGCACTCGTCATCTCGCAATGCGGAAGACGCTGGTATCGGTCGTGAAGGTGGCGTAGCCATAGAGAATCACAATGGCATCGATGTCGTGCTCGGCAGCGTACTCCACCAGACTCAGGCTGTTGTAGCGCATATCGAAGAGGTGGACCTCGGAGAAGCGCCGGGTCAGGAAGGGGGCGAGGACGTCGCAGTAGGAATCGCGCACGACCAGGACCTTGCCCGCCGGGGCGTTCTCGGTGTTCAGAATGACAATCGGCTTATTGCCGCCGAGGAAGTAGTTGTACTGGTTCTTCTGCTCCAGCAGCTCCGGGTGATAGAGGCGGCCCGGCTCCGGTTTCATGCTGCGATAGTCCGTGACCGTGACGCCGGCGTCGGAAACGAAGCGTTCGACGGTATCCGGCTTCAGCCAAAATGCACCGGTCTTGGAGTAGAGGGTTCCATAGAAGGAATCTGAGACGGTCTCGCGGGAGAGCTCGCTGTCGGCCAGGGGATCCAGGTCCATGGCTGTCAGCAGGGCGTCGGCCCCGTACTTTGCCCCAAGGGGGGTCCAGTGGTGGTCGGTGCGGAAGTAGATGGGCTCGTCCCGGTGGGCACGCAAGGCGCCCAAAACGTCGATGGTTTTCACCTTGCAGGAGGCATAGGCCTGGGAGATCACTTCATCCTCCCGGGCGGTATCGGCATTGGCCGGCAGGCGGTCGCGCCAGACCGTCGAGGCGGAGGGGATGAGACCGAAGTAAATCGGCAGGTCCGTCTTTTCCGCTAGGTTATTGACGTAGCCCACGCGCTTTTCCAGCTCCGCAGGGTCCGGGGTATGCTCCTGTTCCAGCAGGACACCGCCTTTGCCGAAGAAGACACCGTTGGCATCCGTCTTCCCAAGGGCTCGGTCCAGTCCGGCGTTGATGCAGAACCAGAGGTCGCGGCCCAGGATGTGGTCCGAGATATAGGTCTCGGCGTCTTCCATATAAGAGCCGTCCATGACGTCCTTTTCGATCAGCTTCGGGGCCGTTTTCAGAACGCGGTTCTCCATCTGGGAAAAGGTGCGCGCAGGTGCGACCAGGGAGCCGACGGCAACGGCAGCCAGGAAGAGAACAAAAATGCAGACGATGATTACAGAATATGTTTTTTTCACGACGCCGCCTCCTCAGAACCGGAAATACAGGAAGGGGTTGTAGGTGCCGGAAACCATGGAGGCCGTGCAGGCCGCCAGACCCAGAACCAGCAGGATCGCATTCACCGGCAGCCTCGCCTTTTCTGGCAGCTTGTCGTTGAGATGCTTGGCGATCGGCAGAGCGGCAAAGACGCCGACGACCAGCACCGCCGCGCCGCTGCGCAGGGCATAGCGGAAGGCGCCGTCAGAGAAGGCCTTTGCGCCTGCGCCGAACATCACGCCGAGGTACTTACCCAGGTGGCCGAAGTCTTCAATCCCGAAGATCGTCCAGCCGATCACCAGCAGGATCACCGTGTAGAGGTGCCGCGTCCAGGCAGGCGCGCGATCCAGGACCTTCTTCAGCAGGAATTTCTCCAGCATCAGCAGGACGAAGAAATAGAGGCCCCAGGTCAGGTAGTTCCAGCTTGCCCCGTGCCACATGCCGGTCGCCATCCACACGATCAGCAGATTCATCAGCCAGCGAGGCTTGGAGCAGCGGTTGCCGCCCAGGGGAATATACAGGTAATCGCGGAACCAGTTGGACAGAGAGATGTGCCATCTCCGCCAGAAATCGGTGATGCTGTCGGCCGCATAGGGATAGCGGAAGTTCTCCAGGAACTCGAAGCCCAGCATTCTGCCCAGGCCGATGGCCATGTCCGAATAGCCGGAGAAGTCGAAATAAATCTGCAGGCTGAAGGCCAGAACGCCCAGCCAGGCCCCGGCCACAGAGAGCTCCGTGGTCGGCACGTCGCGGAAGCCGGCCCAGATCCGGCCAAGGGCATTGGCCAGGAGGAGCTTCTTGGCCATGCCGACCGTGAAGCGGAATACGCCGGAGGCGAACCGCTCCCAGCCGACGCCCCGGCAGTCGAGCTGCCCGGCCACGTCCTTATACCGGACGATGGGGCCGGCGATCAGCTGCGGGAACATGGTCACGTAGGCCCCGAAGGAGACCGGGTTCTTCTGGACCGGAACATCGGCGCGGTAGACGTCGATCGTGTAGCTCATGGTCTGGAAGGTGTAGAAGGAGATGCCGATGGGAAGGTGGATGCCCAGCACCGGGAGAACGCCCAGGCCGATTCCCTGCAGAGACTGGGCAAAGAAATCCCAGTACTTGAAAAAGATCAGCATGCCGAGGTTGATGACGACGGAGATGATCAGCGCTGCCTTCGCTCCGCCCGGCTTTCCGCGCGACTTCAAGGCTGCGATCACAAGCCCGGAGATGTAGTTGACCAGGATGGAAAAGACCATCAGGCCGGTGTAAGCCCGCTCTCCCCAGAAATAGAAGGCCAGAGACGAGAGCAGGAGGATGCAGGGCTTCAGCTTCCGCGGCATCAGGTAATACAATGCCAGCACCGCAGGCAGAAACACAAAGAGAAATACAGGAGTTGAGAATACCATAACTGCCCCCCAAACAGAAAAAGGCGCTCATGCAGACGGTCCGCAAGCTGCGGACCGTCTGCATTGCGTCAGATTGCCGGACTATTTGTTGGCAGCAGCCTCGAAGACATTGTCGGGAACCGTGATGCCGGTGACTGCGTTCGCCAGGACGACCATGCCGACGTAGTTGCCGAGGACATGGACTCTGGCCTCGTTCTGCCAGTAGCCGTTCTGAGTGGGATCGCAGTAGTCGCCTTCCGCGCCTTCCTTGATGCGGGCCTCGAAGATGGCCTGGACCTTGGCGACGTCGTCGGGATTGGCGACCTCAACCAGGATGACCTCAAAGGCTGCGCCGGTGACCGGAGCCATGTAGGCGACCTTCTGCTTGAACTCGATGTCGTTCAGGCCGGGATAGAAGCTGTCCAGCTCTTCATCCGCAGCGGGGAGGAGGACGACATCCTCGGTGGCGCCGGAGATCAGGTTGTTGTAGACCTCTTCGAGATTCAGCTCAGCCGCAGCGGGGGCGGCAGTGCTCTCGACGGGGGCAGCAGTGCTCTCGACGGGGGCGGCAGTGCTCTCCACGGGGGCAGCAGTGCTGGCGTCTGGCGTCTTGGTTTCATTGGATGCGGGTTCCTTGGCGCAGCCGGCAAAGCAGCCGAGGGCAAGGATCAGGGCGAGGGTGAGAACGATGATTTTTTTCATGGGTGTTTTTTCCTTTCTTTGAAGTCTTTTGATAGACGAGAACATCAGAGATTTGTTCCCGGTTTTTCCAGAAAATACAAAGATTTTTTGACGTTACGGCAGTGCCTTGAGCTTGGCGTTCAGCTTGGAATAGACCATCTCCATGTCGTCCTCGCCGGACCAGCGCTGCACGTCGTCGATGGGGACCCAGCGGACGCCGGAGTTTTCATCCTGCTTGGCGTGGACGGCCGCATGATCATCCGCCTGCCAGAGATAGCAGAAGTCCAGGTGGAGATGGGACGGAACGTAGGCACCGCGCTTGATATGGTGGTGGACCGCCAGACACTGGATGGAGAATATGCCGTCATAGAGGGGCGTCAGCTCCCTCAGGCCGGTCTCCTCCTTCGCCTCGCGCAGGGCAACCGCGCGGAGGTCGGATTCCCCGTCGGCGTGGCCGCCGGTCCAGGCCCAGGCGTTGTAGATGTTGTGGTGGACCATCAGAATGTGGTCCCGCGCCGGATTCGTGATCCAGTTGGAGGCCGTCAGATGGCAGATCGTATTCTCCCGGTCCAGGAGATCCGGGAAGGTCTCGAGCGCACGGAGGATCAGCGCCTTGTCGCGGGTCTCCTGTTCGTTATAGGGCGTATAGGCCAGTAAAGCGGCGCGGATATCCATGTTTTTTGTTTCAATCTGCGTCATGAATTCTCTCCCCGGAGCTGGATGATCTGGTCACGCAGGACGGCGGCAAATTCGTATTCCATCATGTGGGCTGCCTTGCGCATCTGCTTTTCCAGGCGGGCGATCTCGGCGTCGCGCTCGGCGCGGGTCATCTTGATCTTGCCCTTGCCGACGGCGGTAACGTCCTGGGTGGTGATCTCGATCAGGTCGCGGACGTCCTTGCGGATCGTCTTCGGGACGATGCCGTGGGCCTTGTTGTAGGCGTCCTGGATGCCGCGGCGGCGGTTGGTCTCGCGGATGGCGTAGTCCATCGCGGGGGTCATCTTGTCGGCGTACATGATCACGCGGCCCTCAGCGTTTCGGGCGGCGCGGCCGATCGTCTGGATCAGGCTGGTGGGGCTGCGGAGGAAGCCCTCCTTGTCGGCGTCCAGAATGGCGACCAGCGAGACCTCGGGCAGGTCCAGGCCCTCGCGCAGAAGGTTGATGCCCACCAGGACGTCAAACTTCGCCATGCGCAGGTCGCGGATGATCTCCATCCGCTCCAGCGCCCCGATATCCGAGTGCATATAGCGGACGCGGACCCCGTTTTTCTGCAAAAAGGCGGTCAGATCCTCGGCCATTTTCTTGGTCAGGGTCGTGACGAGGACCCGCTCCTCCTTGGCTGTGACCTTGGCGATCTCACCCATCAGGTCGTCCACCTGGTCCTCGATGGGCCGGACCTCGACCTCGGGATCGAGCAGCCCCGTGGGCCGGATGACCTGCTCCACGACCTGCCCCGCCCGCTCCAGCTCATAGGGGGCCGGGGTGGCGGAGACGCAGACCACCTGGTGGATCTTGGATGTGAACTCGTCAAAGGTCAGGGGGCGGTTGTCAAAGGCGGAGGGCAGGCGGAAGCCGTAGTCAACCAGCGTCGTCTTGCGGGAGCGGTCGCCGTTGTACATGGCGCGGACCTGGGGCAGGGTGACGTGGCTCTCGTCCACGAAGAGCAGGAAATCCTTCGGGAAATAGTCCAGCAGGGTCATCGGCGGGGTACCGGGGGCGCGGCCGGACATGACGCGGGAGTAGTTTTCGATGCCGGTGCAGAAGCCGATCTCCTGGAGCATCTCCATATCGTACTCGGTGCGCTGACGGATGCGCTGGGCCTCCAGAAGCCGGTTGTTCTCCTGGAAGAACTTCTCCCGCGCCTCCATCTCCTCACGGATCTTGATCAGGGCCCGCTGCATTTTTTCGGGCGGGGTGACGTAGTGGGAGGCCGGGTAGATCGCCACGTGGGTGACGGCGCGCTCGGGAACGCCCGTGACGGCGTTGATCTCGGAGATGCGGTCCACCTCGTCGCCGAAGAACTCGATCCGGATGGCCCGTCCGGCCCAGTAGGCCGGGTAGACCTCCACGGTGTCGCCGCGGACACGGAAGTGGTTGCGGGAGAACTCCACGTCGTTGCGTTCGTAGCGGATCGAGATCAGCTTCTTCATCAGCTCCTCCTGGGGGTATTCCATGCCCGTGCGGAGGGAGATGACCATGTTCTGATAGTCGATGGGGTCGCCGAGGCCGTAGATGCAGGAAACCGAGGCCACCACAATGACGTCCCGACGCTCAAAGAGGGACGAGGTGGCGCTGTGACGAAGGCGCTCGATCTCGTCGTTGATGGCCGAGTCCTTTTCAATATAGGTGTCGGTGTGGGGGATATAGGCCTCCGGCTGGTAGTAGTCGTAATAGGAGATGAAATACTCCACCGCGTTCTCCGGGAAGAACTCCCGGAACTCCGAGCAAAGCTGAGCGGCCAGGGTCTTGTTATGGGCCAGCACCAGGGTCGGTCGGTTGAGTCTGGCGATCACGTTCGCCATGGTGAAGGTCTTGCCGGAGCCGGTCACGCCCAGCAGGACCTGCTCATCCAGGCCCATTTCGACGCCGCGCGTCAGGGCCTCGATGGCCTGCGGCTGGTCGCCGGTGGGCTGGAAGGGGGAATGCAGCTTGAAATCCACGGTGGCACCTCCTGTCGGGTTGGACTGTTGGAGTATTATACTACACCGCTCGAAAAGAGGCAAGAGATTTTTCTTGCTTCCTGCGCTTTCCCGACAGGCTTTTTTGTACCGGGCGGGTACAATCGGAGCAAAGCGGCGAAAGGAATGGAACGCATGGTACGGATGGATACGGTCCCGTCAAAGGCACGGGGATTTTTGAAGAAGCTGAGCGGGCAGCTGGCCACGTCCCTGCTCTGGGGTGCAGGGGCCTTTCTCCTGTGTGCGGCGCGGGCCATCGGACGGCCGCTGCCGCTGGCGGCGGGGGCGATCCTGCTGGCCGGCGCCAGCCCTGCCGGCCTGCTCGCCACAGTCGGAGCGATCGGCGGCTATCTTCTGCTCTGGGGCTGGGAGGCAGCCCTGGAGCCGCTGGCCTTGAGCCTGAGCTTCTTCGCGGCGGCTGTCATCTTCCGGAAAACGCCGATCTCCCTTCCCCTGCTGAGCGCGGGGCTGACCGGAGCCGTCGGCGCGGTTTTTCTGCTGGAAAGCGGCTTCTCCCTGGCCGCGGCGGCGCATTTGCTGCTCTCTGCCGTCCTGGCCTTTGCCCTTCCCCTGGTCTGGGCGCGGACGAAGCCTGAGGTCCGAGCCGCCATGTGCGGTCTGACCCTGCTGGCCTGCCTGGGGCTTGCGCTTCCGCCCTATGGGGCGAACCTGGCCGCCGGGGCCGCGCTGGTCCCGGTTTGCGCAGGGGCCGGTCTGCCCGCCGCCGTCCTCTGCGGGGCGGCAGCGGATCTGAGCGGAGCCCTTCCCGTGCCCATGACGGGTGTGCTTGCCTTGGGCGCGCTGGCAGCGCGCGCCCTGGCGCCGAAGCGCGGCTGGAAGCGGAGCGGAGTCTTTTTTGCCGCCGCTGCGATCTGGCAGCTCACGGCGGGCGGGCTCTCTCCCCTCTTCTGTCTGAGCACGGCGCTCGGGTCGGCGGCAGGAGCGGTTCTGCAGCGCTCCCTGCCCGGCTTGCCGGTCGAGGACGAAGCCCCGGTCCGTTCCGCCCTGCCCCAGCGCGAGGTCGGGGTGGAGCAGGCCCTGGAGACCATGGGCCGCATTTTGGCGCGGGAGCAGCCGGTGATCTCCGCCATTCAGCTCAACGAGGTCTACGACTATGCCGCCGAGCAGGTCTGCCGCTGCTGCGTGCGCAGAAGCCTGTGCTGGGAGGAGGAATCTGAGGCCACCTACCGGGATCTCTGCCGGGCCGGGGAGGCCATCTTGCTGCGCGGGACCGCGCTGCGGGACGATCTGCCGGAGCGGTTTGCCGAGCGCTGCCGCCACACGGAGGGCTTTTTGACCGCGGTGAATCAGGAGCTGGACGCACAGCGGGCCAGGATTCGGGAGGAGCGCCGCTTTGAGGAGGGCCGGCAGGTAGCCGCCGCCCAGTATCAGACCATGGCCAGGCTGCTGCGAAAGGCCGCCGAGCCGGGGTCCGGCGAGCCCCTGCGCTATATTCCGGAACTGGCCGTCGGGACGGCCAGCCGCGCCGGGAATCCGGTTTCGGGGGACCGCGGCGCGACCTGCCGGGATCGCTTCGGCCGGTTTTACGTTCTCCTCTGCGACGGGATGGGCACCGGGGCGGAGGCCAGAGCCGAAAGCGACCAGGCGGCCCATCTGCTGGCCGCCCTGCTGGAGGCGGGCGTGAACGCCGACAGCGCGATGGATCTGCTGAACGGCTTCTACGTTTTACGGAAGACAACGGTCTTTTCGACCATCGATCTGCTCCGACTGGACCTCCGCTCCGGAAAGGGAGAGCTGTTCAAATGGGGCGCTGCCCCCTCCTACCTCCGCAGGGAGGGCGGGGTGGAAAAAATAGGGACCGCCGCGCCGCCGCCGGGCTGTGGAGTCGGACCTTCCCACAGGCCGGGACGATGCGAGCTGTCCCTTAGAGATGGGGAAACGCTGGTGATGGTCAGCGACGGCGCCTACGGAGAGGAGACAGAGCGGCTGCTGGCCGGGTTTTCCCAGGGAACGGTGCGGGATCTGGCAAGCTGCCTGATCACACTGGGCGAGGCCGACGCGGCAGATGATCGGACAGCCGTGGTGCTTCGCCTTCGTTCTGCCTGAATCATAACACATTTCGTTTACATAATCCGTCGAACGTTGACGAAAAACCCAGGAAATTTCGGAGAATTCCGTTTTTTCCCGGGTTTTTCGTTGATTTTGCAGTTTCAGGGGCGAAACAGCACGGATGTCTCAGCCGGAGTGCCGAAATCAGTCATTCAGCGAGCTGAAGCCGAGACCGTAGGCTTCGTCCACCGTGCTGATCAGAATCATTGCCTTGGGGTCGATGCTCTTGACAATGTTGCGGACCGGGAACATCTCGGTCTTGGAGCAGAGGCACATGATGACCAGCTTGTCGTCGCCGGTGTAGGCGCCGCGGCCGTGGAGGAGGGTCGCGCCGCGCTCGGTCTGCTTGCAGATCTCGTCTGCGACCTTCTCGGGCTCGTTGCTGATGATGATCAGCTGACGCTGCGAGCTGGAGCCGTACATGATCTTGTCAATGACCGTGGTGGAGAGCAGGGTCATGATGATACCGAAGAGGACGGCGTTCACGTCGCCGAAGACCAGACCGCCGGCCAGGATGACGCTGCCGTCGATCGCCAGCGAGATGGAGCCGATGGACATGTGGGGCAGCTTCTTGCGGATGGCCATGATGATGAAGTCGGTGCCGCCGGTGGAGGAACCGCGCATGTAGATCAGGGCCAGGCCGGCGCCGGAGAGCACGCCGGCAAAGATCGCGGCCAGAAGACGCTCGCCGCCGTACATTGGGAAGTGCGGCATCACAAAGTCCAGGAAGAAGCTGGAGATGACCATACTGCGGACGGACTTGATGAAGAATTTCTTGCCGAGCAGCTTGAAGCAGATGATCGCAACCGGGATGTTGATCACGAGCTGGCCCGCGCCGATGGGGACCCAGGGCAGGAAGTGGTGGATGATGATCGTCACACCGGCGATGCCGCCGGGGGCGAAGTTCGCGTTGGACGCGAAGGTGTAGATGCCGATGCCGTAGAGGATACTGCCGATGATATCGTAGATCGTATCCATTCCGACTTCCTTCAGGTTTTCGGGGGTAAACCAGCTTTTGAACATATTTTTCATTTCTTGTCTCCTCTCTTTTGCAGTTTCAGGAAAGCTGTTCGCCGATCATGGATTTTGTCGCATAAGCGTTCAGGGTCATATCGGCGGTATGACCAGCAAGATATTCATAGTAGGCCTGGGCGCCGATCATGGCCCCGTTGTCGCCGCAGAAGCGGAGCTCGGGCAGGCAGAGGCGGACGCCGGTCTGCGCTGCCAGGGCGGTCAGGTCGGAGCGGATGCGGGAGTTGGCCGCCACGCCGCCGGCCACGGCCAGGGTCCTGCGCCCGGTCTGTCGCAGGGCCAGGGCGGCGCGGGTCGTCAGCGCGTCGCTGACGGCCTGGGAGACCGAGGCGCACAGATCCGGGACCTCGATCGTCTCCCCCTTCTGGGCCGCATTGTGGATCAGATTGATCGCGGCGGTCTTGAGACCGGAGAAGGACAGGTCCAGGGGATTCCCGTCCACGCGGACCTTCGGCATGGGATAGCGCGACGGGTCGCCGGTCTGGCTGCGGCGGTCCAAGGCCGCGCCGCCGGGATAGGGCATGCCCAAGACGCGGGCAATCTTATCGAAGCACTCCCCTGCCGCGTCGTCCCGGGTCCCGCCCAGGATCTCCATCTCGGTGTAGTCCCGGACGTCCACCAGCATGGTATGTCCGCCGGAGACGACCAGGCAGAGGAAGGGGGGCTCCAGGTCGGGATGGGTCAGGTAGTTCGCGGCGATATGGCCGCGGATGTGGTGGACCGGAATCAAGGGCACACCCAGGGTCAGAGCGGCGGCTTTGGCAAAGTTCACACCCACCAGAACCGCCCCGATCAGGCCGGGGGCAAAGGTCACGGCCACCGCGTCCACGTCGCGTCGGGTCAGGCCGGCCGTATGGAGGGCCTCCTCGGCCAGGGGGTAGATGGCCTCCACATGCTTGCGGGAGGCGATTTCCGGGACCACGCCGCCATAGATGCGGTGGATATCCACCTGGGAGGAGATGCAATCCGCCAGAAGGGTACGCCCATTGTGGACCACGGCGGCGGCAGTCTCGTCGCAGGAGGACTCGAAGGCTAAAATATTCATGGCTTCACCAGTTCTTTTTGCAGGATCAGCGCGTCCTCGCGGGGCTTTTCATAGTAGCCCCGGCGCAGGCCGACACGGACGTAGCCGAGGCCCTCGTAGAGGGCGCGGGCGGGCTCATTGGAGGCACGGACCTCCAGTGTGATCCGAGCCGTGCCGGACCGGATCAGGTGGTCCTCGAGGGCGCAAAGCAGGGTCCGGGCGATCCCGCGGCGGCGGGCGTCCGGGCGGACGCAGACGTTCAGAATATCTGTGTCATCAAAGGCGGTCTGGGAACCGACATAGCCCAGGACGGTCTCCCCCTCGGCGGCCACCAGCCACAGACTCAGGGGATTGTCCAGCTCGGCGCGGACGGAGGCTTCATCCCAGGGCAGGGAGAAGGTCTCCCGCTCCAGGGCGGCGATCTGCGCCGCCTGGGTCCCGCGCATCGGCGCTATGGTCATCACATCTTCTCCGGAGCGGAGAAGCCCAGCAGGTCGATGCAGGTCTCCAGGACCCGCTTGGTCAGGCCGATCAGGGCGATGTAGCCCTGCTGCTTCTGCTTGTCTTCCTCGGTGAGGATGTGCGTCTCATGGTAGAACTTGTTGGCGTAGCCCGCCAGCTCGTAGACATAGGCACAGATCGCGTTGGGGGCGCAGTCACGATAGGCCAGCTCCAGGGCGTCGGGCAGCCGGGTCAGCGCCAGCATCAGGTCCTTGGCCTCCGGGGTCTCCGGGGCGGCGATGGGCAACTCCTCCCAGGCGCCGTAGCGGGAAAGGATCGACTTGATGCGGACGATGGTGTAGAGGATATAGGGGCCGGTGTTGCCCTCGAAGGCCGCGAAGCGGTCCATATCGAAGATATAGTCCTTGGTGGGGGCGTTCATGAGGTCGCCGTATTTCAGCGCGGCCAGGGCGATCTTGGCGGTGGTGTCCTCCACGTCGGCCCCGGTGACCAGTTTGTTTTCCTCCACCTTGGCACGGACGAAATCGGTGATCTCGTTGATCAGCGTTTCCAGCCGCATGACGCCGCCGGCGCGGGTCTTGAAGGGCTTGCCGTCCTTGCCGTTCATGGTGCCATAGCCGATGTGACGCAGCTCGGTCTCCGGTCCCACCAGAGCTGCCTTCCGGGCAGCACGGAAGACCTGCTCAAAGTGCAGGCTCTGCCGCTTATCCACCACGTAGAGGATGCGGTCCGGCTTCCAGGTCTCCATCCGCTGGCGGATGGTGGCAAGGTCGGTGGTGGCGTAGAGGGTCGCGCCGTCGGACTTCATGATGATGCAGGGCGGAACCTCCTTGGTATCGGTCGGTTCCTGGACCTCGATGACCTGGGCGCCTTCGCTCTCGACGAGCAGACCCATCTCGCGCATGCGGTCGATCATCGAAGGAATGTAGCCCTGCGCGTCGCTCTCTCCCAGCCACACCTCAAAGTGAACGCCCAGTCTGTCATAGTTCTTGTGCAGATCGGCCTTGGACACCGCCATGATGTGTTTCCACAGGGCCAGATAGCCGGGGCGGCCCTGCTGGAGCTCGTAGGTAGCGTCGTGGGCACGGGCCGCAAAGGCCTCGTCCACCTTGGACCGGGCGGAGGCGGCGGGGTAGATCTCTTCCAGATCGGAGATCGTGAAGGGAGCCTCCTCGGGATAGGGACCGGCGAAGGCCGGGTCAAAATAGCAGAGCTCCGGCTGCCGATCCTGCAGGGCGGCGATGACCAGGCCCATCTGCAGGCCCCAGTCGCCCAGGTGGGTATCGCCGATGGTCTCGTTGCCGAAGAAGTGCTGGATACGCTTGATGCTCTCGCCGATGATGGCCGAGCGCAGATGGCCGATGTGCAGAGGCTTGGCCACGTTGGCTCCGCCGTAGTCGATGACGACGGTGCCGGCCTTCGGGTCGGCGGCAACGCCGAAGCGATCCGCCTTGCGCATGGATTCCAGATAGGACGCCAGCCAGTCCGGGTTCAGCCGCAGATTCAGAAAGCCGGGTTTGACGGCCTGGATCTCCGAGAAGGCCGGGTTCCCGACCATGGCGGCGGCGACCGCCTCGGCGATCTGGATGGGAGCCTTGTGATAGGCCTTGGCAGCGGGCATGGCCCCGTTGCACTGGTATTCGCACAGGTCGGGCCTGTTGGAGACCGAGACCTTGCCGAAGGCAGGGTCGAAGCCAGCCGCGCCAAAGGCCGCGGAGACCTGTTCGCTGATCAAATTAAGAAGCTTTTCCATCTTGGATTCACCTTGCAACAAAAATTTCGATTTATTATAGCAGATGCGGTTTGAATTGTAAAGAGGGGAACAAGAAAAATGAATGAAAAACAGGAATTCACGTATAGAAACGGCGTTGGGCGTCCGGCGCTTCGGGTTCTTTATTCTCCGAAATACTGCGTCACGAAGTCCACCTGCTCTACCTGAAATTCCCGGCCGTCGAGGTATTGGAGGATGCCGGCGTCGGTGGTGAAGGAAAACTTCAGTTTATAGGAATAAAGCGCCTGGTATTTGCGGTCGTACTGCTTGTCCAGCTTGCCGTATTTGCCGTCCCCCAGGAGAGGCGTCCCGGCAGCGGCCATCATGGCGCGGATCTGGTGGGTCCGGCCCGTGATCAGCTCGCACTCGACCAGGGAGAGGCCGTTCTGCGTTTTCAGGGTATTGTATTCGGTCACGGCGCTCTTGGCCCCGGGCTGGTATTTCTGCGTGACGTAGACCCGGTTCCGGACCGCGTCCTTGAAGATCCAGCCCTCGAGCCGCCCGGCGGCGGGCTTCGGTCTGCCGTGGACCACGCAGAGATACCGCTTTTCCAGTTCCCGATCCTTGATCTTCTGATTCAGGATGCGCAGGGCCTCTGCGTTCTTGGCCGCGATCACGATGCCGCCGGTGTTGCGGTCGATGCGGTTGCAGAGGGCCGGGGCGAAGGCGTGTTCCTCCCGGGGCTTCCACTCCCCTTTTGCGTACAGATAGGCCTGGATGTGGTCGATCAGGGTCTTGCCGTACTCGGCCCCGTCGTGGGGGTGGACGGCCTGGCCGGGCTTTTTGTCCACCAGCAGGAGGTTTTCATCCTCGTAGACCAGGTTGAGCTTCGGCGCGGAGACAGTCAGATAGGCGTTTTCCGGCTTCGGCGTGTCGAAGAACTCGTCGTTGATATAGAGCTGGATCACGTTTCCCTCGACCAGACGGGTATCGCGGTCGGCCCGCTTGCCGTCCACCTTGATTCGCTTCAGGCGAATGTACTTCTGGCACAGGGAGGCCGGAAGCAGGGGCACGGTCTTCGCCAGAAAGCGGTCAAGCCGCTGACCGGCGTCGTTCTTTGTGACAGTCAGTTCCTTCATGGGCACACCTCCGGGATGATCTGCCCTCATTCTATCCGATTTCCGCCCGCGGCGCAAGCCCCTTTCGGAAAAAGAAATCGCCGGCCCCGGGC
>CAMHMK010000046.1 GCA_946186225.1 uncultured Clostridia bacterium
CGGCGGCATGCCGCATTTTTCTTTGATTATACCAGATTTGACCGAGTTTTCAAGCCCTGTGCCATTTTCTCCTTGCATTCCGGTGATCTCTGCTGTATAATAATGACGCAGCGTGAATTACTGTCAATCCATCACCGCGAAGCTGTACCCTGCCAAAACCCGATCCAAGAAAGGAGCCTCCCGCATGAAAAAACTGATTTCCGTCCTTCTTGTTCTGGCTGTGATCTGCACCCTGTTCTCCGGCCTGACCATCACCGCTTCGGCATCTGTCAGTCTGATGACGGCCCAAGACCTGGCCCGCCGTGATCGCCTTCTGGCATTGAAGGCGGGGGATTATCCGGAGGGCACGCCCCATGACAACTGCCGGCTCTTCGCATCTGAATGTCAGCATGTTGTTTTCGAGCCGGAGGCGGAAACCACCGACATTGTATTTATCCGAAACGGAAATTTTACCTACGACGATATCCACGTCGGCACCCATCTGCGCCTGGAAAACCCTCCCACCAGCAACTATCCCGAGCACTCCGTGGTCGTCCTTGAGAAATATGACGATAAGGTCGTCCTCGTGGAGGGCAACTGGCTGGGCATCGTCCACTGGGGACGGACCCTGAGCAAGGAAAAGGTCATGCAGGCCATCTATATTGATACCCCCGTACCTGCAGAATTCAATATCGAAAGGGGCGAGGTCACTGCCCCTTATGAGGTTACCTCCTTCAAGCACTTCGCCTTCTCGCTGAAGGACAAAAACGGAAACCTGTTGGTCAGGGACCGGGACTATTCGGTCATATTCCGCGGTTGGGACGGCGATCATTATAATGAAAACATCACGCCCTGCGAGCCGGGCACATACCGTATGATCCTAACCGGCATGGGCAAGTACTACGGTGAGAAGGACTTTTACTTCGACATCCAAACACCGACGATCGCACCGTTTAACGACGTTCCGGACGACGAATACTACGCCGAGCCGGTTCGATGGGCGGTAGAGAACGGGATCACCCAGGGCACGGACGACCTGCACTTCTCCCCCAACGACCCCTGTACCCGTGCCCAAGTGGTCACCTTCCTCTGGCGTGCCAATGGCTGCCCTGCTCCGAAAACCAAAACCTGTCCTTTCACGGACGTCAAGCACGGCGCATACTATGAGAAGGCCGTCCTCTGGGCGGTGGAGAATGAGATCACCGCCGGCACCGGCAAGACGAAGTTCTCGCCGAACGATCCCTGCACCCGCGCACAGGTGGTCACCTTCCTCTGGCGCACCGCAGGCATGCCGAAGGTTTCGGCAAACAATCCCTTCCGTGACATTGCAGCCAATGAATACTATTACAAGGCTGTCCTCTGGGCCGTGGGCCAGAAGATCACATCCGGTACCAGCAAGACGAAGTTCTCGCCGAACGACACCTGCACCCGGGGCCAGATCGTGACCTTCCTCAGCCACGCCTATGCAAAGTAAGTCTTCCCATACTTGAAATCGAAACACCGCAGGCGCATCCGTTCGGATGCGCCTGCGGCTTGCTTGGGGTACGAAAAGAAGCGGAATGGCAAAATCTCAGAAAATCTCCGCAAAGGGGATTGAGAATTTTCGCGGGATGTGGTATAGTGTTATAATAATACTGCAATACTGCGATCCCATCAAAGGAGATGTTATTACATTATGAAATTAGGTATCGTGGGTCTGCCCGGCGTGGGAAAGACAACGCTTTACAACGCCCTGACCGGGTCCAAGGCCGAGACCGGCGGCTACATGGGAGCCTCCGCCAAGCCCAATATCGGCCAGGCCAAGGTGCCCGACGAGCGGCTGGACTGGCTGGCCGAATACTACAAGCCCAAAAAGTACTCCCCCGCCAGCATCGACTTTGTGGATGTGGCCGGTGTGAGCAAGGGCACGGGCCGCGGCAACTCCGTTCTGCAGAACATCCGCCAGGTGGACGCCCTGGTCCACGTGGTCCGCTGCTTTGACAACGCCTCTCTCTTCCCCGACCCGGCGGACGCCCGCTCCGACGCTGAGACCCTGGAGCTGGAGCTGATCCTGGCCGACATCGAGGTCGTGGAGCGCCGCCTGGAAAAAGCCAGGAAGTACCTCAAAGCCGGCGACAAGAAATACAAGCATGAGAGCGAGATGTGCGAGGCGCTGCTGGCCCATCTCTCCGACGGAAAGCCCGCCCGCAGCTTCGCCTTTACCGACGAGGACAAGGACATCCTTCAGGACGGCGGCCTGCTTTCTACGAAGCCCGTCATCTATGCCGCCAACCTGGACGAGGACGGCATGGCCGACTACCGGAACAACGCCCAGTTCCGGGCCATCTCCGCCCTGGCCGAGGAGCAGGGTGCTGCAGTTCTCCCCGTGGCCGCCAAGTTCGAGGAAGACATCATGGACATGGAGCCCGAGGACGCACAGATGTTCATGGAGGAGCTCGGTCTGACCGAGCGCGGCCTGGATCGGCTGATCAAGACCTCCTATGAGCTGCTGGGCTATATCTCCTTCCTGACCGCCGGCCCCGACGACGTCCATGCCTGGACGATCACCCGTGGGACCAAGGCCCCCAGAGCCGCCGGTAAGATCCACTCCGACATCGAGCGCGGCTTTATCCGCGCCGAGGTTGTGGCCTTTGAGGATCTGAAGGCCTGCGGCACGATGGCAAACGCCAAGGCAAAGGGCCTGTTCCGCAGCGAGGGCAAGGAATACGTCATGAAGGACGGCGACATCGTCAACTTCCTGTTCAACGTGTAAGACTGCAAAGGAGACCGTTATGGAAAAGAAGCATGTTTTTACCGGCGCGGCCACCGCAATCGTCACGCCGATGAACGATTCCGGGGTGGACTATCCGGCGCTCGGGAAGCTGATCGACTGGCAGGTCGCATCCGGCATTTCCGCCATCGTCGTATGCGCCACCACCGGCGAGGCCCCGACGCTGACCGACAACGAGCACTGCAAGGTGCTGGAATTTGCCATCCGCCGCGCCGACCACAAGATTCCCATCATCGCCGGCACCGGCTCCAACGACACCGGCCATGCCATCATGATGACGCAGTACGCCTGTGCCATCGGCGCCAGCGCTGTGCTCTGCGTCTCGCCCTACTACAACCGGCCCACCCAGACCGGGCTGATCGCCAGCTACACCGCCATTGCCGACGCATCCTCGGTTCCGGTCATTCTCTATAACGTTCCCTCCCGGACCGGCACGAACATCGAGCCGCAGACCTTTGGCGTCCTGGCGGACCATCCCAACATCTGCGCCATCAAGGAAGCCAGCGGCAACATCTCCAAGATTGCCGAGACCTTCCGCGTGGTGGGCGACCGGCTGGACATCTATTCCGGCAACGACGATCAGATCGTTCCCATCCTCTCTCTGGGCGGCAAGGGCGTGATCTCCACCTTCTCCAACATTATGCCCGCCGAGGCCGCGGCGATCTGCCGCATGTTCTTTGCCGGTGACGTGAAGGGCAGCGCTGCCCTGCAGCTCAAGCTCCTGCCGCTGATCCACGCCCTGTTCAAGCAGACCAATCCCATCCCCATCAAGGCCGCTCTGGCACGAATGGGTCTGATCCGCGACCAGCTTCGTCTGCCGATGACGCCGATGGAGGAGCCCTATCGCAGCCAGCTCTACGCCGAGATGTCCGCCCTGGGGCTGATCTGAGGAGGGAAGGCCGATGAAACTCATCATTCACGGCGCCTGCGGGCGCATGGGGCAGGTGGTGCAGCGCGTCTTCCGGGAAAAGCTGCCCGACGCCGATCTGATTCTGGTGGATCCGATGGCAAAGAACGGCGAGGCCTACACCTCCCTGGCAGACTTTGACGGCAAGGCCGACTGCATTGTGGACTTTTCCCATCATTCGGCGACTCCGACGCTGACGGCCTATGCTGCCGCAACGAAGACGCCTCTGGTCATTGCCACCACCGGCCAGACCGATGCGGAGCTTGCCTGCATCCAGGCCGCGGCCAAGACCGTGCCCGTCCTCTTCGCCAGCAACTTCTCCCTCGGTATCGTCGTGCTGACCGCCCTGGCGCGGCAGGCTGCAAAGGCCTTCCCGGACGCAGACATTGAGATCGTAGAGACCCACCACAACCGCAAGCTCGACGTGCCCAGCGGCACGGCCCTGACCTTAGGCCGGGCGATCCAGTCCGTCCGTCCGGGCAGCCGACTGGTGATCGGGCGGCACGAGAACGGGAAACGCGAGCCCGACGAGATCGACATCCACTCCCTGCGGATGGGCAATATCGTCGGCATTCACGAGATCCACATCTGCACCGACACCCAGACGCTGACCCTCCGCCATGAGGCCCACGACCGTGCCCTCTTTGCCGAAGGCGCACTGACCGCCGTGCAGTGGGTGGTTACGATGGAGGCTGGCCTGTACGATATGGAAGGGATCCTGTCGTCGATTCTGGCGTAACGCTTTCTACTTCTTAATCATTCAGGAGGAAGGTTTATGAAAACCCGCATTGCAATTCTCGGTTACGGCAATCTGGGGCGCGGGGCGGAGGCCGCCATCGCCCGCTGCGACGATCTGGAGCTGGTGGGCGTCTTTACCCGACGCGACCCCGCCAGTCTGACCCTGCATACCCCCGGCGTGCCCGTGTATCCGGTCGAGCAGGCGGAGCAGATGACCGATCAGATCGACGTCCTTCTGCTCTGCGGCGGCAGCGCAACCGATCTGCCCGTCCAGACGCCGAAGTACGCCGCCGCGTTCCACGTGGTGGACAGCTTCGACACCCACGCGAAAATTCCCGCGCACTTCGCCGCGACGGACGCCGCCGCCAAGGCAGGCGGCAAGGTCGCCCTGATCTCCTGCGGATGGGACCCCGGTCTGTTCAGTCTGGCCCGGCTCTATGCCAACGCCGTTCTGCCGGACGGCAAGGATGAGACCTTCTGGGGCCGCGGCGTCAGCCAGGGCCACTCCGACGCGATCCGCCGGATTGCGGGCGTCCTGGACGCGCGGCAGTACACCGTGCCCATCGACGCTGCCGTGGAACGGGTCCGCGCCGGAGAGCAGCCGGTCCTGACCGCCCGCGACAAGCATCTGCGCGAATGCTACGTGGTCGCCGCGCCGGACGCTGACAAGGCCCGGATCGAGCGTGAGATCAAGACCATGCCCTATTACTTTGACGAATACGACACCACCGTCACCTTCATCACCGCCGAGGAGATGGCCCGGGACCACAGCGGGATGCCGCACGGCGGATCCGTGCTGCGCAGCGGCAAGACCGGCTGGGACGACCACACCGAGACGATCGAATTCTCGCTGAAGCTGGAATCCAACCCGGAGTTCACCGGCTCCGTTCTGGCCGCCTGCGCCAGAGCCGTGCACCGGATGGCCCGCGAGGGCATGACGGGCTGCAAGACCCTCTTTGACGTGCCGCCCGCCTGGCTGAGCCCGCGCAGCGGCGAGGACCTGCGCAGCCATCTGCTGTGATGAAGCGCTTCCTCTACATCCTCTGGCAGTACAGCTGGGGCATCCTCCAAAACCTGATCGGCGGCACGATCTACGCCTTCTACCGTCTGCGCGGCTGCCCGCACTTTGCCTATCAGGGTGCGCTGGCCGTGATCTGGCCGGTCCGATCCGGCAGCATGTCGATGGGCCGCTTCCTCTTTCTGCACGAGAGCTACCGGCCTCGGGACCGGGCTTTGCTGGTCCATGAATACGGCCACACGATCCAGTCTCTGATCCTCGGGCCGCTCTATCTCTTCATCATCGGTCTGCCCTCCCTGCTCTGGGCGGGCCTGCCCATTTTCCAGCGGCGGCGGCTGATCAAGCACATCTCCTATTACAGCTTCTACCCCGAAAAATGGGCGAACCTGCTGGGCGACCGCTTTGCCCAGCCCCGGAAGGACCTGGACGAACGCCTGTAATGGCCTGGGATGCCCACGAAAGATTCCGTAATGCTGAACAGAAATTCGGCATTACGGAATCTTTTTGCTTTTCCCGGGTCGGCTTTTCTGGTAAAATGGACTTGTCCGAGACGGACGATGCATGCATCTGTCCGTGATCCGATTCATAGATGCACAACAGGAGGGAAATGCGATGAAGCGACTGATCTGCCTGGTTTTGGCCTTGGTTCTGCTATTGCTGCTCTGCTCCGGCTGCCACAGATCGGACGAAGCCGTCACCCTGCGGGTCTTTGCAGCGGCCTCGCTGACCGAGACCCTGACGCAGCTCGGCGGGCGCTTTCAAGCCGATCACCCCGGCGTCAAGGTGGAGTTCACCTTCGACTCCTCCGGCACCCTGCTGACACAAATCAAAGAAGGGGCGGAATGCGACCTTTTCCTCTCTGCGGCACAGAAGCAGATGGACGCCCTGGACCCGAACGCGGGCGGCACGGACGCGGCGCAGATCGACCCGGAAACCCGTGTGGATCTGCTGGAAAACCAGGTCGCGCTGGCCGTACCGGACGGAAATCCGAAGGGGATCGACGCCTTCGACGAGCTGGCCGCCCATCTGCTGGCCGGAGACGTTCTGCTCGCGATGGGCAACGCGGACGTCCCCGTGGGCCAATACACGCAGAAGATTTTTGCTTACTACGGCATCGACGAGGCGGCCGTCGCCGGCTGCCTGAGCTACGGCTCCAACGTCAAGGAGGTCACAACGCAGGTCGGGGAGGCCTCCGTCGACTGCGGGATCATTTACCGGACCGACGCCGTTTCCGCCGGGCTGACCGTGGTGGATACAGCCACCGCGGAGATGTGCGGGCAGGTCATCTATCCCGCCGCCGTTTTGCAGGGCTCCGCCAACCACACAACGGCAAAGGAATTCCTGGCCTTTCTGCAGACTGACGAGGCCGGGGCAGTCTTTGCGTCCGTCGGCTTCCGGCCGCTTTCGTAAGCTGCTTTGACCCCGGAGGGTAATCTATGGATCTCTATCCGCTCTGGAACTCCCTGCGGATCGCGGGGATCTCAGCGGTGCTTGTCTTCTTTGCAGGCATCGCTGCAGCCTACCGTATCTCTCTTGCCCCGCGGCTGGTCAAGGGCGTTCTGGACGTCGTTCTGACCCTGCCGTTGGTCCTGCCGCCCACGGTGGTGGGCTATCTGCTGCTCCTGCTCCTTGGCCCGCGCCATCCGGTGGGGGCCTTCTTCGTGAAGGCATTTTCGATCCGCCTGACGATGCAGTGGTGGTCGGCGATCTTCGCAGTTTCGGTGGTGGTGTTTCCCCTGATGTATCGTACCGCCCGCGCAGCCTTCGAGAGCTTTGACGAAGACCTGGCTGCGGCGGGCAGGACCCTGGGCCGGTCCGATACCTGGATCTTCTGGCGTGTCCGGATGCCATGCTGCCGGCAGGGGATCATCGCCGGTGCGGTCCTGGCCTTTGCACGGGCAATCGGAGAATACGGGGCGACCAGCATGGTCGCGGGCTACACGCCGGGACGGACTGCCACGGTTGCAACCGAGGTCTATCAGCTCTGGCGGATCGGCGAGGACAGTCTGGCCGGCCGCTGGGTCGCGATCAACATTGCAATTTCCGCCGTCGTCCTGCTGGCGGTCAATCTGCTCGAGCGGCGCGAACGGAGGAGGTTTTGAGATGGGGCTTTCCGTTGACATTGAAAAGCGCATTGGCAGCTTCCGCCTGCGCGTCCGGTTCGAGACCGAGGGCGGGGTCCTGGGCCTGCTCGGGGCCTCAGGCTGCGGCAAGAGCATGACCCTGCGCTGCATCGCCGGGATCGAGCGCCCGGACCGGGGCAGGATCGTGCTGAACGGGCGGGTCCTCTTTGACAGCAAGGCACACGTTGATCTGCCGCCCCAGGCGCGGCGGACCGGCTATCTGTTTCAGAACTACGCCCTCTTCCCCAATCTGACGGTCCGCCAAAATGTGGAAGCCGCCCTGCACCGCCTGCCGCGTCGGGAGCGGTCCGGGGCGTGCGACGACCTGCTGCGCCGGATGCGGCTGGATGCGCTGGCCCATCGGCGGCCAGAGACGCTCTCCGGCGGGGAGCAGCAGCGGACCGCCCTGGCCCGAATTCTGGCAAGCGCGCCGGATGTACTGCTGCTGGACGAGCCGTTTTCGGCGCTGGACGAGCATCTGAAATGGCAGGTAGAGCTGGAGCTGATGCAGGCTCTGCAGGGCTTTTCCGGCCAGGTGATCTTCGTCTCCCACAGCCGGGATGAGATCAGCCGCCTCTGCCAGGCCGTCTGCGTCCTCGACGAGGGTTGCTCGGCTCCGGTGCAGACTGTGGAGGAGCTTCTTCGCGCGCCGGGCACCATCGGCGCGGCCCGGGTCTCCGGATGCGAGAATCTCTCCCCGCTGGAGCGGCGCGGCGCGCATCTGGCATTCTGCCCCGCCTGGGGTGCTTCCCTGCGCACCGCGGCGGATCTGCCCGCGGACGCAGACTGGGTCGGCGTCCGCGCACACGGCCTCCGCCCAGTGGATGGAATGGGCGAAAACGTCCTGCCCTGCAGGCCGGAACGGGTGATCGACGACGTGTTCCGCGAGATCTGGATGCTCCGCCCGGACGGCGGAACAGAACTGCTCCGCATGGAGCTGCCAAAGGGCAGTATCTCCCACCCCGGCAACCGGGTTTGGGTACAGATTCCGCCGGAAGAAGTTATGCCGCTGCGGAATCACAGGGAATGGTAATGAAGGAGGCTTCCCATGACAGATGGATTTGGCCGGGTGATCGACTATCTGCGGATCTCCGTGACTGAGCTTTGCAACTACCGGTGCCGGTACTGTATGGACGAGACCGGCGTCGGCAAGCGAGGGCACGAGGAGATTTTGCGCCTGGAGGAGCTGGCGGAGATCGCGGCCGCCGCCGTAGCGCTGGGTGTGAAGAAAATCCGTCTGACCGGGGGCGAACCCCTGGTGCGGCGAGGCATCCTGGACCTCTGCCGGATGCTGGCGGACCTGCCCGGGCTGGAGGAGCTGACCATGACCACGAACGGCAGTCTGCTCTCCGAGCTGGCCTCGGAGCTGCGGCGGGCCGGCGTCAACCGCCTGAACATCAGCCTGGACAGCCTCTCCCCTGCCCGCTTCGCGGACCTGACCCGGCGGGGCCGGCTGTCGGACGTTCTGGCCGGGATCGAGGCCGCAGAGGACGCGGGCTTCCGGCACACGAAGCTCAACGCCGTACTCCTGGGCGGGGTCAACACCGACGAGCTCTCCGACCTGGCGACGCTGGCCCGCGACCGGGCGCTCTCGGTCCGCTTCATCGAGCTGATGCCCATCGGCGTCTGCGCCGACTGGCCGCCGGAGCGCTTCGTCTCCGCCGACGCGGTTTTGCAGGCCGTCCCGGGCTTGGAGCCGGTGGGGACCGACGGGGTGGCCGCCCTCTACACGATCCCCGGCTGGAAGGGCACGGTGGGGCTGATCCGACCCATGAGCTGCGGCTTCTGCGACCGCTGCTCTCGCCTGCGTCTGACCGCCGACGGGAAGCTCAAGCCCTGTCTGCATTCGTCGGAGGAGATCCCGCTTCGGGGACTCCACGGCGACGATCTGAGCGCCGCGATTCTGGAAGCCGCTGCACGGAAACCCCGGCAGCATGCATTGACCGCGCAGGGGCGCAGCGACAGTCCGCGCCGGATGCACGAGATCGGAGGTTGAAGATGAAACTGACCCATTTGAACGAACAGGGTCGAGGCCGGATGGTGGACGTCACCGACAAGGCGCAGACCTTCCGCACCGCCGTGGCGGCGGGGACGGTCCGGATGGACCGTGAGACTGTGGATGCCATCCGGATCGGAGGCGTGGCCAAGGGTGACGTTTTGGCCGTGGCCCAGGTAGCGGGCATTTTCGCCGCCAAGCGGACGCACGAGCTGATCCCGATGTGTCACCCTCTGCATCTGACCGGGATCGACCTGCGCTTCGACCTGCGGGAGACTGCGGTAGAGATCCGGGCCACGGTCAAATGCAAGGGAGAGACCGGCGTGGAGATGGAGGCCCTGACCGCCGTATCCGCGGCAGCCCTGACCGTGTACGACATGTGCAAGGCCCTGCAAAAGGACATGGAGATCACAGACGTCCGCCTGCTGGAAAAGCACGGCGGGAAGAGCGGCGACTGGCGAAGGGAGGAAGCATGATGGGAATGATTTTGGCCGTCTGCATCAGCGAGAAAAAGGGCGAACAAAAGCACCCCGTCCCGGAAATCGAGCTTCGCTGCCGCCACGGGATCGTGGGCGACGCCCATGCAGGCGACTGGCACCGCCAGATCTCCCTTCTGGCCGATGAAAGCGTGGACCGGATGCGCGCCTCCGGCCTGGCCCTGCAGCCCGGGGCCTTTGCGGAGAACATTCTGACCCGAGGGCTCGATCTGAAGGCGCTGCCCGTCGGGACCCGGCTGCGCGTCGGGCCGACCCTGCTGGAGGTCACGCAGATCGGCAAGGAGTGCCACAGCGACTGCGCCATCCGGCAGCAGGCCGGGACCTGCGTGATGCCAACCGACGGCGTCTTCGCCGTGGTGGTGGAGGAAGGGACCGTCCGTGCGGGGGATCCCATCGAAGTGGAGGAAGCAAAATGAAGCTGATCAAGACCGAAGACGCCGTGGGGCAGGTGCTCTGCCACGATATGACGCAGATCATTCCCGGCGAGTTTAAGGGCCCTCGCTTTCGCAAGGGCCATATCGTGACCGAAGAAGATATCCCCGTCCTGCACTCGATGGGCAAGGAGCAGCTCTACGTCTGGGAGCTTGCCCCGGGAATGCTCCACGAGGACGAGGCCGCCGAGCGTCTGCGCCGCCTCTGCCAGAACGAGGGCATGGAGGCGAGCGAACCGAAGGAGGGCAAGATCGAGCTCCGAGCCGCCCGGGACGGACTGTTCCGCGTGGATCGGGAAAAGCTCAACGCCGTCAATTCCATTGACGAGCTGATGATCGCCACCCGACACGGGAACACGGCGGTCCGGGCAGGGGACAAGCTCTGCGGCACCCGCGTGATCCCGCTGGTGATCGACGAGCGGAAGCTGGACGAGGCCGACCGGATCGTCGGCAGCCGCCCCATTTTGGAGCTCCTGCCCTGGAAGCTCCGCACCGCCGCCGTGATCACCACCGGAAGCGAAGTCTTCCTCGGGCGCATCACAGACAAATTCACGCCGGTCCTGGTGGAAAAGCTGGCGGCCTACGGGATCGAGATGATCCACCACGCCGTCGTGGACGACGGGATCGAGCATATCCGCGCCGCCATCGAGGCTGCCCGCGCAGAGCGGCCGGACCTGATCCTCTGCACCGGCGGCATGAGTGTGGACCCCGACGACAACACCCCCGGGGCCATCGCTCGCAGCGGTGCGCAGATCGTCACCTACGGCGCCCCGGTCCTGCCCGGGGCAATGCTGCTGCTGGGCTATTACCCGGACGGGACGCCGATCCTCGGTCTGCCCGGCTGTGTCATGTACGCCAAGGCGACCGTCTTCGACCTGGTCCTGCCGCGGATCGCGGCGGGTATCCGGCTGGAGAAGCGTGATTTCGCGGTGCTGGGCGAGGGCGGACTCTGCCTGGGCTGCGCCGAATGCCGCTACCCGGTCTGCCCCTTCGGAAAGTGAGGGAAACCATGTTTACCGTTCAGATCATCACCGTCAGCGACCGGAGCTTCCGCGGCGAGCGGGAGGACCGGAGCGGCCCGGCTCTGGCCGAGCGCATGAAGGCGGAAGGCTTTGCCGTGACCGGGACAGTCCTCGTGCCGGACGAAGAGGCAGAGATCGTCCGGGCGCTGCGCGAGGCCGTCCGTGCCGACGCCGCCCTGATTCTGACCACGGGCGGGACCGGTTTCTCCCCCCGTGACATCACGCCGGAGGCAACTCTGGCCGTGGTGGAGCGGCTGACTCCCGGCCTGCCGGAGGCTATGCGGGCGGCCTCCATGCAGATCACGCCGCGGGGCATGCTCTCCCGCGGCGTGGCAGGCATCTGCGGTCGGAGCCTGATCGTCAACCTGCCCGGCAGCCCGAAGGCTGCAACAGAAAACCTCGAAGCCATTCTCCCAGCCCTGGAGCACGGCTTGGTCATGCTCCGCGGCGGAATCGCCGACTGTGCCGCGCTGCAGTCATAGCACCGCAAGCGCTGAGATCCCCCCCCGCTCCCGCCGGAATCGATCCGGCCGGGGGCGGTTTTTTTCGACGGGAAATATCTCCAACCGGCAAATTTTCATGAGTTTTCCCTTGCCCTTTTTGGGGCTATCTGCTATAATAGATTGGATATTTAGTAGAGTAGCGGCACTATGCCGTTTGGAGACTGCCATGAAACGAGAAAATCATTCGAAACCGAGAAATCTGCGCGAGCTTCCGCCCGCGGAACTGGCCGAGGGCCTGATCGAAGGACGAAACGCCCTGACCGAGGCCCTGAAAAGCGGCCGCACCATTGACAAGGTCTATGTGGCCGATGGCAGCACCGACCGCTCCCTGGCCCGACTGACCGCGCTGGCAAAGGAAGCCGGGGCCGTGATCGTCCCCACCGACCGCCGGAAACTGGATCAGATGAGTCCCACCGGAGCCCATCAGGGTGTGATTGCCGCTGTGGCAGCCCATGATTATGCCACGGTAGACGACATTCTGGCCCTGGCCGAGGAACGGGGCGAGCCGCCGCTGATCGTGATCTGCGACGAGCTCTCCGACCCTCACAACCTCGGTGCGATCCTCCGCACCGCCGAATGCGCCGGGGCCCACGGCCTCATCATCCCCAAGCGCCGCAGCGTCGGTCTGACCGCCGTGGTGGCCAAGACCTCCGCCGGGGCGGTGGAATACCTGCCCGTGGCGCGGGTGTCCAACATCCACCAGACGATCCTCGCGCTGAAGGAACGGGGCGTCTGGGTCTACGGCACAGCCGCCGACGCGGACAGCGGCCTCTATCGCACCGATCTGACCGGGCCGAGCGCCATCGTCATCGGCAACGAGGGCGAGGGCATGAGCAAGCTCGTCCGCGAAAGCTGCGACGTTCTGGTCAGCATTCCCCTGAAGGGGCGGATCTCCTCGCTTAACGCCTCCGCCGCCGCGGCCGTCATGCTCTATGAGGCCCTGCGGCAGAGAATCTCAAACGAAAGTCACACATAGTTTGGAGTGCGTTCGCAACATGAAAAAGCACAGAAAACAAGTCAATACGCCGAAGGCTGAGCCGCGGGCCGTGACGCCCCCGGCTGCGGAGTCGGAAGCCGACTTCGCCATCCAGCTCGAAGCCATGTTCCGCAGTGAGCTTGGCGAAGCGGCGGACGAGCGGGCGTCTCAACGGCAGACTGCGCAGGAGCAGGCTGCGGCAGCAGAGGCAAACCAGCCGCCTGCCGCGGAGCCGGAGCAGCTTCCGGAGACGGAGGCGCTGCATCTTGCGATCTCGGAGCTGCTGCGCCAGACCGGCGCGGATCAGCCGAAGCCGAAACCTGCCGCGTCGGAGTCCGACAGCCACGCAGAGGCGGCGGAGCCGATGCTCCCGC
>CAMHMK010000047.1 GCA_946186225.1 uncultured Clostridia bacterium
CGCTCTGTCTTGCGGATGCGCTCGAGACGGTGCTGCATGGCCATGGCGCGGCGATAGAGCACGCGGTTGTTGATGCCCCATCCCTTCATCCGCTCCACGGTGAAGGAGAGCTGCTTGATCTTGGCCTGTTCCTGCTCATACTGCTTGAGCTGGAGGTTGAAGCGGGCCTGCTTTTCCTCCAAATAGAAGGAGTAGTTGCCGTTATAGTGCTCGGCGTGACCGTCGGAGATCTCGATGATCCGGTCCACGACCCGATCGAGGAAGAAGCGGTCGTGGGAGATGGTCAATGTCGTGCCCTTGAACTGCTTGATGTAGGCCTCCAGCCACTCGACGCTGCGCAGGTCCAGGTGGTTCGTCGGCTCGTCGAGCAGGAGGATATCAGTCTGCTCCAGCAGAAGGCGGGCCAGATTCACGCGGGTCTTCTCGCCGCCGGAGAGCTGGGAGAAGAGCTGGTCGCGCATGGCTGAGGGAATGCCAAGGCCGTTGCAGATCTTATCCACGTTGGTGTCCATCTCGTAACCGCCGCCGACCTCGTAGGCCGTGGAAAGGCGGTCGTACTCCGAAAGTACGGCGCGGTCTGCGTTGACCGTCATTTCTCGCTCCAAAGCCTCCATTTTCTGCTTCATGGAGAACAGCTCCCGATAAGCAGAGCGCAGAACGTTTTCGACGGTATCGCCCGCCGGGTAGGCCGGGATCTGGGAAATCAGGCCGATCCGGCGGCCCGGGGCGACGACGACCTCTCCCCCATCGGCCGGGATCTCACCGGTGATGATGCGAAAGAGCGTCGTCTTGCCGCAGCCGTTGCGGCCCATGATGCCGACGCATTCTCCGGTGCGGATCTCAAAGGTCAGGTCGTTGAGCAGGATCTCTCCGACCTCGAAGGATTTAGTGATATGTTGTACGGATAATTCAATCATGGCATTGCCTTTTCCAAAAATTCATCTCTCGTATAGATCGCATTCAGCGCGGTCAGAAGGGCGTTCGTGCTCATCAGGGCGGGCAGCCCCAGCCGTTTTTGCAGGTCAAGGCGGCGGGCCTTGCTGTCCGGGCGGCCGGACAGCCCGAGTTCGTAGAGATCGGCATGGGTGAGCGCCGGGCCGCGGGCAGCCTCGGGGCTTTCCTCGACCGTCGCGCCGGCGGCCTGAAGGCAGCTCAGCAGGGTCTCGGGCGTCATGCCCTCCACGCCGAGCAGACCGGCCTTTCCCGGCGCGGTCTTCCGCTTTTCCTTGCCCGGGACGTCGGGGATGTAGGCATGGAGCAGATACTGCGGCGGGATCGCGCTTTTCAGGCGGTTTCGGATCACGAGGCCGGCGCCGTCGGAATCGGTCATGACGACGAGACCACGCTTCTCGGCCACGGCACGGAGCAGGGCCATCGTCGGGCGATCCTTGAAAACGCCGAAGCCGTTGGTCACAAAGATCGGCGCGTCCACCAGCTGGGAGAGCGTGATCTTATCATACTTACCTTCGACCACGATGGCCTGGTGGAGCTTAAGCATGGGCAGCCTCCTCGGCCAGCTGGAGGACCAGCAGCTCCAGCAGCCGCTCCGGATCGTCAAAGGAGGTCTTGATCCGGCGGTCCGTCTCCAGGCAGAGGGCCACAGCCCGCTCCGCGAAGCCCGCCGACAGACGACGGGAAAACTCCATCGCTTTCTGCGCGGGGTATGGGGAGACGCCGCAGAGCTTCATGAGGTCATTTTTCCCCTTCCCTGCCGCGCGCAGGCGGTTGGCCTCCACGATGCGGCGGAGCTGGCTGCTGATCGTGGCAAGGATCAGGATCGGATCCTCCTGCCGCTGGAGCAGGATTCGGAGGATCTGCAGGGCGGACTCGTAGCGGCCGGCGGCAATGGCGTCGGAGAGGTCGAAGACCGCGGCCTCGAGGACCGGCTCCACCAGGAGCTCGATGCTCCGGCGGGTGACGACGGGGCCGTTCTCGTAGGCCCCCAGCTTTTCGATCTCGGCGCAAAGCGTGGTCATATCGCCGCCGGTGCGGCGGATCAGGAAGACGGCGTCGTCCACGGTGATCTGCTTGCCCAGTTTTTTCAAATGGCGGGCGATCCAGGAGATCAGCTCCCGCTCGCCCGGCTGCTGAAAGCTGACCTCGCGGGCCAGATCCAGGGCCTCCGCGATCGCCTTCTTGCGGCGGTCCGGCTTGTACTCCACAGTCTCATAGACCAGGACAACAGTGCAATAGTCTGGCAGATTGCAGAAGATTTTGGCATAGTCGGCGGCGTCCTCGCCGATGGTAAAGAAATTGACGTCGTCGATGCGGACCATACTGGTCGGGCTCATCATCGGAATCGCCTCGATGGAATCCGCCACAGCCTGCAGGGTGATGGTCTCCGAATTGAAGCGATGGTAGTTGAAGGCCTCGGCGAAATCCTCGACCAGGAGCTTGCGCAGGCTTTCCAGATAGAAATCCCGCAGATAGGCCTCCGGCCCATGGAAGATATAGAAATTGCCCGGCTGCTTGGATTTCAGGTCCGATTTCAGTTGATCCAGGGAGTATTCTGCCATAGTATCACCTTTTGAGTTCGATATCTCCGCATTCGTCGGTGCGAAGGACCTCCGCGCCGATGGCCGCGAAGCGGGACAGAGCGCCTTCAGAGGGGTGACCGTAGCGGTTCCTGCCGACGCTGATCAGGACGGTCTCGGGGCAAAGGGTCTTGAGCAGCTCCATGCCGGAGGAGGTCTCCGCGCCGTGATGCCCGGCGACGAAGGCTTCGATATCCGGAAAATCATGGGCGGCAAGCAGGCGGTGCTCCCCTGCCTGGTCCAGGTCTCCGGTCACAAGCATATCATAATCCCGAATGGAAAACAAGACCGAGACGCAGGCGGCGTTGTCATTTTCGGCGCTGGTCGGAGCAAACAGCTGCAGGCTGCCGCTGCCGAGGCGCAGGCAACGATCCGACGCCACGAGCTCGACTGCCGCGCCGCTCTTTGCCGCCTCGGTCTCGATGGACCGGTGCTTCTCCGGCATCAGGCAGACCGCAGGCAGGTAGACCGTTCGCACCTCGATCTCCCGCAGGAGCTCCGGGACGCCGCCGATGTGGTCGGTATCGTAGTGGCTGAGGATCAGAGCGTCCACGGCTGAGACGCCCTGCTGCCGCAGATAGTCGACGGCATGGGCTCCGGCCTTGTCCCCGTCGGAGCCGCCGCAGTCGACGACGGCGGTCCGGCCGCCGCAACGGATACAGACGCACTGTCCCTGGCCGACGTCCAGCACTGCGGCGGACCATGTCCCGCGGGCTGCGTCCAGGTGCTGCAGGCAGACGGTCAGAACAAGGGCCGCGAGGACAAGCAGCAGCCCGGTTCCGTACCGCCGCTTGCGCAGCAGCAGGACGGTCAGCAGAACGGCGTATGCGAACACCAGAAAAGCAATGGTATAGGCTGAGGATGCGGGCAGACTCGGGTGCGGGAGCCGGGAAATCCACCGGCAGACCACGAAGAGAATGCGGACCGGCCAGGCGGCAAGGCTGCCGAGGAGCTGACCCGCCGCGGGCCAGACGGCGGCCAGGGCAACCGTCCCGAGGCCGAGGCCGAAGCAGAGGCTGACCGCCCAGAGGCCCAGCAGATTGGAGAGCAGGGCATAGGTCGGCAGGCTGCCATAGACCAGGCAGAGAACGGGCAAGGTCAGGCTCATGGCGCCGACGGTGGCGCAGACGACCTGGAGGGCACCGGTCAAAACGGCGCGGACGAGACGATGCAGCACCCGTCGCCAGAGTCTTGTATCCCGCTCGGCATGGGTCGTTAAGGCAGCAAAGGGCTTCCGGGTCCGCAAGTGGTTGTAGAGCGGGCCGGTGAAGAGCAGGAGCCCCGCGACGCAGAGGAACGAGAGCTGGAAGCCGACGTTTGCGACGGTGGCGGGATTCTGCAGCAGGATGAGCAGGGCAGCGGCAGCCAGAGCCGTCGGCGGGTCATTCTCCCGACCCAGCAGGGGGGCGAGCAGGAGCAGACAGAGCATTACGCCCGCCCGGACCACGGACGGCGACAGGCCGGTCATGAGCATGAAAAGCAGGATCAGCGGGATACCGAGCGCAGCAGAGCGTTTTCTGGCGTGTCCCATCAAAAGATAGAGGAGGCCGACCAGCAGGGATACGTGCATGCCCGAGACCGCCACGACGTGGGACAGGCCGGCAACCGTAAGGTCTCGCTCCTGCGCAAAGCTGAGGCTGCTCCGGTCCCCGGTCAGGACAGCCTTGAGAAACGACGCGGCGTCGGCAGGAACAGAGCGGTCCAGCAGACGCCGAACCTGCTCGCCCAGCCAGAGCGGGGCATAGCGCAGGGGCAGACGGTCCGCCCGGAGAATCCGCTCGACCTTCCCGCTTCCGCTCAGCAGAATACCCTTGGACTGGTAGTAGAGAAGCTCGCTGCCGTCGTAGCTGCGGTTGGAGGGGCGCAGATCAAGGCTGCCCACCACCACGTCGCCGGGCCGCAGACGCTCATCGACGCCGTTCAGATAGAGGTTCGCCTTCACAGCCCCGTCGTCGGTTCCAACCCAGGCCTCCGCCTGCTGCGACCACCCGCTCGGGCGGGAGTAATTGCAGATTTCCGCCCAGCCGCGCTTCACGCTGCCGGCCGAGGCAAAGGCGGGCTCTATCCGGAGCACACGGTAGCCCCAGCACCAGAGACAGGCAAAGGCCAGGCCGAGGCTGACAAGGTGGGCCGTCCGGAACCCACGCCCGGACCGCCGCTGGCAAAGTCCGAAGGCGATCAGCGCAGCTGCGGCCGCAGCCAGCGGCCAGACACCAGTCAGCACATAGACACACAGAAGGCAGCCGCCCGCGAAGCCGCAGGAAAAGCGCAGCAGAATCCGCAAGTTCCTCTCCCCCTCCGTGGAAAGGGCCGCCGCGCAAGCCGCGGCGGCCCGGTTGCCGATCAGTTGAAGCTGCCCAGGGTGGTCCCGGCCAGGACGTGGAAGTGCAGGTGATGCACAGTCTGACCGGCGGCCGCGCCGCAGTTGGTGACGACGCGGAAGCCATCGGCAAAGCCGAGTTCCTTGGCGAGCTTTGCGATCACGGCGTAGATGTGGCCGACGACGGCGGCGTTCTCCGCGGTGATCTCAGCTGCAGAGGCGAGATGGCCCTTGGGCACGACCAGGAAGTGGGTCGGCGCCAGCGGGGAGATATCATAGAAGGCGTAGCAGAGCTCGTCCTCATAGACCTTTTTGGAGGGAATCTCCCCGGCGATAATCTTACAGAATAAGCAGTCGTTCATATCGATTCTCCTTCTGTTACTTGGCGTTTTCGATCACGTAATCGTCCACGATGGCCAGGGCGTCGTCCAGCTTGGCCGCGTCCTTGCCGCCGCCCATGGCGGAATCGGGCTTGCCGCCGCCGCTGCCGCCGCAGACCGCGCAGACCGCCTTGACCAGAGCGCCGGCCTTGAGGCCGCGGGCGATCGCATCCTTGCCGCAGACGGCCAGGATGGAGATCTTGTCTGCGTTCTGGGTGGCAAAGACTGCCACAACGTTGTCTGCCCGCTCGCGGACCATATCGCCGTACTTGCGCAGATCGGGGACGCTGACCCCGCTGCGGATGGCAGTGACGACCTTGAGGCCGTTGACGTCTCTGGCGGAGACCATGAACTGGTTCACGTCGCCGGAGAGCAGCTTGTCGTTGGCGGATTCCAGCTTCTGGCTGACTTCGTGCATCTCCTGCATGGTGCTCTCAAGCTTGCGCTGGAGCTCGGCGGGCGTGGTCTTGAGCGTCTCGCAGGCGGTCAGAATGACATTGCTCATACGGTCCATTTCATCGAGGACGGCCTTGCCGGTGATGGCCTCGATGCGGCGCACGCCGGAGGCGACGGAGCCCTCGGAGGTGATGCGGAACATGGCGACCTTGGCGGTGTTGTCCAGGTGCGTGCCGCCGCAGAACTCAAGCGAGCGGTCGCCCATCTTGACGACGCGGACGACGTCCCCGTACTTTTCGCCGAAGAGGGCGGTGGCGCCGAGCTTCTGGGCCTCGGCAATGGGCAGGACCAGGGTCTCGACGTTCAGACCGTCGAGGATCATCTCCATGACGTCGCGGTTGACGTCGCGCAGCTCCTCGGGGGTGACGGCGGAGAAATGGGTGAAGTCAAAGCGCAGATGGTCGGGCTCGACCAGAGAGCCTGCCTGGTGGCAGTGGTCGCCCAGGCGCTTTTCCAGGGCAGCCTGGAGCATGTGGGTGGCGGAGTGGGCGCGACGGATGGCCTGGCGGCGCTCAACGTCGATGGCAGCGACAACGGTATCGTCGGTCTTGATCTCGCCGGAGACCAAGCGGCCGTGGTGGAGGTACTTGCCGCCCTTGTCCTTCTGGACGTCGGTGACAGAGAAGACGGAGCTGCCTGCGGTGATCGTGCCGTGGTCTGCCACCTGGCCGCCCATCTCGGCGTAGAACGGGGTCTTGTCCAGGACCAGGACGCCCTCCTCGCCGCCGGCGATCGCGCCGGCGACCTCGTCGTTTACGACGACAGCCAGTACCTTTGCCTCGTCGGTATCCTTTTCATAGCCGGTGAATTCGGTGGGGGTATTGTCCAGGCCCAGCTCGATGCCGGCCCAGGCCAGATCGCCCAGCTTCTTCCGCGCCACGCGGGCCTGTTCCTTCTGCGTCTGCAGGAGCTTGCGGAAGCCTTCCTCATCCACGGTCATGCCCGCTTCCTCGGCCATATCGGTCGTGAGGTCCAGGGGGAAGCCGTAGGTGTCGGAGAGCTTGAAGGCGTCCTCGCCGGAGAAGACGGTCTCGCCTGCGGCGCGGTGCTTTTCCAGCATCTCGGAAAAGATCTTCAGACCGCTGTCCAGGGTCTTGCCGAAGCTCTCCTCCTCAGAAGAGATGACCTTGGTGATGAAGCTCTGGCGCTCCCGCAGGTAGGGGTAGTGGCCCTCGTTTTCGTGGACGACGGTGTCCACCACGTCGAAGAGGAAGGGCTTGTTGACGCCCAGCAGCTTGCCATGGCGGGCCGCACGGCGGAGCAGACGGCGCAGAACGTAGCCGCGGCCCTCGTTGGAGGGCAGAACGCCGTCGGCGATCATGAAGACCGCAGAGCGGATGTGGTCGGTGATGACGCGCAGGGAAACGTCCATCTTGTGGGAGCGGCCGTAGCTGGCGCCGGTGAGCTCAGTGACGCGGTGGGTGATGTTCATGACGGTGTCCACGTCAAAGAGGGAATCCACACCCTGGCAGGCCACGGCCAGACGCTCCAGGCCCATGCCGGTGTCGATGTTCTTCTGGATCAGCTCGGTGTAGTTGCCGTGGCCGTCGTTGTCGAACTGGGAGAAGACGTTGTTCCAGACCTCCATGTAGCGGTCGCAGTCGCAGCCGACCGTGCAGCCAGGCTTGCCGCAGCCGTATTTTTCGCCGCGGTCATAGTAGATCTCGGAGCAGGGGCCGCAGGGGCCGGAGCCGTGCTCCCAGAAGTTGTCCGCCTTTCCGAAGCGATAGATGCGCTCGGCGGGGATGCCCTCCTGCTTGTTCCAGATCTCAAAGGCCTCGTCGTCGTTTTCGTAGACGGAGGGATAGAGCCGGTCGGCCTCCAGACCACAGACCTCGGTCAGGAATTCCCAGCTCCAGTGGATGGCTTCCTTCTTGAAGTAGTCGCCGAAGGAGAAGTTGCCCAGCATTTCGAAGTAGGTGCCGTGGCGGGCAGTTTTGCCGATGTTTTCGATGTCACCGGTGCGGATGCACTTCTGGCAGGTGCAGATGCGGTGGCGGGGCGGCTCGACCTCTCCCTTGAAATAGGGCTTCATTGGAGCCATGCCGGAATTGATGAGCAGCAGGCTCTTGTCGTTCTGGGGAATCAGGGAGAAGCTGGGCAGACGAAGATGCCCCTTGCTCTCAAAGTAGGAGAGAAACATCTCCCGCAGCTCGTTTACGCCGTGATAGGTTGCCATGTTTGACCTCCGAATATAGAAAGATAATAAAATATTATGAAAGTGAGAAGCCGCAGCGATGGACGGAATCAGTTTGCCCCTGCCTTGGGCAGATTCCGGAATACGACGGCTGTCATGCGAGACGGATTATCCTCCCCGACGAAGCTGTTGTGGGGCGTCAGGACGACATTGGGGAGGTTCCAGAGGGGACTCTCCTCCGCCAGCGGCTCCTGGGCAAAGACGTCCAGGGCAGCGGTAAAGGCGGGAACGGCCAGCAGATGGGCGACCAGTGCGGTCTCCTCCACGACTGCGCCGCGGGAGAGGTTGACCAGGACTGCGTCGGGCTTCATGGCGGCCAGTCGGGCCGCATGGATCAGGCCGCGTGTGGCGTCGGTCAGAGGAAGGGTCAGAACCAGGACGTCAGCCGCAGGGAGAATTTCGTCGAGCTCCGTCAGGGGAAGGATCGCATCAAAGTCTGCATCCGTGCGGGGGCAGAGATCCACGCCGAGGACGCGGGACTCAAAGGCCCGGAAGCGCCTGGCACACGCCGTGCCGACGCTGCCGCAGCCGAGAATGAGAACGGTCTTGCCGGACAGCTCCCGGAGACCGCGGTGCTTTTCCCAGCGATGCGCCTTTTGATTCTCCCGGAAAAACGGGAGCTGCTTATAGATCTGCAGAACGCTGCCGAGGGCGAACTCTGCCATCGGGGCGCTGTAGACGCCGCGGGCGTTGTGGAGTTCGATGCCGTTGGCGCGGACATAGTCCATGGGAAGACGGTCAAAGCCCGCGCTGGTGAGCTGGATATACCGGAGATTCGGGAAGGTCTCGATCGGGTGGTAGAGAAACAGGCCGTTGCAGACCACGCCCTCCACCCAGGCGGAATCACAGGGAAGGCTGTCCCGCTCCTGGCGGAGAAAACAAACCCGATGCCCAAGCGCCTCCAGGGCGGAGACAGATTCCGCAGCCTCCTGCCACGCGCCGGTCAACAGCAGATTCATGGCTGACGCTGCGCCATTACCGCGCAGATCTCTGCGACCTTTTCCTCGACAAGGCGCTGGTTTTTCCAGAAAAAGTCGCTGTGCACCGCGCATTCCTTTTCCAGCTCCCGGATCTTGCGGACGCCCTTGAGGAAGGTATCGTTGATGATGCCGATGTGGTGGATCTTCATCACATCGCAGAAGCTGCGCGAGAGGATCACGCAGGTGGAGCCCAGACGATAGTGCTCCTTGATGACGTATTCCGACGGCAGCAGACCGTTGCCCAGAGAGGCAATGCCGCCGAAGCCGAAGGGGATCCCCTTCTGCCGGAACTTGAAGCAGAGCTGCTCTACCGTCCCATCCGCCAGCAGCTCAAACATGAACTTCTTGTGATAGCCCAGGCTCAGATCGTTGATGCCGATGTGGATCTCGTCAATGCCGGGAATGGCGAGGATCTCGTCCACCCGCTCGGCTGCTTGGGGCGTCTCCAGCAGAAGCATGGTGCGGGCCCTGCCGTTGACCAGGCGCAGGAAGGTGCAGACCTCCTCGGGGGTTTTGAAATAGGGCAGCATGATGATGTCTGCGCCGGCCGCGATGGTCCGTTCGATCTCCTCGGCAGAGCCGGGGTAGGCGGGAAGCGGGTCATGAATGGGGTTGACGCGCACGAGAACCTCTGCGCTCTCCACGGCCTGCTTGATGTTGGCAATGTCCTGAAAGGTGTGGAGGGATTTGACCGTGTCAAGTCCCTTCTGCCGCTCGTCTTTGCCGATGAACTCCATGTCTACAAAGATTCGATCTACGCCGGCTGTCTCGGCGATCTGCGCAATATCCGGTCGATTCGTGATGTACATCAATTTCAACATGACAGTAGCCTCCATTGCCCGGTTCGTCAGGTTCGTGTGTGCAAAATGATGCAGGGCGATGCCGAATGAATCCAATCTAAGGTATTATAGCATGATCCGTCAAGAGATGCAAGCGATAAACCGAAAAAAGCATAAAAAGGCGCCCCTGCGAATCTCCCGCCGGGGTCTGGCGCACAGCGCAACGTTAATTCAGCGCGTTAAAGGCCTCGTACACCGCGTCAAAATACTGCTTGGAAATCTTGACGCGGAGGTCGGAGCGGTCGAAGGCAGCTTCGGTGCGGGAAATGGCGGAGACGGCGGTGATATTCAGCAGGGTGCCGCGGGCGCACTGGATGAAGCGCTCGGGAAGCTGCTGTGCCAGGTCCTTCATCGTGGTGCGAAAGCTGTAGGTCCTCGTGCGGGTGGTCACGATGGCGTAGTTGCGCTCCATCGAAATCATTAAAATATCATCATAATCCAGTCGGTACTCGGTGCGGTCAGAGTGGAAGCAGAAGACGCCGCCGGACTGGAACTGCAGCTTGCGGGCAGCGCGGTCGAGCACCTCACGGAGCTCCGGGCCGAGGATCGGCTTGCAGAGGAAGTCGAAGGCCTCAATGCCGTAACCGGCGCGGATATAGCCGTGGTTGCTGCTGGTCAGGACGAAGAGGCAGCCCTTCGGAAGCAGCCGCCGCAGCTCCGGGATCAGCTCGACCCCGCTTTGCTCCGGCATCATAACGTCCACGAAAACCAACTCCGCACGGAGCCTTCCGCTGCCCGCGTCGGCAAGCGCGGCCTCGCCGTCGGAATAGCAGACGATCCGGGCGCGGTCTCCCCGGGCGGTGCAGGATTCCGAGACCGCCCTCCGAAGCGATTCAAGATCCTGGGGCAGATCGTCGATCAGCGCGATATCAATCGTCATGTGCGCTCCCCTCCTCTATCGCAGGGAGAAGCAGATCGACCGTGAACAGGCCGTTCTCCCGGCGCAGATTGAAAATACCGTTGTGCGCCGCCACGATGGATCGGATCCGGGGCAGGCCGAGCCCGCCGGAAAGCGCATCCTCAGGGACCAGGCCGTCCGTGGTGTTGCTGACGCAGAGGCTGAGCATCCGCGCCTTTCGCTTGCAGGTGATTTTGATCTCCCGCTTTGCCGCCGGGAGCACCGCGCAGGCATTGGCGGCATTGTCGATCAGATTCCCGAACAGGGACACCAGCTCGACCTCGGACAGGTCGGTTTTTCCCCAGCCGAAGGCAACCAGGCGAACCGGGATCTGCCGGGCTTCGCAGGCCATGAGCTTCGAGGCCAGAAGGGCGTCCAGGAAGGGCTCGCCGGTCACCGCGTAGTGGTCCACCGCGCCGTATTCGGCGTGGTAGTCGGACATATACTGCCGCAGCTTTTCCAGATCGCCGTCCCGGGTCAGGGCGGCGATCACGTTCATGTGGTTGGCGTAGTCATGCTTGATCTGGCGCACAGAATCAGAGATGCGGATCAGATCCTCGTTGTACTGCTTTTCACGCCGCAGGGCAGCGGCCTCTGCCTCCGCCGCCGCGAGCCGTTCCCGGTCTGAGCCCAGCATGGCGATCAGCGCCCCGGCGCCGAGCAGGCACAGGAACAGGATGCAGGCGATCCAGGCGCGGGAGGCTTCCGCGAGCTTTGCAGTCCCCGGACGGCGGAGCAGGACCAGGGCGGCGGCGCAGAGCAGGGCGAGGCCCAGAATCACGGCGTTCTCGCGGGCAGACAAGCCCCGGAAGGCGGAGCGGCTGCGCCGCAGGGCAAGCGTCAGCCCGGCAAAGAGCAGGAGGGGCAAATGCGCTGCGCCGAAGCGGAACAGAGAGCGGTTCAGTCCCTCGGCCCGCGCATAGGTCGGCACAGCGTCCAGCACGGTCGCGCAGAACAGAGCACAGCAGATCATCAGCAGGGCAGCCCCAAGTCCCCAGAGGCCCCGCCGGGCGGGAGGCCCGCCGAAGCAGACCAGAGCATAGGCCGGGTAGAGCAGCAGACGGGTCGGGAGCGCTGCCCACGCAGGCACGCGGGCGGTCCCACAGAGCCAGAGCGCGGCAGCCAGCAGCGGCAGGCAGAGGCCAAGAGCCGATCGGCGCCCCGCAGGAAAGGCCGACCGGAGCAGCAGGGTCAGCAGACCCGCCTCAGCGACTGCGCCGACGATTCCCCAGAGCGTATAGATCCCCTCCAAGTCACGACGCCTCCCTTCCGCTGATTTCGGTACAATTATAGCATATTGAACTTGGAATGGAAAGAGCAAGTTTTCCCTCGCACCGCCGCTTCGTCCCAGAAACCCGGCGTTTCGTCCCAATCTGCTTGACAATCATTTTTGCGAAGGGGATAATGGATGCAAAGATGATTTGCGTGATTGAGGGAGGCGACTTCATGCATACCATTCGCCGGTATCTGCGATCATACCGCTATTACAGGGCGGCGGCAGCAGTGATTTTTTTGCTGTTTCTGCTCCATTCCGCCATTTTGTCCCTGATCTTCTATTTTTCCGGCTCGGACACCATCAGCGAGCGCCTTTCAGAGACGATCCCGCTGGAGGCGGGGTTTCAAAACTCCAATTATTTTGGAAAGAATTATCACGGAGCTTCCAGTGCGGAGCCGGAAAAGGTGATTCCCTTTTTGAAGCAGACGGTTTCCACCCTGGAAGCCCTTGCGGACGATCCCGGCGTTGCCTATTGCAATTATCAGATCGGCATGCAATTCTATCTGGATCGCGTCTTTCCCAATGGGGTCCCGCGCAGGACAGTCACCGATTGGGCGTCCGCTGCGGAAATGCCGGAGGACGATGAAACCTTTATTCGCGGCAACGAATGGGAGGAGACCGGGCTTCAGCTTGCCGGCCTGTCGGGAATCCGCACGAAGGACTTCTTTGCCCACAACAACATTGCGCTCCTGAAATCCACAGACGCGCCGCTGACCGACGCCTCGGCATACGTACCCCATACGACTGTGGTACGGGACGAGAACGGGACGTACCGTCCGGTCCGCCTCGGGGATCAAATCGAGATCTATGACTACAACGTCTCGGAGCCGTGCTGTCTGCATACCTGCGTTGTGGAAGGGATTTATCAGTATTTTTCCAAATTCGACTACAGCTACGGGAAAGACCCGTCCTTCATTGACCTGGGTTCCGTCTTTGTTTCCGACGCGCTGATGCTGAATCTGACCGAGCGCTCCTATGAACGAAACGCGGATGATCCGGAAAACATTGCAAATATCGGCGTTGCGTCCATGGTCATTCAGACGAGTACGCCCAGAGCCTACGCAGAATTGAAGGCAAGCATGCTTTCCGCGGCAAAGGAGCTGGAAACCTGGTGCTTTCAAAACAAGGTTCCATCGGTCAACCTGAAGATTTACGAGCCGCGATATTTGAAGCTGGCGGATTCGATCCGGGAGACCGCTTCCCTCTACC
>CAMHMK010000048.1 GCA_946186225.1 uncultured Clostridia bacterium
GGTCCGTCTACTACTTCCCCCATGTCTTCTCCAAGGACTATGCCGACGGCTGGTACGACAAGGTCGAAGCCATGCAGGATAAGTACGACACCTTCTATGCCGGTGAGATCATGTCCTTCGGCGACATGGACGAAACAGCAGAATACTCCCGCGAGCTGGTCGAGCGCTTCTTCTAAGCATTTTTTCCCCGCTGCTTCCCTTCGGAGCAGCGGGGAACCGCAAAGTGGAACAACTTAAGAAAGGTGGTATCCCGTGAAATTCTACAAGGACCACTACCAGGTCATCATCATCGGTGGCGCGCTGGCCGGAATGTCCGCGGCCCTGCAGCTGCAGGCCAAGGGCGTCAAGGATATCCTGATCCTGGAAAAGCACAACCTCCCGGGCGGCCTCGCCACGGACTTCGTCCGCAACGGCATCGAGATCGAGGCCACCCTGCATGAGATGATGTCCATCGGCAAGAAGGGCAATCGTCTCAAGGTCGGCCAGTTCTTTGACGATATGGGCGTTGACATCGACTGGCTTCCCGTGCCCGAGTGCTACCGCATCGTCCTGCCGAACTCCGGCCTGGACGTGACTCTCCACGACGGCTACGAGCGTATGGCCCGCGAGATCGACGCCGCCGTCCCCGGCACCTTTGAGAAGGTCCATGAGCTGATGCTCCTCTGCCGCCGGGTCTACGACAGCATGAACATCCTCTCTGTCACTCCGATGAGCAAGGTCCAGATGCTGCTCAAGCACCCGGACTTCGTCAAAACCGTCGGCTACTCCGCCACCGAGGTCATCGACACCTTCCATCTGCCCAAAAAGGCCGTGGAACTGCTCACGCCCTACTGGATCTACGTGGGCAGTCCGATGGACAAGCTCCCGTTTACGATCTACGCCTTCCTGATGGCCGACTACTTTACCGGCTCCTACGTCTGCCGCCATTTCAGCCACGAAATGTCCATGCGGATGCAGCAGAAGGTGGAGGAGAACGGCGCACAGTACGAATTCCGTCAGGAGGTCGAAAAGATCCTGGTCAAGAACGGAAAGGTCTGCGGCGTCCGCACCAAGCGGGGCGATGAGATTCATTCCGACTACGTGATTTCCGCGCCCTATCCCAACAAGGTCTACACCCAGATGATCGAGCCCCTGTCCGAGGTCCCCACCGGTGCGATCAAGATGGTCAATGGGCGCGAGCTCTCGGTCTGCCCGGTCAGCGTGATCATGGTCCTGGAGGGAACGCCGAAGGAGAACGGTTTGATGAACTATTCCACCTTCTCCGGCCGGACGATGGACACCAACGAGATCTGGCAGAACTACTCCAACCTGACCGAACCATACAATTATATTACCACGATCTGCGTCAACTACGCCAACCCCGAAGCCGTACCCGCCGGCCAGACCCAGCTCTCCATCACCGCCCTGGTCCCGAACGACCCCTTCAAGGGCGTCAAGCCGGAGGACTACCACGCCCTCAAGCGCCGCCTGGCAAACGAGATGATGGAGGAGTATATCAAGATCTCCGGCGTGGACTTCCGCAGCAGGATCATGGAGGTCGAGGTCACCACGCCCATGACGATCGCCCACTACGTCGGCGCCTGGAAGGGCAGCATCTACGGCTACTCGCACCGGCTGGAGGATCACGCTGTGGCCCGTCTGCAAATGAAGCACGAAGACCATTTCATCGAGGGACTGGAATTTGCCGGCGCACACGGCATGTCCGGCGACGGCATGGGGCCGCAGATTACAAACGGCAGAGCCGCGGCCAAGGCGATTTTGGACGATCTGGCAAAGAAGAAGGAGGCGCAGAAATGAGCATAAAGGTCAAAGGCTTTCTGAAAGACGTCGGCGGCGCGTCCCGCGTCACCGTGGCCCGCAGAAAGAGCATTGAGGCGGCCTCTCCCGTTCCGGATCCCAACGACTTCATCAGAACTGTGGCCGACGCCCTGCATCCCGATCCTATGCTGCTGCGCGTGACGGACATTCGAGAGGCCTCTCCGACCTCCCGCGTCTACCGCATGGTCCCGGTCTCGGCGAAGCTCCCGGTCTTCCAGGCCGGTCAGTATCTGAGCTTCCGCCTGCACATCGGCGGCAGCGAGCTGACCCGCCCCTACACCATCTCCTCCGCGCCCTGCGAAGCCCTGGGTGAAAACGGCTTCGTCGAGGTCACGATCCGCCGCAATCGCCCCTATCTGGTCCCGGATTACTTTTTCGAGCAGGTCAAGGTCGGAACTGAGCTTCTGACCGATCTGCCGTACGGAACCTTCTATTACGAGCCACTGCGCGACAGCAAAAACCTTGTCGCCCTGGCCGGCGGCTCCGGCATCACGCCCTTCTATTCGATGGCCCGTGAGATCGCCTGCGGCAAGATGAAGGACGTCTCGCTTACGATCCTATACGGCTCGGTTCACCACAGTGACATCGTCCTGGGCGACGAGCTGGCGAAGCTCGAGCGCGACTGTCCTCGCCTCAAGGTCGTCCACGTCCTCTCCGGCGATGAGAGCTGGGAAGGGGAGAAGGGCTTTATCACGAAGGAGCTGATCGCCAAGTATATGGGCGAGGACCCCACTTTGATGTTCTGCGGACCGCTCGCCATGTTCAATCTGGTCAGGCAGGCGGCCCATGAGCTGGGCTTCACGGCCCGCCGCTTCCGCCATGACGTCGTAGGCCAGCCGACCGATCCGTCCGTGCTTCCCGGCTACCCTGCCGGGAACAAGGATAAGGTCTGGAGGTTGACGGTCCGGCGCGGCATTCACGAGGACGTGATCTCTGCCCGCGGAGACGAGCCCGTGGCCGTCGCCCTGGAACGGGCGGCAATCCCGGTGGACACGCACTGTCGCTGCGGCGAGTGCGGCTACTGCCGGACCCAACTGCTCTCCGGCGAGATTTTCGTTTCTCCCCTGGGCGACGGACGCCGCGAGATGGACAAGCAGCTCGGCTGGTTCCATGCCTGCTCTGCCTACCCGGTCAGCGATCTGACGATTAAAATCCCAATCCTGTAAGCCCTCACGGCCCGCGGTGATCCCGCGGGCCGTTTCCATACGCCGGACCTGGACTTCCTTTTTGATGAATTCCTGAAAAAATACAAAATTGATGATTGCAACTGCGTTCAAAACAGGGTATAATATTCAAACACACAAATAACCGAACCTGGAGGCTGACATGGCTAAGCTCTATTTTAAATATGGCGCGATGGGCTCCTCAAAGACGGCGCAGGCCCTGATCACCAAGTACAACTACGAAGAAAACGATATGACGGTCTGGCTGATCAAGCCTGCCACCGACAACCGCGACGGGGCCACTGTGGTCCAGTCCCGGATCGGTCTCAAGGCCGAAGCCGAAAGCGTCGGAGCGGATGTGAACCTCTATCAGACCTTCCTGGAGCGGAAAACAGACGTTATCATCGTGGACGAATGTCAGTTCCTCGCTCCCCAGCAGATCGACCAGCTTCGCCGCGTCGTGGATGAGCGGAACGTACCGGTCCTCTGCTTCGGCCTGCGCACCGACTTCCTGACGAAGCTCTTTCCCGGCTCCCAGCGCCTGTTTGAGCTGGCCGACTCCATTCAGGAGATCAAGACCATCTGCGACTGCGGCTCCAAGGCGACGGTCAACGCCCGCGTGGTGGATGGCTACGTCGTCACCGAGGGCGCGCAGGTCTTGATTGGCGGCAACGACTGCTACGTTGCCATGTGCCACCGCTGCTACACCTCTGCCATCCGCGAACATCGTAAAATCAAGCTGCATCGACAGTAACGAAAGGAGAAAGACTATGAGCTATCCGACTCCGCATATCAACGCGACGCCTGCCGACTTCGGCCAGACCGTCCTCATGCCCGGCGATCCACTTCGCTCGAAGTACATCGCAGACCATTTCCTTGAAAATCCCGTCCTCGTGAACAACGTGCGCGGCGTGCAGGGCTATACCGGCCTGTATAAAGGGGTCCGCGTCTCCGTCATGGCATCCGGCATGGGCATGCCGTCCATCGGTATCTACTCCCGCGAGCTCTTTGAGAACTACGGCGTGCGCAACATCATGCGCATCGGCTCCGCCGGCGCGATCCAGCCCGACATCAACCTCAAGGACATCGTCATGGCAATGGGCGCAAGCATGGACTCCAACTACCAGGAGCAGTTCCACCTGATGGGGACCTTCGCCCCGATCTGTTCCTTTGAAATGCTTCGCGCTGCCTCCACCTCCGCCGAGGAGCTCGGCGCGACCTACCACGTCGGCAACATTTTGTCCTCCGACTTCTTCTATGACGACGACGAGGGCGTGCCCGATGCGTTGAATCCCAAGAAGAACTGGCAGAAGATGGGCATTATGGCCATCGAAATGGAATCTGCCGCACTCTATTTGAACGCCGCCCGCTTCCGCAAAAACGCCCTGTGCATCTGCACGGTCTCCGACCAGCTCATCCGCCACGAATACCTCTCCGCCGAAGAGCGCCAGACCGGGTTTGAACAGATGATGCAGGTGGCGCTGGAAACCGCGGTCAAGCTGGAACGGTAATGCTTTCGGAAAGGAAGAATCAACGATGAAACGCATCTTTTTAATTGTGCTCGACTCCTGCGGTGCGGGTCAGGCTCCGGACGCCGCCAAGTTCGGCGACTATGACGTTAACACGCTCCGCTCCTGCGCAACCTCTGACAAGCTGCACATTCCCAACCTCCGCGCTGCCGGTCTTGGCAACGTGGATGGTCTGAGCTTTCTCGGTCCCGTCGAGCATCCCACCGGCGCCTACGGCAAGATTGCCGAGGCCTCTGCGGGCAAGGACACCACGATCGGTCACTGGGAGATCGCGGGTATCGTCTCCCACGACCCAATGCCCACCTACCCAAACGGCTTCCCGGAGGAGGTCCTGAAGCCCTTCCGCGAGCAGACCGGTCGCGGCGTTCTTGCAAACGCTCCCTGGTCCGGTACGGCCGTCATCAACGAATACGGCGACGAGCACGTCCGCACCGGCGACCTGATCGTCTACACCTCCGCCGACTCCGTCTTCCAGATCGCCGCCCACGAGGAGGTCGTTCCCCTCGAGGAGCTCTACCGTGACTGCCGGATCGCCCGTCAGATTCTGCAGGGCAAGCACGGCGTGGGCCGTGTGATCGCCCGTCCCTTCATCGGCAAGGGTAACGGCAACTACACCCGCACCGCCAACCGCCACGACTTCTCCCTGGAGCCGCCGCAGAAAACCATGCTCGACGCCTTCAAGGACGCCGGTCTGGATTCCCTGGCCGTGGGCAAGATCTTTGATATCTTTGCCGGAGCCGGGATCACCGACCACGTCTATACCAAGGGCAACACAGACGGCATGGCAAAGACCCTGGAATACGCCGACCGCGACTTCACCGGTATTTGCTTCGTCAATCTGGTGGACTTCGATATGCTCTACGGCCACCGCCGCGACATCGACGGCTACGCAGCCGCATTGACTGAGTTTGACGCCTGGCTGCCCAAGCTGCTTGCAAAGCTCGGCCCTGATGACGCCGTAATGATCACTGCCGACCACGGCTGCGACCCTGCTTATACCCGTACCACCGATCACACCCGCGAGTATATCCCCATTCTCGCCATCGGACCGAAGATCCGCCCTGTCAACCTCGGAACAGGAACCTGCTTTGCCAATATCGCCGCCACGATCTGCGATCTCTTCGGCCTGCCCCTTGAGACGGAAGGGGTCAGCTTCAAGGAGGAAATCGTATGACGCCCATCGAATTGGTCAACCTGGCAAAGGAAGCCCGCGCCCACGCATATGTTCCTTATTCCGGTTTTTCCGTCGGAGCGGCGCTTCTGTGCAAGGACGGCAGGATCTACCAGGGCTGCAACATCGAAAACGCTGCCTTCGGGCCGACGATCTGCGCAGAACGCACCGCCTTCTTCAAGGCCGTCTATGACGGGGAGCGGGACTTCGAGGCCATCGCCGTCGTCGGCGGCCGGGCAGGGGATGAGATCACCGGCCTGTTCCCGCCCTGCGGCGTCTGCCGCCAGGTCATGCGGGAGTTCTGCGATCTGGATTTCAAGCTCTACCTTGGCCGGGAAAACAACCGCTATGAAGCCAAGACCCTCGGCGAGCTCCTGCCGATGAGCTTTTCCCCTGCGGACATGCGGTGAAACTGTCCGCTTCCATGTTGCATGATCGAAAAATCTTCGTTATTTTTAACAAAACTGTAATCACTACTTGATTTTTTTGAATCTTTGTGGCATAATGCGTTTGATGATTTAGGCGAAGTGTGCCTACTTCACAAGAATATAATACATGGAGGAACAAACAATGAAGAAAATTCTTGCGCTCGTTCTGGTCCTGGCTATGGTTGCTGCCCTGTTTGTTGGCTGCAAGCCCGCCGATCAGAACGAGGCCACCAAGGCTCCGGCTGAGCAGACCACCGCTGCTCCCGGCAACGACGAGACCAAGGAAGAGACCAAGGAACCCACATCCGATATCGGCAAGGGCATGAAGGTCGCCATGGTTACCGACTACGGCGATATCACCGACGAGTCCTTCAACCAGGCCACCTACGAAGGCGCCAAGGAATGGTGCGAGGCCAACGGTGCTGACTTCACCTACTACAAGCCCACCGGCGACTCCACCGAAGCTCGTGTTGCTGCCATCGAGAAGGCCATTGACGAAGGCTACACCACCCTTCTGATGCCCGGCTTCGCCTTTGCCGGCGCCATCGTCGAGACTGTCGAGAGATATCCCGACGTCAAGTTCATCGCTCTGGACGTCTCCGAGTACGACCTGCAGGATGCCAACGGCACTGCTGATGACTTCTCCTGGACCTACCCCGCCAACCTGTACTCCGCTGTTTATCAGGAAGAGCTGGCCGGCTACATGGCCGGTGTCGCTGCTGTGAAGCTCGGCTACACCAAGCTCGGCTTCCTGGGCGGCATGGCTGTCCCCGCTGTCGTTCGTTACGGCTACGGCTTCGTGCAGGGCGTCAACGACGCTGCCAAGGAGCTCGGCAACACTGCTGACATCGAGCTCAAGTACGTCTATGGCAACCAGTTCTTCGGCGATGCTGACATCACCGCTTACATGGACACCTGGTACGGCTCCGGCACGCAGGTCGTCTTCGCCTGCGGCGGCGGCATCTACACCTCCGCTAAGGAAGCAGCTGCGAAGGTCAATGCCAAGGTCATCGGCGTCGACGTCGATCAGGCTCCCACCATCGGTGCTGAGATGACTGTCACCTCCGCCATGAAGGGCCTGTCCGCCACTGTCAAGACCCTGCTCGGCAAGGTTGCCGACGGCTCCTTCGAGGGCGGCAAGGTCGAGACCCTCGGCCTCGTTTCCGAGAACCCCACCGATAACTACGTCCAGCTTCCCGCCTCCACCCAGTGGGCCGACGGCTTCACCGAGGACACCTACAAGGCTCTGGTTGCTGACCTGTTCAACGGCAAGATCACTGTCTCCAACGACACCAACAATCCTCCCACGGTTGACATCGCTGTCGACTACATGGGCAACATCAAGTAATCAGATTGACTGATTTCTGACTCCTGCGGGACCGGCTGAAAAGCCGGTCCCGTTTTGCGTCTTTCCTGCGCAATTTTCCATAAAATTATGAACGAAATTTGAATTTAATGTTTGAAATTCGCAATGCCCTGTAGTATAATAAACTTGTATCTATAACAGGAGGTGGCAAAGCTTGGAGAAACCGTATGCAATTGAGATGTTAAACATCACAAAGCGCTTCCCGGGCATCATTGCGAACGACAATATTACGCTTCAGCTCAGGAAGGGCGAAATCCATGCGCTCCTCGGTGAAAACGGCGCCGGTAAGTCCACGCTGATGAGCGTGCTCTTCGGCCTTTATCAGCCGGAGGAGGGCGTGATCAAAAAGGATGGCCAGGTCGTCAAGATCAATGACCCGAATGACGCCAACCGGCTCGGCATCGGCATGGTGCATCAGCATTTTAAGCTGGTCGAATGCTTCTCCGTTCTGGACAACATCATTCTCGGCGTTGAGCCGAACAAGGCAGGCTTTTTGCAGAAAGACGAGGCCCGGAAAAAGGTCGTGTCGCTGTCCGAAAAGTATGGCCTGCAGGTGGACCCGGACGCAATCATTGAGGATATTTCCGTCGGTATGCAGCAGCGCACCGAGATCCTCAAGATGCTCTACCGTGAAAACGAAATCCTGATTTTTGATGAACCCACCGCCGTTTTGACCCCCCAGGAGATCGAAGAACTCATGCAGATCATGAAGGGACTGGCTAAGGAAGGTAAGTCGATTCTCTTCATTTCCCACAAGCTCAACGAGATCATGGAGGTTGCAGATCGATGCTCCGTCCTGCGCAAGGGCAAGTATATCGGCACCGTCGATATTGCCAACACCACGAAGGAGGAGCTCTCCCGCATGATGGTCGGCCGCGATGTTGAATTCGTGGTCCCCAAGGACCCGGCCAATCCCAAGGACGTTGTTCTGGACGTTCAGGGCATGACTGTGGCCTCGAAGCTTCACCATAACAATGCAGTCAAAAACGTCTCCTTCAAGGTTCGCCGCGGCGAGATCGTCTGCATTGCAGGCATCGACGGCAACGGCCAGACCGAGCTGGTCTACGGCATTTCCGGCCTGGAACCGCTCAAGGGCGGCAAAATTGAGCTCCTAGGCCACGACATCACCAAAGCCCCCATTCGCAAGCGTTTGCTCCAGGGCATGGGTCACATCCCCGAGGACCGACATAAGCACGGTCTGGTTTTGGACTACAGCCTGGAAAACAACATGGTCCTCCAGCGCTACTTTGAGCCGGAGTTCACCACCAAGGCTGGTTTCCTGCGCAAGGATAACATCCGCAAGTACGCCGAGGGGCTGATCGAGAAATTCGACGTCCGCTCCGGCCAGGGCCCGATCACCCCGGCCCGCGCCATGTCCGGCGGCAACCAGCAGAAGGCCATTGTGGCACGTGAGATCGACCGCAGGCCTGAGCTCCTGATCGCGGTTCAGCCGACCCGCGGCCTGGACGTTGGCGCCATCGAATTCATCCACAAGCAGATCGTCAATCACCGCGACTCCGGTCATGCCGTCCTGCTCGTCTCTCTCGAGCTTGAAGAGGTCATGTCTCTCTCCGACCGCATCCTGGTCATGTATGAGGGCGAGATCGTCGGTGAACTCGATCCGAAGAAGACAACCGTGGAAGAGCTTGGTCTGTACATGGCCGGCGCAAAGAGAACGGAGGTCAAAGCATGAATAAGAAAAGATCCCTACTCGAACGGGACGGCGTGCTGACGATTATCACGTCTGTCCTATGCGTGATTCTCGGCCTGCTCGTCGGTTTCCTGGCGGTTCTGATCATCAATCCGCAGGGCGCCTTCGGCGCGATCACCGGCGTTGTCGAGAACTTCTTCGCATATTCCTCCTCCCGCCTGCGCATCTATAACTTCGGCTCCACCCTTGCCAAGACGGCTCCGCTGATCATGTGCTCGCTCTCCGTCCTGTTTGCCTACAAGGTCGGTCTGTTCAACATCGGTGCGGCCGGCCAGTACGCGCTGGGCGCCGGCGCTGCGATCTACAGTGCTTATTGCCTCCAGCTTCCCTGGTATGTCTGCCTGCTGCTTGGCATTCTTGTCGGCGGCATCAGCGGTGCCTTGGGCGGCATTCTCAAGGCTTTCTGCAACGTGAACGTCGTTATCTCCGGCATCATGCTCAACTGGATCAGCCTCTACGGCGTGAACGTTCTGCTCAAACCCGCCATGGACCCCAGCGGCAAGGACACCTTCCGCCTGCTGAAAAAGGCAAAGGATTCCGTCCTTCCGAACATTGGACTGGACAAGCTGTTTGAGAACAACAAATATGTCGGCCTTGCGATCCCCCTTGCCATTGTCATGGCGGTCATCATCTGGATCATTCTGGACAAGACAAAGCTTGGCTATGAGCTCAAGGCTACCGGCAACAACCCCAATGCCGCCAAGTATTGCGGCATGAAGGAAAATCGCAACATCATCATGACGATGTTCGTCGCCGGCGCACTTGCCAGCATGGGCGGCGCCATGTTCTACCTCACCGACGTGGAGCAGTGGAACGTCAACGCCTCTGCCGTTCCCGGCATGGGCTTCAACGGAATTGCTGCCGCCTTCCTCGGCGGCCTGAATCCGATTGGCTGCATCTTCTCCTCCTATTTCATCACCCACATTACGGTCGGCGGTCTGAACGTGGATCTGAAGATCTACTCCGCCCAGGTCTCTGACTTCATTACTGCTGTTATCATCTATTTCTGCGGCTTTGTTCTCTTCTTCAAGAGCGTCATCATCGGCAACGTGAAGAGAAGAACCGAGCGCAAGGTGAAAGCCTTGGCTGAGGCAGAAGCGAAGAAAGGAGGTACAAAGGCATGATTACTCTGCTGAACTACACCCTTGCGTTTGCAGCCATTCTGATGCTTGTCGCCCTCGGTGGCTGTGTCTCTGAGCACTCCGGCGTGATCAATCTTGGTCTGGAAGGCATCATGGTCATCGGCGCCCTCGGCGGTGCGCTTGTCATGAAGCTGATGCCCACGGTGGGCGGCTTCGGCCTCTTCTTCCTCGTTCTGCTGGCTGCCGTGTTCTTCGGCATGATCTATTCCACGTTGCTGGCCTTCGCCTGCATCAATCTGAAGGCGGATCAAACCATCGTCGGAACAGCGCTGAACATGCTCGGAACCGCGCTGGCTACCGTCTTTGTCAAGTCCATGAACCTCAAGGAATCTGCCGGCAACAACACCTCCTCTGTCATCAAGTATGAGAACAAGAAGGCCTTCTTTACCAACATTGGCAACTTCGAGCTCAACTGGTTTATGATCGTAGCACTTGTGATGCTGATCGTCGTTTTTGTCCTGCTCTATAAGACGAAGTTCGGCCTTCGCCTGCGTGCCTGCGGCGAGCATCCCCAGGCGGCTGCCTCCGTCGGCATCAGCGTCTTCAAGATGCGGTGGGCAGGCGTCCTGCTGTCTGGTCTGCTGGGCGGTCTCGGCGGCATCACCTACATCACCACCGGCGTCTCTGAATGGAAATTTGAAGAAGGTGTCTTCGGCTTCGGCTTCCTGTCTCTTGCCGTTATGATCTTCGGCGCATGGGATCCCATCCGGATCGGCGGCGCGGCAATCCTCTTCGGCTTCTTCCGTGCCATTGGCCGTGTCTATCCCGGCATTGCCTTCCTGCGCAACCTGAACATCCCGCCCGCTGTCTACAATATGCTGCCCTACATCGTCTGCCTGATCGTGCTGGCCTTCACCTCCAAGAAATCTCGTGCGCCGAAGGCCGAGGGCATCCCCTACGACAAGGGCATGCGGTAAGCATTCTATTCTTGACTTTTCTGTCAATACCTGTTAAAATTTACACCGGTAGGAGAGATCCTGCCGGTGTAATTTTTATCTGGAAACCGATCGCCGATTCATGGAGGGAAGTATGACGGACAACATTTTAGTCATTGGCATTGCAGGCGGCAGCGGCAGTGGAAAGACCACCCTGATGAAAAATCTTACCAAGGGCTTCGGTGACCAGATCACCGTTCTGAGCCACGACAACTACTACCGTGCCCACGACGATCTGCCCTTTGAACAGCGCAGCAAGCTCAACTATGACCATCCGGATTCGTTCGAGACCGATCTTATGATCGAGCACCTTAAGGAGCTCAAGGCCGGCCGTCCCATCGAATGCCCGGTCTACGACTATACCATCCACAACCGCACGGAAGAAACCGTCACCATCGTTCCCAAGAGCGTGATCATCGTCGAGGGCATTCTGATCTTTGAGAACAAGGCGCTCTGTGATCTGATGGATATTAAGGTCTTTGTGGATACCGACGCCGACGTCCGCCTGATCCGCCGCATCAAACGCGACGTTGCCAAGCGCGGCAGAAGCCTGGAATCCGTCTTGACCCAGTATCTGACCACGGTCAAGCCGATGCACGAGCAGTTCGTCGAGCCCAGCAAGAAGAACGCCGATCTGGTGGTCCTGGAGGGCGGCAAGAACCTCGTCGCCCTGGAAATGATCATGAGCCAGATCCGACACCACATCGACCACAACGATCAGATTCCGAACCTTGTGGACGACACGGACATCACCTGATTACATCTGAAAGGAACTACAAACATGAGGAAGCTTTTTCTGCTTGTCCTTGCACTCTGCCTGCTCCTGTCCCTTGCCGCATGCGCCACGAAGGGGAAGACGTCCGACGTGAAGCCCATCCCTGCTGCCCAGACGACAGTCCAGCCCACACCCGAAACCGACGCTCCGGAAACTGATGCGCCCGAGACCGACGCTCCGGAAACTGACGCGCCCGAGACGGATGCTCCTGAAACCGACGCGCCCGCCACCACGGCGGTCACTGTCCCGGAGACGACTTCCGAGCCCCTGACCGGTCTCACCCACGGCAGGATCGAGGACGGAGCCTATTGGAACGAGTCACTGAATCTTCGAATCGCCTGTCCGGACGGCTTTACCTTCTATACCGAGGATGAGCTTGCCGCCCAGAACAACATGACCGGAAATCTTCTGGAGCAGACCGATTTTTCTGAAGTGGTCAAGAAGAACGGTCAGTTCATCGATATGGTTATGAACACTGCTGACGGCAGCAGCGTCAACTTAGTCATCTCGCCCAACAATGCCTCGCTGGAAACTTTTACCGACGAGCAGATCATTTCCATGATGCAAGGTATGCTTCAGGAGCAGTACGAGAAGCTCGGCATGCACGTCAAGGAAGCCGAAGTCCGTACCATGCAGTTCATGGGCGCGGACAAGCCCGTCCTGGTCCTGGACATTGAGGTTAACGGCTCTTCCATCGAGATGTATCAGTTCTTTGACCGCGAGGCGTCAGAGGACTATTACGCAACGAACACGATTACGCTGTTCGGCGACGAGATCGACGCCCAGACGATCCTGGACTGCTATTCCCGGATTCATTGATTGCAGCATTCATCCACCGTCCACCCCTGCGGCGGACGGTGGTGATTTATGCAAGCATATAAACTAACTATGTGGAGGGGCAGATGGCCTATGAATCCCTGGCGGCCGCCTATGACCGTCTGACAAAC
>CAMHMK010000049.1 GCA_946186225.1 uncultured Clostridia bacterium
TGATTTCCGCCTTGCAGACGGAGCAGTAGACGACCATGTCGTAACCGCCGGCCTCAGTGCAGGTAGCAGCCTTCTCGTTCTCCTTGACAGCCTCAGCCGGGGTGTGGCCGATCGCGGGGATCTCGGTGTGCTCGCGGCTGAGTTCCTCACCGCAGACGGAGCAGTAGACGACCATGTCGTAACCGCCGACCTCAGTGCAGGTAGCAGCCTTCTCGTTCTCCTTGACAGCCTCAGCGGGAGTATGACCGGTCGCTTCGATCGGACGGGTCTCGGTCTCGCCGCAGCGAGCGCAGGTGCGGGTCCCCTCGCCGGCCTCGGTGCAGGTGGCGGGCTTGGTGACTTCGTACTCGCCCCAGTCGTGGCCAAGGGCCTCGACCTCGACGGTCTCGCGGCTGAGTTCCTCACCGCAGACGGAGCAGTAGACGACGGAGTCGTAGCTGCCGGCTTCGGTGCAGGTAGCGGCCTTCTCGTTCTCCTTGACAGCCTCAGCGGGAACGTGGTTGCAGCCGAGCTCGATGTGGATGGTAGCAGTCTCTTCGACCGCGTCAGCGTTACGCTCGGTCGTCTTGACGACGACGTCGGTCTCGGTGGCTTCGGTCTCAGCGTTCTTGGTGAAGGTCAGCGTGCCGAGCACAGCGTTGGCGGCCAGCTCAGTGGCGTTCGCATAGGCGAAGGTGAGCTTGCCCTCTTCCGCAGTGTAGGCATGGTAGGGCAGGATGGACTCGCAGGACGCGAAGGTCAGGATCTCGGGATCCCATTCGACGGTGAACACGCCGTTGGAGGTCGCGGCATCCTCGGTGAGCTGGATGGTCACGGTGTCGCCTTCGACAGTCGCGACTTCCTCTTCCAGGATGGCGCGGACAGCGGTGGAGCCGCCCTTGACAGCGTTGGTGCCGCCCACGACAGCGTTGGTGGTCTCGCCCAGCTTGGTCATTTCGATCTCAGCGGGGGCGATGACAGCGTCGGCTCTGCAGACGCCGTCGCCAAGAGCAACGTGCAGCGCGGAAGCATCCTTCGCCTGATAAGGATCCACAACGTTCTCGGGCATGACCCACTCGACGTTGGTCAGAACCTCGACGGAATCGAGGGCCATCAGGAACTGATCGGTGACGTTGTAGTTACGGAAGCCGATGCTGATCTTCTTGCCGACGTAGTCGGACAGGTCGATGCTGTACTGAGTGTAGTCAGCCTTGGTGGTGGTGTCGTCCATCACCTTGACGGGGGTCTCAGCGCCGGAGACCTGGACGTACACGGCGAAGTTCTCGGGGTAGTCGGGGTCGATGCTCTTGGCCCAGAAGGTCAGGATCGCCTCGCCCTCAACCTCGGTCAGGTCGATCACCGGGCTGTAGGCCCAGTTGTCGGGAGTCAGAACGCCGGCGGTGTTGAGGTAGGAGCCGGACATCAGGCAGCCGGTGCCTTCGTAGGCCATGGTGTCGTAGTCGGGCTGACCGTCAGCAGCATACCAGGAGGAAATGTTGTGGTTCCAGGCCCACTTGTAGCCGTCGCCATCGTCGTCGTAGAAGATCCAATCGGTGGGATCCTCTTCGAAGTCAAACTTCACGAAGGAGTCGCCGACGGGGTAGGGCTGCGGATCGGGCTCTTCGTCCACGGCAACCAGCTCGTCGTAGTAGCCGTACAGGCCGGAGACGTTGTCCGCCTCCAGAGTGCCGACCATGCCGATCTCGCCGGTCTGGAAGTCGATGAACCACAGGGTCTTGTCTTCGTTGTTGGCAATGACCAGACCATAGGTCTGCGCCATGCCGTCGTTGTAGCTGAGCGAAGCATCCGCAACGAAGGTCATGGACAGCGCGGACTGATCCTCCACGGTGATGCCGGTGTCGAGCAGCTTGCCGTAGCTCAGGGAGCCGGCGGCGTAGTTGACATCCAGCTCGTACAGAGCGCCTGCGGTGGTGAGCAGGTAGTAGATGTACAGGCCGTTGCCGTCGTCGTCCTCGTCGGTGCCGCAGAAGGCAATGGCAGCCATGTCGGGCAGGATGGAGCTCAGATTCCAGCCGTAGTAGTCGGGCTTGACAATCCAGCCCAGGTTGGTGGTGAACAGTGCCTTGGAGGTATCGTACTCGCCGTCCGCATTGATGAAGTACGGATAGTTGGCGATATCCATGGCGGGATGCTGGCTGAAGTAGCCGGCGGGATCGGGGTTGAAGGTATCCACAGGCTCGAAGGTCTCGGGATCCAGGGCCACGATCTGGGTCTCATCAGCAGCCAGGTAGATGTCGCCGACACGGGCGCCGGACTTGACGTCAAACGGGGCAGCCTTGCCTCTGGCAGCGGCGGTGGGGCCGTCCAGCAGGATGGAGGTGAAGCGGGCGCCCTTGGCGTCGGTGACCTGGCCCTTGACGGTCAGATCCAGCGCCAGCAGACCCTTGACAGTCACATGGACGGTCTCGCTCAGCTGTTCGCCTTCGGCGTTGGCGTCCACGGTGGTGATGGTGATGTCGGTCTCGCCTTCCTTCAGACCGGTGACAACGCCGTCCTCGAAGGAGCAGATGGTGGGATCGGCAATCTCAGCGGTGTACTCGTTGGTCTCGCCCATCTTGATCTTGACGTTGATCTCAGCGGTCTGGGTCTCGAAGAGCTCCAGCTCGGTGGGATTGACGCTCATGAACAGATCGGTCAGAGGCTCATACTCGTACAGGCCGGTGACGGGCCACACAGACTCGTTGAAGTCGCCGGTGCAGCTCATGCGGGTAGGATCGCTGGCGTCAATGGCGTAGAGGTAAGCAAAGTCGCCATTGCCGTTGTAGAGGGAGACATAGAGGAAGTCGTTCTTCTCGTCGTACTTCATGGAGCCCCAGACGGAGTTGGTGGCGTCGGCCACGCCCGTCAGATCCAGACCGGTGTCGGCAATCTTGGTGGGAACCGCGCTGCCGTCATGGGTCAGGAGCAGGCTGTACAGGGCGCCGCTCTCGGTCATCATGTAGTAGACCGCGCAGTCGGGGTCGGTGACGTAGGAGAAGGTGTTCCAGTCGATGTACTCGTAATCCTCACGATGGTGGAAGGTGATCAGGGCCATGGGATCGGAGCCGAAGGTGTCGGAGAAGTCGAAGTAGATCAGGCTGCCGGCTTCGGGATCCAGCATGGTCAGGTAGGTGCCGTTGTTGTTCGGGCCGATGACGGGGCCGACGTTGGCGCCCAGTTCGGCGAAGGCATCTATGTAGTCCTGCGGCAGCTCTTCCGCGTCGGACGGGATCCACATGGAGACGATGCCGCCCAGCTGAGTGACCTCGTAGGTGTCAGCGTCGAAGGCATACATGGTGTCGTCGGTGGAGCCGTAAACGGTGTCGCCCACCAGAGCGCCCCAGCGGAGCTGGCCAACCACGGAGATGGCTTCCCAATCAGCGGTGGCGTTGGAGTTGAAGACGGAGGCCTGGCCCTTGCCGTTCTCGTCCCAGATGACGCCGCGGAGTTCAGCCGCGGGCGGCAGGGAAACGATCACGGTGACCTCAAAGGTCAGGTGCGGCTCGGCAACGGTGGTAACGGTGATGGTGGTCTCGCCCACGTTCTCGCCGGTGACAACACCGTCCTTCACGGAGGCGATGGTGGGATCGGCGGACTCGAAGGTCACGTCCTTGTCCTCCAGGGTCCAGGGCAGAACGGCGACCTTCAGCTCAGCGGTCTGGCCTCTGAGCAGCTCGAGGGTCTCGGGCTCCACGATCAGCTGGGCAGCTTCGGTGGCGGGCTCGATGGCAGAGGGTCTGCCGGGAACCACGAACAGGCCGCGGACAGAGCCGCGCAGGTTGGAGTTGCTGTTGGTCTTGGTGGCCTTACCGGTGGCGGTGTCAACCGTCCACAGGTGATGGTCGGTGTCGTTGGTGGCGTTGTAGTTGGTGACCAGGTACAGGACGTCCTTGTGGTGATCCCAGGCAAAGGCGCCGCCGTTGCTGTAGTTGTAGGGAGTGCCCATAACGCCAACCAGCTCGGGCTCGACAACGGGAGTCTCGACGGGCTCGGGCTCGCCGGGTTCCTCAGCAGCTGCCAGCTCACCCTGGATCTCGACGTCGTCGACATCCAGATAGTACATATCGTCGCTGTCCAGATGGTGGATCGCCACGTAGACGGTCTGGCCCAGATACTCGGTCAGATCAACGGTGTAGTTGGTGTAGGTGCCAAGAGGCGCAGCAGTCTTTTCGATGGCCTTGGTCATCTCAGCGGGATCCGCAGAGGTGCCCACATAGACCTCGAAGTACTCCTGGAAGGAGCCGGTGGAACGGCTTCTGATCCAGGCGGAGAAGGTGGCCTCGGTGGCGTTGGTCAGGTCGATGGCGGGGGTGACCGCGTAGTCGTCGGGAGCGGGGGTGGCCCAGTGGTTGCTGAGATGGCCATCGCCGGTGTGGGCACTGCCGGTCATGCGGGTGAAGGTTTCGCCGTCGCCGTTGCCGTCGATCAGGGTCCAGTCGGCAACAGAGGCGTCATTCTCGAAGTACCAGCCAGCAATCACGCCCTCGGGCAGCTCGCCGGCGGGGGTCTCTTCCTCTTCTTCCACAAGCTCGAGCTTGAAGAGCTTGGCGGTGGAGGTGCCGCCGTAGTTGCCGATCCAGAAGATGCCATCGTCGTCAATGGCGAGACGGTTGGCAGCAGCGGAGGTGCCGGTGGTGTCGGGGAGCGTCAGCGCATAAGCGGGGGTCAGCTCGCCGGTGATGATGTCCATCTTATAGATGGTGTTGTCGCTGCCCAGGACGTACATATTGTCGTCTCTGTAGCGGTAGGCCATGTCGTAGATCTTCTCCACGGTGTCGCCGTACTTGCCGACCATGGAAGCCTCGCTCATGGCGTCAATGGGAGCAACGTAGAACCAGCCGTCGTCGGCAGCCATGAAGACATAGCCGTCCACGAACTCAGCCGCGGTGACAGTGAAGTCCACGTTGGCGTAGTTCTCAACGCCGGTGTAGGAGCTGGTGGTCACACTGGCAGTAGCGGGATCGATGGTCCACATACGGTTGCCGGTGCCGGGGCCGTAGGTGGAGCCGGCGGGCACGAAGCCGAACATCTGGCCGTTCAGGGAATCGTCCTGACCGCCGCCGTTGCCGCCCAGGTTGACCTTGAAGGCAACCTCGTTGCCGGCGTAGTCGCCAACCAGAAGGACGACGTCCTTGGGCAGCTCAACGCCCTCGAGATCCAGAGGCACTTCGATCTCTTCGCCGGGCTCCTTCTGCTCGGGAACGGTCTCGAAGAAGACCTGGCTGCCGTTCTTATTGGTGATGGCAACGTAAGCAATGTAGTTGTTGTCCTGCGCCTTGACCACGATATTGCCGGTGATCAGGTCCTGCAGAGCGCCCTTGACCACAGGAGCGGTATCGTCGATGGTCACGGTGTAGCCGATTTCGGCGCCCTCGCCCACGATGCCGGCCTCAAGGACGTTCTTCAGGCCGTTGGTATCCAGGCTGCCGGAGGTGGCGACCGCGCCGTTGAGCTTGGCGTTCATCACGGCGTAGTACTCAGGCAGGGCATAGAAGGCCACGGTGACAACGTCGCCTTCCTTCACGCCGGCGGAGCTCAGCTTCTTGCCCACGTTGAAGTTGGCAGAGCTGGTCAGCTGCCAGGAGCCGCCGTTGACGTAGTAGTAAGGAGCGAACTTCTGGGTGCCGGTGGCGGTGGCGTAGATGACCTCGCCACTCTTGTCCATCATGGCGAAGCCCAGCGTGCCAACGTTACGGATGTTCAGGTAGTTGAAGGCCTGGATGGTGTCTTCGCTGTTCATGGCCAGACGATCGGCAGGGAACATCTCCTCCACCATGTAGGGGTTGCCCATGTAGGTGACGGTTTCGCCGGCCGCGTTCTTCACGGTCATGAAGTTGATGTTGGCGTTGTTCATGTAGGGCAGCTTGCCGGTGCCGTAGGCCTCGTCAATGACGGAGGTGCGGTCCAGCATAGCAGGATCGGTCCAGGAACCGCAGAAGCCGAAGATGGGGATGGAGTGGACAACGTCCATCGCGCCTTCCTCGTCAGCCACGGGGTCAACATAGGTGTAGCCCTGGACATAGAAGCCCTTGGTGCAGTAGTTCAGCATGAAAGCCATATCACCGGGATCAATGGCAATATGCACAGTGACCTTGGTGGGCTCGGTGATGGTGACGGTGGGAGTCTGCGCGCTCTCGAGGATGAGCTTGGCGTCGTAGGAGGTGATGGCATCGTCGCCGTTGACGTCGGCAGCCTTATCGTCGAACTTGGCGTCTTCGGCCTCAGCGCCGACAATGTGGTCCAGGATGGCCTGGGCGTCGGCTTCGTTGGTCTCGCCGTCCATGTTCACGTCGGCCTCGAGCTCATAGCTGTCCTCGAAGGTCTCGCCGTTGATCTCATAGGTGGTATCGGAGCCCAGGAGAACGGTGCCCTGGTCCTGCAGCATGCCGTAGCCGCCGTTGCCGGCCAGCCACTGGGTGAAGATGTCGGTGCGCAGGGTGAACTCCTTGGTGCCTTCCATGGGATAAAGCGTGAAGGAATAGGTGTATTCGCCGGTGTAGTCGGGATCGTCGCCCAGCTCAGCCTTGACCTTGCCGTCTTTCGCGGAGTCGGGGAACATGGTGGCTTCCTCGTCCATCAGGATGTAGGACTGGGCGGCGGTGGCGTCCGCCACATTGCCGAGACCTGCACCAACGCGGATCACGGGCCAGTAGTTGCCGTCCGCGTCATAGACGGGATGCGCGGTGGACATCAGCAGGGAGTTGGTGAGCTGACGGGTCGTCAGGCCGGTCTTCTCAACCAGGTTGTTGTCGCGGATGTACTGACCCATAACGGCAGCCATACCGGCAACCTGCGGAGAAGCCATGGAGGTACCGGACATGACCTCGTACTTGTCATGACCGCCGCCCTCGCTGTTCAGGCCGTTGACGGAGTAGATGGAACCGCCGGGAGCCAGGATCTCGGGCTTCAGGACCATGGTGCCGGGAGTGCCCCAGGAGGAGAAGGCGGAAACGGTGACCGTGTCGGAAACCTCAGGCACCTGGACCTCGAGCGCGTCGGCAACGGAAACGCTGCCGGTGTAGTAGACCGTGCCGTCTTCCGCGGTGACAGCCTCGGACTGGGCCTTGATGGCGAGGCCGTCGGCCTGCGTGATGGAGACAGCGGGGATGTTGGTGGTGACACCGGTCAGGTTCATGTTGATGACGCCGGCCTGGTTGTTGTAGATGATGCAGGCCACAGCGCCGGCCTCGGCAGCGGCGTTGACCTTCTGATAGAAGGAGGAAGTGCCGCGGGAGCAGAGAACGACCTTGCCGGCAATGGCGTCGGCGTAGGGAGCGAGCTGGGAGTTGCCGTCGCCGTCGGCGCCGAAGTTGTCAAAGTAGACGTACTCAAGCTCCTGGCCGGCCAGGGTGGAGATGGGGTCGTTGCCGTAGCCGGAGGTCTCGGAGTAGAACACATGGAGATCGCCGAAGATCAGGGGCATGCCGGTCTGGCCCTGGTTGTCAACAGAGGCAACCGTCAGGGAGTTGGTGAAGGAGCCGGGGCTGCCGCCGGTGGCATAGTTCATGTCCTCGGCGTACAGGTAGGGGTACATGTTGGTGTTGTAGGGGGTGTCATACCAGCCATAGCTGTTGCCGGCGGACATCGCCACGACAAGGCCGTTCTCAACGAGCTTGTTCATGACGTTCTCATAGGTGCCGGAGAAGCTGAAGCCGGCGGAGCCGGAGCCCAGAGACAGGTTGGCGGAATCGCAGCCCAGGATGATGGCGTCCTCGATGGCGACCATGTAGTCGGAATCGTAAGCGCCGCCGCCCTGACCGAAGACCTTCATGACAACCAGCTGTGCGTCGGGCGCGACGCCCTGGGTGCCGACAGCTTCCAGAGCAGGCTTGAACTCGTCGCCGACTTTGATGAAGCGGTTGGCAGTGGCAATGCCGGAGACGTGGGAGCCGTGCTCGCCCTGGCTGTCGTTGTTGTGCTCGATGTAGCTGACGGTCTTGTCAACGTAGTTGTAGCCGTAGCCGATCTTGGTGTTGCGGTAGGCAGCCTCGCCGGAGCCGATGTTGGCGTTCAGCTGATCCTTGACGGCCTCGATGGCTTCGGGGGTCAGGAGGTTCAGGGTGGCCACGTACTCGTCGTAGGTCATGCCCTTTTCTTCTGCGGTCTTGGCGAACGCGTACTCGAGGCCTTCGCCGGAGAAGGACTGGTGCTCGCTGTCGGCGCCGGTGTCGATGACAGCAACCTTGCTGCCGGCGCCGGTGTAGCCGTTGGCCCAGGTGATGTTGGAACCGATCATGTAGGAGGCAGCGCCGTTGTTGGGCTCATCGCCCTCCTCGGCACCTTCCTGCGGCTCGTAGCGGTTCTCCAGGACGACGTCCTTGACGCCCGGGATCGCCTTGATGGTGTCGATCTGGCCGTAGAGAACATTCGCGGAGATGAAGTTGGCCGCCAGGGTCATGTTCCACTTGACATCCAGCTTGCTGCCGAGCTTCTTTTCGATCGCGGCAGTCATTGCCTTCTGTTCAGCAAGCAGACCCTCACGGTAGGCCTTGGCCGAAGCGTTGTTCGCAATTCCTTCCGCCTTGAAGCCGGCATCCAGAGTGGAGGCCTTGTTCAGAACGATGGAAACACGAACCACGTCTGTCAGCGCATGGTCTTCCTGCTTGACGGAGGTGTCCTCAGAAACCGGATTCAGCTTCTGAGTTTCCAGTGTACCCGGATCCATCGGTTCCAGGCCGAGTTCGACCTGGGTCTGGTTCTCGGACGGTGCATCCTTCGCGCTTGCAGCGGGAATCATGAAGGAAGCGATCATCGCAATGACCAGCGCTACCGAAAGAATGCGGCGGTACAAAGGTGCGTTCTTCATAGTCATTTCTCCTTTGATAAAGATTTATATCGAGCGCAGCGAGCGGCGCACAATATACAGACTGGGTTCAGACCGGCGCACAGGCGCAGATGGGACTGATTTGGTACTCTCTATTAAACCACGAAAACGGCCAAAAGTCAAGACCTGCAGGCCCTGAGCGCCTGGATTTTTTCGTGCAATCTGACCAATCAGCACACGCGGAAACCGGTGGCGTATAGAAATTCTGTATATTCGCTATCGCGATTCGAGGTGTAAAAACCAGGCCTCCCGGGGATGCCGGAAGGCCTGGTCGTTGCTATATTATTATGTGTGCGGGTCAGACGCGGGTCGCCTTTTTGGCCAGCTTCTTCTTTTTGTTCAGTCTGACGCAGTCCTTGTCGGCAACGGAGATACCCATAAAGGCCAGAATGACGTTCATCACCGGCATCAGCCAGTTGAAGATCGCCCAGGGGCCGAAGCCGCCGGCACCCCAGATGGGCATACCCAGAGTGGTCTGCATGTAGGCGCCGCAGGTGTTCCAGGGCACGAGAGCCGAGGTCACGGTGGCGGAGCTTTCCAGGGCGTTGGACAGAGCCGCAGGATAGAGCTCCATCTTCTGGAAGTCCTCGGCGTACATGCGGCCGCCGATGATGATGGAGACGTACTGGTCAGGCATGGCCACGTTGGAGAAAATGCAGGTGCCCTCGGTGACGGTAACCAGGGAGGCGGGGCTCCTGACGATCTTCTTGAGCTTTTCGACAAACTTGCTCAGCATGCCGGTGCCTTCCATCACGCCGCCATACATCATGGCGATGATGATCAGGGCGATGGTGCTGCCCATGTTGCCGATGCCGCCGCCGCCCAGGAGCTCCTGGACCGCCGCGTTGACCGTGTTGACCACGTCAGCAGAGTAGATTGTGGAGGCGTAGGCGTAGCCCTCGTTCAGGGCGTAGCCGTCGTAGCAGGCGTCGATGAGGATGCCGAAGCTGATGCCGTCCTGGAAAATCACGCCCAGCAGAGCGCCGGAGAAGATGCCCAGGGTCAGGCCGGGGATGGCAGGGATCTTGAAGGCAATGGCGAGAATGACCACGAAGGGAGGCAGCATCAGCAGGGGGTTGATGTTGAAGTTCTCCAAAATGGCCTCGCCCAGGGCGTTGGCAACGCTCATGTCGCCCGCGCCGGAGACCGCGCCGGTGTAGAGCACCTTGTGGAAGCCCGGAACCAGATGGGCCACCAGGGGCATCAGAGCGAAGATCGCCAGGGTAACGACGTAGGTGACGCCCGTGGGGATCAGCATGAACTTGACGTGGGTCATAACGTCCGTGCCGGCCATTGCAGGGGCCAGGTTCGTGGTATCGGACAGGGGGGACATCTTATCGCCGAAGTAGGCGCCGGACATGACGGCACCGGCCGTGATGGCAGGGTTGATGCCCAGGCCGTGGGAGATGCCCAGGAAGGCAATGCCCATGGAGGCCGCCGTGCCCCAGGAGGAGCCGGTGGCAATCGACGAGATGGAGCAGATGACCATGACGGCCGCCAGGAAGAAGGCGGGACGCATGATCTTGAGTCCGTAGAAGATCATGGCGGGAACGACGCCGGAGAGCATCCAGATGCCGATCATCATGCCGATGACCAGGAGAATCATGATCGACTGCAGGGATCTGCTGATGCCGTCGATCATCATTTTTTCCAGATCGGACCACTTGAAGCCGATCAGCATGGCCGCAACGACTGCAACGCAGGCAGCCAGGAAGAGCGCGGCATGCACGTTGCCGACCTTTTCCACCAGCAGAGCGAGCGCAATGATCGCCACGGTGATGAGCAGGACGACCACGGATTGCCAGAACTTGGGCTCCGGCTTGCGCGCGGTCTTCATTTCTTTCTTTTCCTTCATGAAGCGAATACCAACCTTTCCATTCCGAAAACTGCGTATCCGGCCGCGCAGGCACGCACAACCCATCATACCTGTTTATCATATCATGGGAAGCTGGATTTGTAAAGTGAATTTTTGTGAAATCCGCGGCAAATGCATGCCCCCGGAGGACGATCCTCCGGGGGCTAGGGCCCTTATTTTTCGGCGCTGCGCTTCTTCATCAGCTCGCGCATGCGCTGGCTGTGGTCCAGGATGCGCTTGCGCATGCGGAGGTTCTTGGGTGTGACCTCCAGAAGCTCGTCGTCGGCCAGATACTCCAGGCATTGCTCCAGCGACAGCACGCGGGGCGGGGTCAGGCGGATGGCTTCATCCGAGCCCGCGGCGCGCATGTTGGTGAGCTGCTTCTTCTTGCAGACATTCACCGCCATGTCCTCGTTGCGGTTGCAGGCGCCCACGATCATGCCGCCGTAGACCGGCACGCCCGGCCCGATGAACATGTAGCCGCGGTCCTGAATGCCGCCAATGCCGTAGGCCGTGGTGTCGCCGGTCTCGGAGGCGACCAGGGAGCCGGTCTTGCGGCGCTCGATCTCACCCTTGACCGGAGCGTAGGAATCGAGGACGGAGGACATGACGCCCTCGCCGTGGGTATCGGTCAAAAACTCGCTGCGGTAGCCGAACAGGCCGCGCGACGGGACCAGGAATTCCAGGCGGTAGCGGCTGCCCATGGGGGTCATGGAGGACAGGTCTCCCTTGCGCTGGCCGATCTTCTCGATCACGGCGCCGACGGCGTTTTCCGGCACGTCCGCGACCATCCGCTCGATGGGCTCGCACTTGACGCCGTCCACGGTCTTGAGCAGGACACGGGGGGTGGAGACCGAGAACTCATAGCCCTCGCGGCGCATGGTCTCGATCAGGATGGACAGGTGCATCTCGCCGCGGCCGGCCACGTTGAAGGCGTCGGTGCCCTGGGCGGAGACCCGGAGAGAAACGTCCTTGAGCAGCTCGCGCTCGAGACGGTCCTTGAGGTTGCGGGAGGTGACGTACTTGCCCTCGCGCCCGGCGAAGGGAGAATCGTTGACCGCGAAGGTCATTTCGATGGTCGGGTCGCTGATCTTGACAAAGGGCAGAGGCTCCACGGTCAGCGGGTCGCAGACGGTGCGGCCGATGGTGATGTCGGCAATGCCGGAGAAGGCAACGATCTCACCGGCAGAGGCCTCCTGGATCGGCACGCGGTTCAGACCGTCGAAGGCGTAGAGGGCCACGATCTTACCCTTTTCCTGGACGGAGGGGTCGTGGTAGTCGCAGATGGCAACCTCCTGATTCTGGCGGATCGTGCCGCGCTCGATGCGGCCGATGCAGATCCGGCCCACGTAGTCGTTGTAGTCCAGACTGGAAACCAGCATCTGCATGGGGCCGGCGGCGTCGCCCTCGGGGGCCGGGATGTAGTTGACGATGGTCTCGAACAGCGGGACCAGGTCCTTACCCATCTCGTGGGGGCCGTAGGCAGAGATGCCCTGGCGGGCCGAGCAGAAAATGGTCGGGGAGTCGAACTGCTCCTCGGTGGCGTCCAGGTCGAGCAGGAGCTCCAGAACCTCGTCCATGACAGCCTCGATGCGGGCGTCGGGACGGTCGATCTTGTTGACGACCACGATGACCTTGTGGCCGAGCTCGAGCGCCTTCTGCAGGACGAAGCGGGTCTGGGGCATCGGGCCCTCGGCCGCGTCCACCAGCAGGACGACGCCGTTGACCATCTTCAGGATGCGCTCCACCTCGCCGCCGAAGTCGGCGTGGCCCGGGGTATCGACGATGTTGATCTTGTAATCCTTATAATGTACCGCGGTGTTCTTGGCGAGGA
>CAMHMK010000050.1 GCA_946186225.1 uncultured Clostridia bacterium
CAGTGCGGCGGCCTTGGGTCAGGCCGCCCTACGGCTCCGATTGCCTGGTGACCAGGGATCAGGGACGAAACCTCCCCTGACAAGGGGAGGGGGACCGCGAAGCGGTGGAGGGGCAGGCTGCCGACGTGTGCGTGCTCCATTCAGCCGCAGGACTTGGGGCTGAACTGTTACGTTAAGGGCGGCATGCAGCCCAAGCCGCGTGCCGCCCTTCTCCCGATCGCGCTCAGGAGCGGGTTTCGTAGCAGAGAACGCCCCATTTGCCCTTTTGCTTGATCACGCAGACCGCAAGCTCGTGGGTCTCGTCGGAGTCAGAGGTGACCACGTGGGCCAGGACCGTGACCTCCGTCATCTGCTCGATGTCCTCCGCACGGACGCCGCGGAAGGATTCGCCGCCGCCGAAGTCGGCAATGCGGGAGGCCCATTCCGAGGCGGGCACGCTGCGGCTGCCCAGGACCTCCAGGCTGTATTCCGTGTTGTCGATCTTCGACTTGGCCTGCTTCATATAGTAGCGCCGGAGATCCGAAAAGCTGTTGATCTCATCGTCGTCCAGCGTCTGCTGGGCCCATTGGACCAGCGCGGCCTCATCCGGGACGCCGAATTCCGCTTCGGCAAAATTGTAGGCGCTGTAGTCGATCAGCCCGCGCAGATCGTAGCGAAACTCCGCGTCCAGATACTTCTCGGCCACTGCCTCCGGCCCACGGCCCTGCAGCACCAGGAAGGTGACCAGGACAGCGGCTGCCAGGATCAGGACGAGCGGCAGGACCCAAAGCCGGGACCGCTTCTCTTTGGTGGCCGCGCGGGCGCGGCCGTTGTGTTGTGGTGAATTCATCAGAGCTTGTGCCTCCTTGCCTCATGCTTGTTCCGAACCCTTATCCGACGAAATAGAGGTAGACCTTGTACATCAACACGGCCAGACGCTCCCGGGTGAGGGCCTCGCCCTCTGCAGCCAGCAGTGCGTCGATCTTTGCCCCGCTGCCCACATAGACGCCGGTATCGAAGAAGTAGCGGATGGCCGCGTGGAGCTCGGCGTCCAGGTGCGGATAACGCGCCATGGCCTCGGTCACCTCGGCCTCCTGGGCCTGGGTCAGGGCGGCCTCCTTGCCGAAGACCGGCAGAGCCCGCCAGCACAGCCGCACCAGCTCGTGGGAGGTGATCCCGGTGTCGGCCCCGGCGGGGGCGTCTTCGGTGCGAAGGATCCCGGCCTCAAAGGCCCAGCAGATCGCCCGGTACCAGCGGTGCTCCGGGCCGAAGTCCGGGCCGCCGTCGTATTCCGCCGGGCAGTCGGAGCCCGGCTCGGGGGAATCCGCCATCCGGTAGAGCACGTCCACCGTCTCGCCCAGTGAGGCGGCCTCATCTGCGCCGAAGACGTCCTCGCCCCGGGGGTCGATCAGACCCAGGGCCACGATGCGCTGGACCATGTCCTGCATGGAGGTGGCCCGGACGTCCTGGTAGACCGGCTCGGTCCGGTTCGCTGCCCCGGACTGCCTGCCGTAGGCGTGGGCGTAATAATCGGAGTAGAGGATCTGGGTGGAGATCAGGAAGCGATTATGCACCAGGACCTTCAGATGCTCCAGCCGCTGCTCGTCCACGGGGCTGCCGTCGTCGGTCTGTGCGGTCCCGGTGGAGGCGTCATAGCGCAGCGTGTCGGTCAGGAAGCTCCCGTCCGCGAGGACGGCCAGATGCTCGCCCTCGGCCAGTACGTCCACGCCGGCCAGCAGCCGGGAGTCGTACTCCACCCCCAGCAGATTCAGCACCGTGGGCAGCACGTCCGCCGTGGAGCAGTAGGCGGGGACCGTCACGTCCACGCCGGGCAGATAGCAGAGGAAGCTGTTGCGGTACTTCTCAAAGACCGGGTCGATGGCCCGGCCCGCCAGCTCGTCGTACTCGTCCCGGCTCAGCCCGTAGGGGTAGTGGTCGTTGGTCAGGACGATCAGCGTCCGGTCGGCCACGCCCGCCTCGGTGAGCCGCTGCTCCAGATAGGTCAGGGCGTTTTCCAGCTCCAGATTGCAGGCCAGATAGGCCTTCACCGTGTCGGAGTAGGGCAGAGCCTCCACCTCGGCGCGGTGCTTTTCGCTCATATCGTTCTCCCAGTCGTACTTGTAGTGACCGCTCATGGTCATATAGTAGGCGTGGAAGGGCCGGTCGGCGGAGAGATAGTCGTCCACGGTGGCCTTCATCATATCCTCGTCCGAGGCGGGCCAGGCGTAGGGCAGCTCCAGTCCGCAGCCCAGGGCCCGGAAGTCGTAGCCCATGTTGGGGTGGGTCTGGACCCGGTTGTAGAAGGTGCCCATGTAGTTGTGATAGGCGTAGGTCTGATAGCCCTCGGCCCGCAGGGCGTTGCCCAGGCAGAAGGGCAGATAGTGGCCGATGGAGACCTTGAAGCTGGCCGTGGTCTTCTGCCGGGAAAGATCCGGGTAGAGCCCCATGCACATGGTGTATTCGCCGTTGGTGGTCACGGACTGGAACGAGCCGTAGTAGTTCTCAAAGATGAAGCCGTGGTGGGTCATCCGGTAGAGGGTCGGTGTCAGCTCCGGAGAGACCAGCAGGGGGGAGAAGGATTCCGCGCAGATGGAGATCACGTTGCAGCCCTTGAGCATCCCGGTGTATTGATTTTTCCGGGTGGGCACGGCGTCGGCAAAGTAGTCGTCGAGCTCCCGGAGCGTCTCATCCTCGGCTGCCTCCGCCAGCGCCGAAAAGTCCAGGCCGGGGCTGACGTTGTATTCCGCCGCCGGATAGGTCCCGCCGCCGGTGGGATCGTGGATCAGCGCGTCCTCCCCGCCGCCGAAGAGCATGGAGCGGGCCTCGAGCAGGGTCGTGGCCGTCATGCCGAGACGCCGGTAGCTCAGATCGGTGGAGGCCGAGGGATTCCGGATCACCGACCAGGCCGAATTCGCCCGGTTCCGGGTCCCATAGAGGAAGCCTGCGGTCCCGAGGACGAAAAAGATCAGCAATGCCGCCGCGCAGAGCCGCTGGGGACGGCCCATCCGGACCCGGCCCGGCGCGCGGAAGACGAGCATGCCGATCACCGTGCCGACCAGCGGCAGGAGCAGGAGCAGGACCGGACCCAGGTTTTGCCGGATGGCGGCCAGGGTCTGGCTCGTGAAGTTGCCCACGGCCTCGCCGCCCATCCGGGCCAGATTCAGGGGCATCAGATTGCCGAAGATCGCGTGGTAGACCAGCTGCACCTCGGCCAGGAGGGTCAGGGCAGCGATCAGGACCAGGGTGAAGATGCGCCTGGGAATCGGGGGCAGCAGGACGGCAATCCAGCCCAGCAGGGCCGCCAGGCACAGACCGGCCAGCAGCGGCATGAGGAAGCTGCCCTCCGCCGCGCCGAAGACCAGGAGCTGCAGACCCAGCTCCAGATAGACACAGGCGAAAAGAAAGACCGACATGCGCAGACCAAAGGCCCGCCAGGTCAAGGACCGCGTCTGCGGTCTCTGTCCGGCGGCGTCGTGCGCTGCGTTCGGCTTGTGTTTGGACAATTGCGCTTCCTCCTTGTCGTTGCATGCGTCGGTCCGTTCCGGGGCGGCCCCCGGTGGTTATCCGAAAATTCCCTTGATGCCGTCCACCGCGGATTTGAGCGTATCGCTCACGCGGTTCAGGCTCTGAATGGTCTGATCCAGCGACGAGATGATCCCGTTCAGCGAATCGATGTCCAGTCCCTTGAGGGTGTCTGCGGCCTGGCCCAGGGAGGCGATCGCGGTGTTCAGCGACTTGACGTCCACCGCGGCCAGCGCGTCGGCTGCCCCCTCCAGGGAGGCGATCGTCTGGTTCAGGCCCTCCACGTCCACGGCCGAGAGCTGGGTCGCGGCCTCCTTGAGGGCGCTCACGGCCCCGTTGAGTTCATCGAGATCCACCCCACTGAGCCGGTTGGCGGCGTTGGTCAGGGCGGTGACGGCCTCGTTGATCCGGTCCATGTCCATGGCTGCCAGGTCCTGCTCCACCAGGTCGATGCTCCGATCCATCCGGTTCAAGGACCGGGCCGTCAGCACCACAAAGACCGACAGGCCCACCAGCAGCAGGGCGATCAGAAGGGTCTGGATCCGGACCAGGCGCAGGAGCTTCTGCTCCTGCGCGGTCCCGGTTTTCAGATCAGTCATTGTAGACTGCCTTCATGCCCTTCATGGTCATGTAGCAGTCGAGCTTGGAGACGACCTCCATCGGGGCGTGCATGGAAAGCACGGGCACGCCGGCGTCGAGGGTGTCGATGTTGCGGTTGGCCATGTAGGCAGCCACGGTGCCGCCGCCGCCCTGGTCCACCTTGCCGAGCTCGGCAGTCTGCCAGACGACGCCGTTGTCGTCAAAGAGCTTGCGGATCCGGCCCATGACCTCGCCGGCGGCGTCGGAGCAGCCGCCCTTGCCGCGGGAGCCGGTGTACTTGCAGAGGGCGATGCCGTAGTTGACCTGGGAGTTGTTGCGGCGGTCGCAGGTCTCGGCGTAGATCGGGTCAAAGGCGTTGGAGACGTCGCAGCTCAGGCAGAAGGAGCGCTCCAGGCAGCGGCGCAGGCTGCCCTGCTGGCACTCGCAGATGTCGGCCATGAAGGTCTCGAAGAACTGGCTCTGCATGCCGGAAACGCCGACGGAGCCGATCTCCTCCTTGTCGGCCAGGACGCAGACCGCAGTGTGGCGCGGGGTGTCCATGGTCAGCAGGGGCTCGAAGGAGGCCCAGGCGCAGACGCGGTCGTCGTGGCCGTAGGCGCCGATCAGGGAGCGGTCCAGACCGATCTCGCGGGCGGGGCTCGCGGGCACCATGGTCAGCTCGGCGGAGAGGAAGTCCTCCTCGATGATGCCGTACTTCTCGTTGAGCAGCTGCATCACGGCCAGCTTCACGCGGTCGGCGCCATCGTCGTCGGCGATGGGCTCGCTGCCGAAGAGAATGTTCAGATTCTCACCGGTCACGCCCTCGGCCAGGGTCTTCTTCATCTGGTCGGCGGACAGGTGGATCAGCAGGTCGGTGACGATGAAGCAGGGGTCGGTGGGCTCGTCGCCGATGCGGACCGTGACCACGGAGCCGTCCTTCTTGGCCACGATGCCGTGGATGGACAGGGGAATGGTGGTCCACTGGTACTTCTTGATGCCGCCGTAGTAGTGGGTCTTCAGATAGGCCATCCCGGCGTCCTCATACAGGGGATTGGGCTTGATGTCCATGCGGGGGGAGTCGATGTGGGACGCCACGATCTGCGCGCCGTCGTCAATGTGCTCCTTGCCGATGACGGCGAAGATGATGCTCTTGCCCCGGTTGTTGCGGTAGATCTTCATGCCGGGCTTGAGCTCCATGCCGGGAACGAAGGGCACGAAGCCGGCGTCCTCCGCCTTCTCGATGGTGTAGCTCACGGCCTCGCGCTCGGTCTTGGCGGCGTCCATGAACTTCATGTAGTCGCGGCAGTAGCGCTCCAGCTCGGCGCGCTCCTCGGCGTTGATGCGGTCGTAGCCGTTTTTCGGCGCACGCAGCAGGGCCTTGCGCAGTTCTTCGGTTCTTTCACTCATGGGTTGTGTCCTCCTTATTTCTATATCGGTGGGGTTGAATGCCCCCAGATCCCATGCTTGCAGCCGCCCGGCGAAGGCCCGGCGGCAGGCGGCGGAAAACTCCGCCTCGGTGCCGTTGTTTTCCAGCACCAGATCGGCGCGCGCGCGGAACCAGTCCGCCCCGTGCTGGGCGGCGATCCTGGCGCGCGCAAATTCCTCGCTGACGCGGTCGCGCGCCATCAGCCGGCGGACGCGAACCGCCTCGTCGGCCACCACGGCCACGGTCAGATCGCAGGTCTCGCCCAGACCGCTTTCCAGCAGGGCGATCGCGTCGATGACGGCGAAGGGGGCCGTCGAGCGGGCGATCCCCGCCGCGACCGCCCGCGCCACGTAGGGGTGGGTGATGGCGGAGAGCTCGGCCAGGGCCTCCGGCTTCCCGTAGACCCGGGGAGCCAGCCGCTTCGTGTCCAGTCTTCCGTCCACGACGGAGCCGGGGAAGGCGGCCTCGATCTCGGCCAGCATGGCCCGGTCGGTCTTCAGCAGCTCGTGATAGACGGCGTCGCAGTCAAAGACCTCGCCGCCCATGGACTGCAATACGCGCAGGGCCGTCGTCTTTCCGGCCCCGGTCGGGCCGGTGATCCCAATGACGAACATCTCAGTCGCCCCTTCTGTCCGGATCGGAGGTCGCAGAGCGGTCCGATCCGCAGTCTGCGTCGGCGTCCACGATGTGGAAGCCCGCGGATTTGCGCAGACGGTTCTGCACGGCCATCGCCAGACCGCCTCCCTCCGGGCAGCGGGCGAAGATCGTTCCGATCTCCGCGCGGTCCAGGGTGCGCAGGGCGGCGAACAGGTTGTGCGAGAGGGATTCCACGTCCTCCTCGAAACCGTAAACCGTGGGATTCAGATCCTCGTACAGGGGAAGCTCTTCTTCAAAGCACAAAACCGCGTTGGGCCGGACGAAGTGCCTGCGGATATAGGCCGCGGCGTGCTCGCGCGTTCCGGCCACGATGACGACGCTGGCCGCCGGCGCGTAGTGCTTGTATTTCATGCCCGGGGCCTTGGGCCGCGTGCCGGGCGGCACGGGGGCGACGACCGCCGAATCGACGGCTACCTCGCCGAGGATCTCCCGGAGCGCTTCCAGCGTCACGCCGCCCGGACGGAGCAGACGCGGCGGGGTCACGGTCAGGTCGATGATCGTGGATTCCACGCCGACCTGGCAGGGGCCGCCGTCGATGACGGCCTCGATCTTCCCGTCCAGATCGTGCAGAACGTGCTGGGCCGTCGTGGTGGAGGGCTTGCCGGAGAGATTGGCCGAGGGTGCGGCGATCGGCACTCCCGCCAGACGGATCAGCTCCCGCGTTGCGTCGCTCTTCGGGCAGCGCATGGCCACGGTGTCGTGGCCGGCCACGGTCTGTGACGGAACGACGTCCTGCCGCACCGGGAGCACCATCGTCAGCGGCCCCGGCCAGAACCGTTCTGCCAGCGTCCAGGCGGCGTCGGGGATGTCGTGGCAGTAGCGCGGAAGCTCCGCCGCCTCGGAGACGTGGAGGATCAGCGGATTGTCCTGGGGTCTGCCCTTGGCCTCGAAGATGTGCCGCACGGCAACCGGGTCCAGCCCGTTGGCCCCCAGTCCATAGACGGTCTCGGTGGGGATCCCCACCAGCCCGCCGTTTTTGATGATCTCCGCCGCGCGCTCCAGATCCGTATGCGCGGTGGAGAGAAGGATCGTTTCCATTCTATAACAGCCTCTGCTTTGTGTATTTACGCTTCCTCGCCCTTTCCCAGCTTTTCGGCCTGGGCCGCGTTGGTCAGCGCGTCGATCATCGCGTCCAGATTGCCGTCCATGAAGCCCTGGATGTTGTGCAGGGTCAGACCGATCCGGTGGTCGGTCACCCGGTCCTGGGGGAAGTTGTAGGTGCGTATCTTCTCGTTGCGCATCCCGGAGCCGATCTGGCTGCGGCGCGCCCCGGTGACCTCGCCCTCGATCCGCTCCTGCTCGATCTCATAGAGCTTGGAGGCCAGCATGCTCATGGCCTTCTCGCGGTTCTGGAACTGGGAGCGTTCCTCCTGGCAGGCCACCACGATGCCGGTGGGCTTGTGGATCAGACGGACCGCGGAGGAGGTCTTGTTGATGTGCTGGCCGCCCGCGCCGGAGGAGCGGTAGACCTGCATCTCCACGTCCTCGGGGCGGATGTCGACCTCGGCGGCCTCCATCTCGGGCAGGACGGCCACGGTGGCCGTGGAGGTGTGGATACGCCCGCCGGATTCGGTCTCCGGCACGCGCTGTACCCGGTGGACGCCGGATTCAAATTTCATTCGGGAGTAGGCCCCGGCTCCGTCGATCACGAAGTCGGCCTCCTTCACGCCGCCGAGCTCCGTTTCGTTGTAGTTCAGCAGCTCTACGGTCCAGCCCTTGGAGGCCGCGTACATCGAGTACATCCGGAACAGGCTGTGGGCAAACAGAGCGCTCTCCTCGCCGCCGACGCCGCCGCGGATCTCCACAATGACGTTCTTCCCGTCGTTGGGGTCCTTGGGCAGGAGCAGGATGCGGAGCTCGTCCTCCAGCGCCTCGCGCTCCTTCTTGGCGGCTTGATACTCGTCCTGGAGGAATTCCTTCATTTCGGGCTCCTCGCCCATCATGGCCAGGGCCTCCTCCATGGTGGTCCCGGCCTGCTTCCAGGCCCGGAAGGCCTTCACCACGGGCTCCAGCTCCCGCTGCTCCCGCAGATACTTCGCCGCCAGCTTGGGGTCGGCGTAAAAGTCCGGCTGCTCGCTGCGCGCGCAGAGCTCGTCGTATTTATTCTCCAAAAGGGTCAGTTTTTCTTCCATGCCCGAATCCTTTACCGTATTTTACCGCCCGTGCGGGCAGGATATACATTATAACATATAGAACCCGCAACTTGCAATCATTTTGTGAAATATTCTTCGATGTCCGCCCGCGCAGCCCCCACGCGGCCCTGGGCAAAGCCGGGCTTTCCGCCGCCGCGCCCGTTGAGCGCCGCATTCATCTCCTTGACGAAGCCGCGCAGATCGCCGCCGGCCTGTCCGATGGCGTAGGCGTAACCGTCCCGATCGCTGCCGGAGAATACCGCGCAGCGGCCCCCGCAGACCTCCAGGATCTCGGCGCAGAGCTTGCGCAGACTGTCCGGGCCAAGCTCCTCCTCAAAGAGGAGCAGATCGCCCGCGTCCCGGAATGCCGCGGCCCGGGCAGACAGCCAGCGGTTTTCCCACATGCCGCGCTCGTATTTAACGGTCTCCAGCTCCTTTGCCGTCCGCTCCACGGCCTTCGCCGTCTCAAAGGGCTTGGCCGAGAGCAGGCCGGAGACCGCCCGGTTCTGGGCGCTCACGGCGGCCAGATATTCGTAGGCCCGCCGTCCGCAGACCAGCTCCACCCGGACGCCCAGGTGGAACCGCACCACCGAGAGCAGCTTGATCACGCCGATCTCGCCCGCCCGGGCCACGTGGGTCCCGCAGCAGGCGCAGACGTCAGCCCCCGGGAACTCCACCAGGCGCAGGGGACCTGCGATGGCCTTTTTGCTCCGGTAGTCCTCCGGGCAGGCGGCCTCGCTCTCGTAGGTCCGGATCTGAGTTTCCCGGTCGGCCCAGACGGCTTCGTTCGCCAGACGCTCCACCTTCGCCAGATCCTCCCAATCCAGCGCTCCGGAGAAGTCGATCGTGATCACGTCGCTCCCCATGTGGAAGCCCACGTTCTCCCAGCCGTAGAGCCGGTGGACGATGCCCGAGACGATGTGCTCGCCCGAGTGCTGCTGCATCAGATCAAAGCGGCGATCCCAGTCGATGGTCCCCTCCACGGTCCCCGCCAGCGGGGCGGTCACCGTGTGGAGGATCCTTCCGTCCGCCTCCTGCACGTCCAGTACCTTCGCCCCGCCCAGGGTTCCCAGGTCGCAGGGCTGGCCGCCGCCCTCGGGGTAGAAGGCGGTGCGGTCGAGCAGGACGGTCCAGTGTTTCCCCGCCGGGACGCATTCGAGGACCTTTGCGGAAAAATCCCGCAAATAGGGCTTGTTGTCGAAGAGTTTTTCTGTTATCATATAGATCACCTGTAAGAAAGATTCCGCAGTCGCGGGCGGTCTGCCCGACTGCGCCGGTTTCCTGGCCTATTGTACCAATAAAAACCTGCTTTGCCAAGCCCAAAAGCAGATTTCTCCCCGGGAAGTTTTTGCCCGGGGTCCATATGACGCGCGCTGCGTCATACCGAAGGAAGGGAGGGTTCCCATGAATCTCACCATCGAACCCGGCTTCGCCGCCGGAACCGTGACGGCCCCGCCGTCGAAAAGCATGGCCCACCGGGTGCTGATCTGCGCTGCCCTGAGCGGTCAGCCCTGCACCGTGGAGAATATGGCCTGGTCCGAGGACCTGCTCGCCACCCTCGACTGTCTGACCGCCCTCGGGGCAAAGGTCGAGAAGCGCATCGACCGCAAGCACAGCGAGCTCACCATCGACGGCGCGGCCATCTTCACCGCCTCCGGCCCGGTCGTCCTGCCCTGCCGGGCCTCGGGCAGCACCCTGCGCTTTCTGATCCCGGTGGTCCTGGCCCTGGGCCGCCCGGCGACCTTCACCGGCGAAGCCTCGCTCTTCACCCGTCCGCTGGACTATTATGAAAAGATTTGCCGGATGCAGGCGATCACCTGGGAAAAAGGCGAAGACTACCTCCGCGTGGAGGGTCAGCTCGAGTCCGGAGCCTTCGAGATCCCCGGCGACGTCAGCAGCCAGTTTGTCACGGGAATGCTCCTGGCCCTGCCGCTCCTGGACGGGCAGAGCGCGATCCGCATCCTCCCGCCCGTCACCTCTCGGCCCTATATTGAGCTGACCCAGGCCGTGATCCGGGATTTCGGCATCCGTGCGATCACCGTCGGCGGCGACCGCTTCCACGTCCCCGCCAACCAGCACTTCCGCCCCCACCGGACGAGCCTGGAGGGGGACTGGACCAACGGCGCGGTCTGGCTTGCCCTGAATCTGCTCGGCAGCCGGATCACGGTCCGCGGTCTGAACGACCGCACGGTCCAGGGCGACAAGATCTGCCAGACCTGGTTCCACGCCCTCGGCCGGGGGAGCGCGACCATCGACGTCACCGACCATCCCGACCTGGCCCCGCTTCTGATGACCTGCGCTGCCGCCCTCCACGGGGCCGTGCTGACCGGCTGCGGCCGCCTGCAATACAAGGAATCCCCCCGCGGGGAGGCCATGGCCGCCGAGCTGGGCAAATTCGGCGCGGAGGTCATCGTGGACGATGAACGCATCTGGATCGGAAACGCCGCCCTTCGCCGCCCGTCCGAGCCCCTGGACGCCCACAACGACCACCGGATCGCCATGGCCCTGGCCGTCCTGTGCACCCTCTACGGGGGCACGATCCAAGGCGCGGAGGCGGTCCGGAAGAGCTATCCCGAATTCTTTGACCTGCTCCGCAGCCTCGGCGTCGAGATCGCGGCGGAGGAGACCCCGGCGCTGCCCGCCGGAGAGGAACCACAGACATGAACCTGGATTTTGAACGCAAGCTGCCCATCCCGATGCGGACCAAGGAGCTCTATCCCGTCACCCCGGATCTGGCGCCAGTCATATCTGCCCGGGCGGAGACGCTGCGGAACATCTTCACCGGCAGGGACCACCGCCTCCTGCTGGTCATCGGCCCCTGCTCCGCCGACCGGCCCGACAGCGTGATCGACTATCTGACCCGCCTGCGCCGCGTGCAGGATGAGGTCGCGGACAAGATCTTCATCGTTCCGCGCATCTATACCAACAAGCCCCGCACCACCGGAGAGGGCTACATGGGCCTGCTCCATCAGCCCGAGGCCACCGGCCGGCCCGACCCCTTCAAGGGCATCATCGCGGTCCGGGAGCTCCACCTGCGCGCCCTGCGCGAGACCGGCTTCACCAGCGCCGACGAGATGCTCTACCCGGAAAACCACCGCTACCTCGACGATCTGCTGGCCTACGTCTCGGTGGGCGCCCGGTCCGTGGAGGATCAGCAGCACCGCCTGACCGCCAGCGGTCTGGAGATCCCGGTGGGCATGAAAAACCCGCCCTCCGGGGACCTGCAGGTCATGCTCAACGCCATTCACGCGGCCCAGACGAAGCACACCTTTATTTATAGAGGTTGGGCCGTCCATTCCGCGGGCAACCCTCTGGCCCACGCCATCCTCCGGGGCTATCTGGACCCCCAGCGCCGCAGCGTCCCGAACTATCACAAGGCCGACCTTCAAAATCTGGCCGAACGATACGCCGAAGCCGGCCTGGAAAACCCGGCCCTGCTGATCGACGCCAACCACGCCAACTCCGACAAGGACCCTTTCCGCCAGCCGGAGATCATCCGCGACGTCCTGAAAAGCTGCGCCGAAGACCCAGCGGTGAAGCGGCTTGTCAAGGGCTTTATGATCGAAAGCTACATCGAAGACGGCTGCCAGAGCGTCGGCGGAACCACCTGGGGCCAGTCCATCACCGACCCCTGCCTCGGCTGGGAGAAGACCCGGCGCCTGCTGTACGAGCTTGCGGAAAAATGGACCGGCAGATAACCCTGCAGCGTCCGCGCGATCCCGGTCAACCGCCCAGGATCGCTCCTTCCCGCAAAAAATGAAACCGCCGAAAACCTACAAATAGTAACAAAAACAGCTTCCGTCCACAGGATATGGTGGCTGTAAAAAAGCGGCAAAAAAACTTGGGAAAAAGCCGAAAAAAGTTCTTGACAAAACGGGGGGAGCGTGGTAATATATCGAAGCGCTCGCGAGAGAGCCCCTTCCGAGAGGCCCTGAGCGCGCGATGTACCTTGAAAATTAAACAACGAGAAACATGAACAAACACCATGGACAATT
>CAMHMK010000051.1 GCA_946186225.1 uncultured Clostridia bacterium
GCCTCTCTGGACAACACCAACGTCCCGGTCAGCGTCTATCACAATCTGATCGAGGCCGTCCATCAGAACATGGACAAGATGTACCGCTATGTGGCCCTGCGCAAGAAGCTCCTGGGCGTGGACGAGCTCCATTTCTACGACCTCTACACCCCGCTGGTCCCCGGCGCGGATGCGAAGATTCCCTTCGAGCAGGCCAAGCAGACCGTCTATGAGTCCCTTGCTCCCATGGGCGAGGATTACCGCAAGATCCTCAAGGAGGGCTTTGAAAACCGCTGGATCGACGTCTATCAGAATGTCGGCAAGCGCAGCGGCGCTTACTCCGCCGGCGCATTCGTCCATCCCTACGTCCTGCTCAACTACACCGGCACCCTCGACAGCCAGTTCACCCTGGCCCATGAGATGGGCCACGCTCTCCACTCCTGGCACTCCAATAAGTACCAGAACCCTGTGGACGCCGACTATGTGATCTTCGTCGCAGAGGTTGCTTCCACCTGCAACGAGGCTTTGCTGATGGAGCACCTGCTCTCCAAGACCACCGACAAGAAGGAGCGGGCTTACCTGATCAACCACTTCCTCGAGCAGTTCCGTACCACACTCTACCGCCAGACCATGTTTGCCGAGTTCGAGCTCATCATCGGGCAGCTCAACCAGCAGGGTGTGGCCCTGACCGCCGAGCGGATGTGCGAGGAATACAAGAAGCTCAACCACCTCTACTTCGGTGACGGCATCGTCCTCGATGACGAGATCGCCTATGAGTGGGAGCGCATCCCGCACTTCTATTACAACTACTACGTCTTCCAGTACGCCACTGGCTACTCCGCTGCGATCGCCCTGTCCCGCCGTATCCTGCGCGAGGGCGAGAAGGCTGTCAAGGACTACGTCGGCTTCCTCTCCGGCGGCTGCTCCAAGGATCCCATTGACCTGCTCAAGGGCGCCGGCGTGGATATGTCCAGCCCCGAACCCGTCAACCAGGCCCTGGCCCTGTTCGGCGAGCTGATCGACGAAATGGAAGCGCTGATGGCCGAATGAGCGCAGAGCTCTGGCTGCCCGTTTTCCACCACTTTGAAAACGGGAACGTCTTTACCGGCAGCGCGGGCGACTTCCGCTACAAGATCACCCCGGACGTCAAGATGGCGAACCCAAAAGAGGTAGACCACGCCGCCAGCTCCATCAAAGCCGAGTATTGGCACGGTCCCATGTGCTATGAATGCAGCAGCATCGAGGCCGAAAAGGTCTTCCCCATGAGCATTGCCGGACGTGCCGAAATGGTTGCATGGTTGACCGAGGCTGCCAACTCCGGTAAATAGAAGGGACTGCGCGTGACAGCGTCCTCCCTCAGGAGCCCGGAAAAGCTCCCCCTCTCAGGGGGAGCTTTTGAGAAATGCCCCGCCGCGGAAAGGAGCAAAGCCATGCTTTGGCTTCTGGAACACTTGGAACAACTGAATCCGGCGGAGGTTTTGTCCTGTCTGCCGCTGTGCTCCGCCGACAGGCGGAAGCGGCTCAGCGCCGTGCGAAACGAGTCCGCCCGTGTTCAGGGCATTCTGGCCGAGGTCCTTTTGCGTTATGCACTTTTGCAGGAGTACGGTCTGACTGAGCTGCCAGAGCCACGGGCAGGGGAGAAGGGCAAGCCCTTTTTCCCGGATCTCCCGGATCTCCATTGGAATCTCTCCCACTGCAGGACTGCCGTTGCCTGTGCGCTGGACGCATCCCACGTCGGCGTGGACGTTCAGGAGTACCGCCCGCTTTTCTCACGAAAGGCGCCCCCTGGCGCTTTCCCCTCCGTTTTTCGCACGCTTTCCCAAGCCGAATTCGTCTGGGTGACCTCCAACCCGGATGCTCTGCCCCAGCAAAATGCTGACAGGCCTACGCAGGAAGCGCGATTCTCCCGCTCCTTTATCCGCGTCTGGACCTGCAAGGAGGCCTATGGCAAGGCACTCGGGGTTGGCCTGAGCTACGATTTCCGCGCAACGGAATTCCTGCCCCGGCCGGAGCCCTGGACCCAATACGGATTTACCTTTACCCATCTGGATCTGCCGGAGGCAGCGCTGACACTCTGCGGGCAAGGTTCCCTCTCCCTTCAGCGCATTCCGGCTCGGGATCTGTTATCAATCCTTTCGAAATTTATTAATCGAGGTGTGTAGTGTTGTTTGACGTTGAAAAAGTGACCGCCCAGTGTGTGCAGTGGGTCCGGGATTTCTTTGCGCAGAACGGTCCCGGCTGCAACGCCGTCCTGGGCATCTCCGGCGGCAAGGACAGCTCCGTGGCTGCCGCCGTCTGTGTCGAGGCCCTTGGAAAGGACCGGGTCATCGGCGTTCTGATGCCGAACGGCGAGCAGTTCGACATCGATATGTCCTATTTACTCTGCGACCACCTTGGCATCCGCCGCTATGTGGTCAACATCCACGATGCCGTTGAGGGTCTCAAGCAGGCGATCCCTGCCGAGTTGACGCTCTCGAACCAGAGCATCGTGAACCTGCCCCCGCGCATTCGTATGGCCACGGTCTATGCTGTCAGCCAGAGTTGCAACGGCCGCGTGGTCAATACCTGCAACCTCTCTGAGGACTGGGTCGGGTACTCCACTCGTTACGGAGACGCTGCAGGCGATTTCAGCCCGTTGTCTCACTTGACCGTTCAGGAGGTCAAGGCCGTGGGACGCTATCTGGGTCTTCCCGACGTCCTGGTTGAGAAGCCGCCCATCGACGGCCTCTGCGGCAAAACCGACGAGGACAATCTCGGATTTACCTATGCCGTCTTGGACCGCTATATCCGCACCGGAGAGATCGACGATCCGGAGACGAAGGAAAAGATTGACAAAAAGCACCGTCAGAATCTCTTCAAGCTCCAGCTCATGCCGAGCTTTGACCCTGAAATTCCGACGATTTGATCTGTTTGATACCTTATTAGGAGATGATGATATGCAGCTTCGTAAGCATTCCCTTCGACTGGTCGCTGCCCTCCTGACGCTGGCCCTCGTTTTTGGCCTGCTGCCGGTCGGCATGACTGCCTTTGCCGACGCCGGCGAGACCCGTGAAACGGCACAGTCCATCCAGGTTAACCAATCCTACTCCGACAGTATCAGCTATGGCAATGATGACGACTGGTTTACCTTCTCCCTGCCAAAGCCCGGCGAAACCACGATCACCTTCCGGCATCCGCATATCTCTGAAAAGAGCACCTACTGGAGCGCCGATTTGACGGACGAATACGGTGATCAGATCGCCACCTTTAACTTCTACGGCAACGAGGACGAAACGACCACCTGCCTGGTCGGGCTGCCGGCCGGCAAATTCTGCCTGCACGTATCCCGGGGTTCTCGCACCAGTAATCAGACCTATACCTTCCAAATCAACTACACCGAGAGCAACTACGCAGAGCAGGAGCTGGATGAGACGCGGGAAGCCGCAACTGCCATCCAGGTCAACAAGAGCTACAGAGGCTCGATCAACGATCCCTATGACGACGACTGGTATCGCTTCAGTCTTGATAAGCCCGGTGAAACTACGATCACCTTCCGTCATCCGCACATTGATAATACCGGCATGCATTGGAGCGCCGATTTGACGGATGAATACGGCGATCAGATCGCTTCTTTCAACTTTTCCGGCGCAGAGAAAGAGACGACCACATGCCTGATCGGGCTGCCTGCCGGCAAATTCTGCCTGCACGTATCCCGGGGCACTTACACCAGTAATCTGACTTATACCTTCCAAATTAACTACACCGAGAGCAACTACGCAGAGCAGGAGCTGGATGATTCTCGGGACGCCGCAACTGCCATCAAGGTCAACAAGAGCTACAGAGGTTCGATCAACGATCCCTATGACGACGACTGGTACCGCTTCTCCCTCTCCAAACCCGGCGAGACCACCATTACTTTCCAGCATCCGTACATCTCAAAGACAAGCAACTATTGGTCCGTAGATTTGACAAATGAATACGGCGATCAGATCGCTTCTTTCAACTTCTCCGGCGCAGAGAAAGAGACGACCACCTGCCTGATTGGCCTGCCGGCCGGCAAATTCTGCCTGCACGTATCCCGGGGCACTTACACCAGTAATCTGACTTATACCTTCCAAATTAACTACACCGAGAGCAACTACGCAGAGCAGGAGCTGGATGATTCTCGGGACGCCGCAACTGCCATCAAGGTCAACAAGAGCTACAGAGGTTCGATCAACGATCCCTATGACGACGACTGGTACCGCTTCTCCCTCTCCAAACCCGGCGAGACCACCATTACTTTCCAGCATCCGTACATCTCAAAGACAAGCAGTTATTGGTCCGCAGATTTGACAGATGAATACGGCAATGAAATTGCAAGCTTCAGCTTCCAGGGCTCCAAGAAGAAGACCACCACCTGCCTGATCGGGCTGCCGGCCGGTAAATTCTGCCTGCATGTATCTCGGGGCACTTACACCAGTGACCTGACCTATACCTTCCGGATCAACTTCATCGCGAACGATTATACCGAGCGGGAAAACAACGAGGACTATGATCATGCAAGTCCCATGGTGGTCGACGAGTTCTACCGCGGCTCAATCAATGACGCCTATGACGACGATTTCTACCTTCTGACAGTTCCGGAAACCGCTCCCTACCAGATCGTTCTGTTCCATCCCACCGAATCCACCAAGAATACCCTGTATTCCGTCCGGATTCTCACACAGAATGAGAAGACCGAGATGGCGAGCTTTAGCGTCAAAGGCTCGGAGGGCTTTGGCTTCCAGACAGTCCTGCTGGAAAAGGGGAAGTACTATGTCAAGGTCGACAGCGGGAGTTCGTACAGCAAAGCGACCTACACTCTGCTCGCTGCCAATCCTCTGCCCTTCACCGACGTGAAATCGACGGCATATTACTACGAAGCGCTCCTCTGGGCCTATAACAAGGGGATCGTCAGCGGCACCAGCAAGACCCGTTTCTCCCCGAATGCCCAGTGTACGCGCAGCCAGGTTGTGTCCTTCCTCTGGCGCGCCAATGGCTCTCCCAAGCCTGCAGCCGGAACTTGTCCCTACACGGACGTCAAGAAGGGTGATTACTTCTATGACGCTGTGCTCTGGGCCGTGCAGAACGGTATCACCCAAGGCGTCAGCTCAAAAGTATTCGGCGTCAATGAGGTCTGCACCCGCGGCCAGGTCGTGACCTTCCTCTGGCGTTCGGCAGGTCAGCCGGAGCCGAAGAGCACCGATAATCCCTTTACAGACGTTTCCGAAAAGGATTACTATTACAAGGCCGTTCTCTGGGCGGTTGGCGAGGGCATCACCTCCGGCCTTTCGAAGACGAAGTTCGGCCCCGGCGAGGAGTGCACCCGCGCTCAGATCGTCTCCTTCCTCTACCGTGCCTACGGCCTTTGAGTGCCGAAACGGGGAGGGTTCTGCAAAAACGCAGAACCCTCCCCATCTTCACAATTTCAGACAGTTCCGGACAGGCTTTCACGCTGCTTGCAGATCGCCTGCAGGTAGTCGCGGAACTGGCGGACCTCCGGCCGTTTGAGTGTGCTTTTCAGGCAGACAAACTGCAGACTGACCCAGAGCTCCGGCTCCAGCGGGACCGCTGCCACCTGGTAGTAGTCGGCAAAGGAGGTTGGACCAAGAGCCACGCCGGTGCCCTCGCGGACCAGACGCATGTTTGTGTCAATGCCGTCGGAGCGGTAGATGCGGCCGATCTTGATGTGATATCGGCGGCAGACCTCACGCATGTTCCGGTCCTCTGCGGAATCCTCCAGACCGGACATCATGGTGCAGCCCTGCAGTTCCGGAACGGTGATCGACGGCTGACCGGCCCGGGGATCGGAGCGTTTCATCAGTACACACTGGCGCTCCCGGATCAAAGGACCGTAGAAGAAGCGGCTGTTGTCTTCGGAATCATCGCCCATCGGCAGACGGTCTAGGGCCAGGTCCAGATCGCCCCTTCGCAGGGCTGAAAGCACATCGTGGCCCGCCTCGGTGTAGAGCGTGACCTCCAGCCGCGGATTTGCCTCAAAAAAAGCCATCACCTGCGGGAAGAGTCCGTTGGAATAGACGCGCGAGCCAATGCCCAGGCGCAGACGAATGCGCTCACGAGAATGGTCCTGCTCCACCTTTCCGCAGAAACTCCGCCAGACCTCGGCGACCTGCGTCCCTTCCCGGCAAAAGGTCGTGCCGTCGTCGGTCAGCTCCAGACCGTGCACTGTACGTGAGAAGAGGGGATAGCCTAACTCGTCCTCCAGCTTGCGAAGCTGCTGGGAGAGGGCGGACTGCGAAATATACAGCCGCTCCGCCGCCCGGGAAATGCTTCGGACCTTCGCCACCTCCAGCACATATAGGACCTGCTGCACTGTCATGCTTATATCCTCCGAAAAACTAAAATAAGAAAAACTTATACTGCTATTATAAGTTTAATCTTTACAGTTTGCAAGTCTTATTTTATAATTTTATTGTAGAGAATGCCAAATTCTATCCTGAGATTCTCCCAAAAACAAGAAAGGTGGTCATCAAATTGGATCGAAAACTGCTTTCCGGCAATGAAGCCATTGCCAGAGGCGCCTATGAGGCCGGCGTCAAGGTCTGCTCGGCCTATCCCGGCACGCCCAGCACCGAAATTTTTGAGAACCTGCCCAAGTACAAGGATTCCCTCTACTGCGAGTGGGCCCCGAACGAGAAGGTTGCCACTGAGGTCGCCTACGGCGCGAGCATCGCCGGCGTCCGCAGCCTGTGTGCCATGAAGCATGTCGGCGTCAACGTTGCTGCCGACCCCATCTTCACCGCTGCCTACAATGGCGTCAGTGGCGGCATGGTCATTATCTCCGCTGACGATCCCAGCATGCACTCCTCCCAGAACGAGCAGGACAACCGCTACTATGCCAAGGCTGCTAAGATCGCCATGCTGGAGCCCTCCGATTCCCAGGAGTGCCTCGATTTCATGAAGGCTGCCTATGACTTTTCCGAAGAATATGATATGCCTGTCATGGTCCGCACCACCACCCGTGTGGCGCACTCCAAGAGCCTGGTTGCGACCGGGGAGCGCACCGAGCACGAGGTTCCCGCTTACAAGCGCGACACCGGCAAGTACATCTCCTCTCCCGCCAACGCCTACCGTCATCATCCCAAGGTTGAGGAAAACCTCCGCAAGCTGACCGAGTACGGCAAGACCAGCCCCCTGAACCGCGTGGAAATGAACGGCACCAAGATCGGCGTCGTCACCGCCTCCATCGCCTACTACTATGCGAAGGACGCCTTCCCCGAGGACGCATCCTTCCTCAAGCTTGGTCTGACCAACCCCCTGCCGATGGACCTGATTCGCGACTTCGCCGCGAAGGTTGACAAGCTCTATGTTATCGAAGAGCTCGACGGCTTCATGGAGGATCAGATGAAGGCTGCCGGCATCGACTGCGTCGGCAAGGAGCTCATCGGCAACATGTACGAGCTCAACCCGCAGATCGTCAAGGAACGTGTCTTCGGCGAAAAGTCTCCCGCGACCGACGTCGGTGTGACGGCCGTCTCCCGTCCGCCCGCTCTCTGCCCGGGTTGCCCGCACAGAGGCTTCTTCTACACGATGTCCAAGCATAAGGACTTCGTCATCGCCGGCGATATCGGCTGCTACACCCTAGGCGGCTCTGCACCGCTGAACGCCCTCGACAGCGTGGTCTGCATGGGCGGCGGCTTCTCTGTTGCCATGGGCATGGCCAAGGCCTTTGAGGCAGCCGGCATCACCGACAAGAAGGTCTTCGGCGTCCTCGGCGACTCCACCTTCTTCCACAGCGGCATGACCGGCGCGGCTGAGATTGTCTACAACAACGGCAACCTCATTCCCGTCGTCCTCGACAACTCCATCACCGGCATGACCGGCCACCAGGACAACCCCGGCACGGGCTTCAACCTGGAGGGCGACATTGCCGAGAAGCTGGCCATCGAGGATATCCTTCGCTCCTACGGCTACAAGAACGTCATCATCGTGGATCCGCAGGATCTCAAGGCGATGGAACAGGCCATTCAGGATGCGCTCAACTCCACTGAGCGTGCGGCCATCATTGCCCGCCGTCCCTGCCTGCTGATCAAGCGCATCAAGCATGACATCGGCAAGTGCAAGGTCGACACCACCAAGTGCATCGGCTGCAGACGCTGCATTGGCGTCGGCTGCCCCGCGATCATGATTGAAAACAAGAAGGCTAAGATTGATATGACCCAGTGCGTCGGCTGCACCGTCTGCGCGCAGGTCTGCCCGATGGGCGCGATCAGCAGAGAGGAGAAATAACCATGACAAAGACGAAAAGTGCGCTGCTTGTCGGCGTTGGCGGTCAGGGCGCCATCCTCACCGCAAAGGTTCTGGTCAACGGTCTGATGGAGGCCGGCTATGACGTTAAAATGTCCGAGGTCCACGGCATGAGCCAAAGAGGCGGCTCCGTCTCCACCCAGGTCCACTGGGGCGAGAAGGTTAATTCTCCCGTCATCGGCAAGGGCGCTGCCGACATCATCGTCGCGTTCGAGAAGATGGAAGCGGTCCGCTATGCCGACTATCTCAAGCCCGACGGCATCGCCGTGATCAACGACTATGAAATGGCTTCCTCCAGCATTGCCGCTGGTCTGACCCAGTATCCGGAAGGCTGCCTGGAGGCCATGCAGGCTCATTTTAAGTGCCACGTGCTCAAGGCCGGCGAGATCGCCCAGAGCCTTGGCAGCGCAAAGTGCATGAACATCGTCCTGTTCGGCTCCATGGTCAAGGCCCTTGGCATGGACGACGTGGTTGACTGGGAAGACGTCATTGCCCGTACTGTTCCGCCCAAGTTCAAGGAGCTCAACCTCAACGCTTACCGTGCCGGCCACGAGGCCGTCCAGGCATAAGGAGAGTTCCATGTTAAAAGACTTCAATGCTCTTCGTGAGCGTGTCGGTTCCGGCGAGCCCAAGACCGTCGCCGTTGCCTGCGCCCACGACGCCCACACCCTCGAGGCCGTGTTCCACGCGGCCTCCGAGGGCATCCTCCGCTACATCCTGGTCGGCCACCGCGACGAGATCGTCCGCATCGGCAAGGAGCTCGGTCACGAAGTTCCCGCCGACTGCATCATCGACGCCGACACCGACGAAGATGCCGCCTTCAAGGCCGTCCAGCTCATCCGCGAGGATAAGGCTGACTTCCTGCAGAAGGGCTATATGCAGACCTCCACGATCCTGCGCGCCGTGGTCAACAAGCAGACCGGCATCGGCATGGGCGGGATCATCTCCCACACCGCCATCATCGAGATCCCCGGCTACCACAAACTGCTTGGCGTGGCCGACGGCGGCATGGTGCCCCATCCCGACCTCGAACAGAAGAAGGGCATCCTCCGCAACGCGGTGGAGGCCTTCCGCGGCCTGGGCTATGAGCATCCTCTGGTCGCTGCCGTCTGCGCGGCCGAAACCGTCAGCCCCAAGATCATCGAGACCGTGGACGCTGCCGCCCTCAAGGAGGCTGCCCTGGCCGGTGAATTCGGCGACTGCAGCGTCGAAGGCCCCATCTCCCTCGACCTTGCGATGGATCTTGAATCCTGCAAGATCAAGAAGTACGAAAGCCCGGTCTCCGGCAACACCGATATTCTGCTGGTGCCCTATATGGCCGTTGGCAACATCATGGTCAAGGCCCTGCTGCTCTACGGCGGCGCCCGTATGGTCGGTGTCGTCACCGGCGCCAAGTGCCCCATCGCCCTGAACTCCCGCAGCGCAAGCTTCGAGGAGAAGTACTACTCCCTGATGGCCTGTGCAGGTATCTGCGGCAACAAATAAGGAGGCCCCATGTCCTGTTTGCAGCTGATCATCAATCCCGGCTCCACCAGCACCAAGCTGGCCATCTATGATGGAACCGAGAAAAAACTTCAATACAGCCTCGATCATAACAAGGAAGACCTGCTGAAGTTTGAGAATATCGGCGACCAGGTGCCCTACCGCCTGGCCCTGATCCGGGACTTCATGGCGCAGAACAACATCAAGCCCACCGATCTCTCTGCGGTCGTCGGCCGCGGCGGCCTGGTATTTGGCCTGACCACCGGCGGCTACGTGGTGGACGACAACCTCTGCACGGCCCTGGTCGATCACAAGTGGAGCCAGCCCCACGCGTCTAATCTTGGCGGTCTTCTGGCAAAGGCAATCGCCGACGAGGCCCACATCCCTGCCTACATTTATGACGCCGTCACCTCCGGCGACCTCAGCCCCGTGGCGAAGATCACCGGCATGCCGGATATCCAGCGCAAGAGCTTCTGCCACGTGCTCAACAGCCGTGCAATGGCCATTCGCTACGCCAAGGAGCAGGGCAAATCCATCGAGGACATGAACCTCATCGTCATGCACCTCGGGGGCGGCTGCTCGGCCTGCGTCCTTGAGCGCGGCCGCATCATTGATTCAGTCGGCGACGACGACGGTCACTTCTCCCCGGAGCGCGCCGGCAGCTTCCCCTCTCTTGCCCTTGTTCCGCTCTGCTACTCCGGCAAGTACACCGAGAAGGAGCTGCTGAAAAAGATTCGCGGCAAGGGCGGCATGTATGCCTACCTCGGCACCAGTGACGCCCGTGAGATCGAAAAGCGCATCCAGGCCGGCGACGAGCTGGCCGAGACGATCTACCGCGCCGAGGCCTATCAGATCTCCAAGACCATCGGCATGCTCTCCGTCGTCCTCGGCGGCAAATACGATGCGATCATCCTGACCGGCGGCATGGCTTATTCCAAGCTGCTGACCGACTGGATCCGCGAATATGTCGGCTTTATCGCTCCCGTGGTCGTCATGGCCGGCGAGAACGAGATGGACGCTCTGGCCCAGGGCGGTCTGCGCATCCTGACCGGCCAGGAGCAGGCAAACATATATCATTTTCCCGAAAGGATGTAAGAATATGGTAGTAGAAAAGTTCCATCAGATGGGCGTCGCCAAGAGCCGTATCCGCGTGCTCTTTGAGTACGGCATGGCCCAGGCCAAGATCGTCGGCAAGGAAAATGTCTTTGACTTCTCCATCGGCAATCCCTCGGTTCCGGCTCCTGCCAAGGTTGCCGATACCGTCCGCGAGCTGCTTGAGACGGTCGATCCCATCACCCTGCACGGCTATACCCCCGCCGGCGGCTGCGCCGAGGCCCGCGAATCCATCGCAGCCGATCTCAGCAAGCGCACCGGAACGAAGATCCGCCCCGAGAATATCTTCTTCACCTGTGGCGCGGCTCCCGCGATGACCTCCGTTATGAACGCCCTCGCCGTTGACGGCGCGGAGTTTGTCCTTCTGGCCCCGTACTTCTCCGAGTACCCCGCCTATGCGAAGTCTACCGGCGCGACCTGCGTCGTCGTTCCGCCCGACACCGAGAACTTCCAGATCCGCTTCGACGAGCTGGAAAAGCGCATCACGAAGAACACCCAGATGGTGATCGTGAACTCCCCGAACAACCCCTCCGGCGTCATCTACAGCGTCGAGACCCTGCAGAAGCTCGGCGAGATCCTGACCCGCAAGGGCGAGGAATTCGGCCATCCGATCTACATCGTCTCCGACGAGCCCTACCGCGAGCTGGTCTATGACGGACTGGATTCCGCCTACATCCCGAGCATCTATCCGAATACCATCATCTGCTATTCCTATTCCAAGATCCTGTCCATGCCCGGCGAGCGTATCGGCTACGTCTGCGTGCCCGACTGCTGCGCCGACAGCGAAGCGGTCTACGCGGCCATTGCCGGCGCGGCCCGTGCCGTCGGCCATGTCTGTGCGCCGTCCATGTGGCAGCTCGTCGTCGCCCGCAATACCGAACTGCGGCCCGACCTCAAGACCTACGACGCCAACCGCATCACTCTCTACACTGAGCTGACCAAGATGGGCTTCCGCTGCGTGAAGCCGCAGGGCGCGTTCTACATGATGGTCGAAGCGCCGGACGGCGACTCCATGGCCTTCTCCGACCGCGCTAAGGCGCTGAACATCCTGACCGTTCCCTGCGACGGTTTCGGCTGCCCGGGCTTCACCCGGTTCAGCACCTGCGTTTCCCCGGCTATGATCCAGCGCAGCCTTCCTGCCTTCCGCAAGCTCGCGGAATCCTACGGGCTCAAGGCACAGGCATAATTTAATCCAATCAAATCAAACGGCGCAGTCCCTACTATTGATATGCTCCCTCTATGAGAGACAGTGAAAAAAGAAAACACTGTCATCATAG
>CAMHMK010000052.1 GCA_946186225.1 uncultured Clostridia bacterium
ACGCGGAAGCCTCGTCGGACGAAGACGCGGAAGCCTCCGTCGATGAAGAGCTGACCGTCCGTCCCGCGGCGCAGAAGCCCGAGGAGCCCATTATCCTCACCCTGACCCCCGCCAACAGCGGGGCAGACGTGGACCTGGTCGCCCTGCGGGCGGACCTGGACGCCGGCAAGGGTCAGCTGGGCACGGACGACTATTCCGTCGACCTGGCCGACTATCTGGTTTTCCACGAAACCTCCGTCCATGACCTGGCCGTTCGGACGGCCGAAGAGTACGGCACCGCCTTTGCGGATCCCTCTGTGGAGGAGACCACGGAGGAGCTGGGCGGTTCGGAGGATGAGACCGAGGAGGCGGCCACCCGCCGCGTGCTGATCATCCGCACCGGCGTGACCGGACGCGCCATCGACGCCGAGACCGTCGAGAACGCCCTGATTTCCGCCCTACAATCCGCCGCCCGCGGCGAGAGCGCCGGAGCCGACGGCGGCGAGCCCCTGGCCCCGAGCCTGACCTACACCTGGCAGCGGCCCAAGCCCGTGGACGTCCAGGCGCTCTATGACGAATACTGCAGCGAGCCCACGGACGCCACCGTCGACCCCAAGACCGGAGACATCATTGCCGACATTCCCGGCCTCGGCTTCAACCGCAACGATCTGCAGACCCGGCTCAACAGCGCCAAGGAGGGCGATGAGATCCAGGTCCCGCTGACCGAGCTCCAGGCCGAGATCACGGCGAAATCCCTGGAAAAGAAGCTCTTCCACGATGTTCTGGCTGACGTGGATACCAACCACACCTACAACCCGCCCCGCACCAACAACCTGACCCTGGCCTGCAAGGCCATCGACGGGACCATCGTCCTGCCCGGTCAGATCTTCTCCTTCAACGGGACCGTCGGCATGCGCACCGAGGAAAAGGGCTACCAAGAGGCGGAGATCTACGCCGCCGGCGGCCTGTCCATGCCCGGTCTGGGCGGCGGTGTCTGCCAGGTCGCATCCTCGATCTATTATGCCTGCCTCCTGGCTGACCTGGAGCCCGTGGAGCGCCATCCTCACATGTTCTTCGTCCCCTACGTGCCCGACGGCATGGACGCTGCCATCTCCTACGGTGTGCAGGACTACAAATTCCGCAACAACAGTCCCTATCCCATCCGCATCGAGGCCAGCGTTTCCAACGGCCAGGTTCACATCAACCTGATCGGCACCGAATGGAAGGACTACAAGATCAAGATGACCTATGAAGTCGAGGAGACCATCGCCTATGAGACCGTCGTCAAGGACGTTCCCTATGACGGCACCATCTACGAGGGCCAGGTCCTGACCAAGCCCTACACCGGCTACACCATCACCACCTACCGGACTCTGGTCTATGCCGACGGCAGAAAGGACGGCCCCCACAAGGTCGCCACCAGCCATTACAACAAGCGTGACAAGGTCATCGCCCACATCGTCTACGAAACGCAGCCCACGCAGCCCACCCAGCCCACCCAGCCCACCGAGCCGACGCCCGAGCCGACTCCGGAACCCACGCCCGAGCCGACGCCAGCGCCGACCTCGGAGCCGACCCCGGAACCCACGCCGGAGCAGACGCCGGAGCAGACGCCGGAGCAGACCCCGGAACCCACGCCGGAACCGATGCCCGAACCGACGCCAGCGCCCACCGAACCCGCCCAGCCTGCCGAGCCCTCCGAGACCGCGGGCTGATCCGGATCTCCGGCCCGGATCCAATCAGAATCAACACAAACGCTCCCGGTCGCCCGGGAGCGTTTTTCTCATACTAAAATTCCATTATTAATTGAATTTTGCTGCGCTTCGCGCAGCCTTTCCAGCACATCGTGCTGGAAAGCCGTCTCATACGATCATTGATAAAAAGTAACCTTTTTATCAAAAGATCGTATCATTCCCCGCCCAGGAACTCTGCGGGGTCCTGGGGTACGTTGTTGCGATACACCGCAAAGTGCAGATGGGGCTGGTCGGCCATCTCCACCAGGGCGGTCTTTCCGACTGTCCCCAGCAGGTCGCCGCTCCGGACCTCGTCGCCCGCGCTGACCGCCACATCCTCCGCCAGATTGGCGTAATGCGTCACGATGCCGCCGGCGTGCTCCACGGTCACGGTCTGGCCGAAGAGATCGTCCTCATAGACCGCCAGCACCTTTCCGTCCGCTGCCGCCACCACGCGGCTGCCCTCCGCAGCGGCGATGTCCATCCCCGCGTGGGTCCGCCAATCCTTGGTGGTCTCGTTGTAGCGGAGCTGTTCCATGCTGTATTCCGCGCTGACCGCTCCCTCCACCGGACGGGTGATCACGGAGCGGGCGGGGGGCTCCGGGGCCGTGGACGGCTCGGTGGGCTTGGACCCATCCTCCGGATCCGGGGCCGGAACGGTCTGAATCGCGGCGGCCGGGGCGTCCTTGGCGGCCCAGAGCTCCGGCAGCGTCGGCAGCATCACGGTCTGAATGCCGGTCTCCACCGGGACCAGGTTGTCCGTCGGCCGCAGACTCCGCACAAACAGCCAGCCGGACACGCCGACGGCCACCACACAGATCCCAAGGGCAATGTAGTAGCCCTTGTCCGTAATCCGTTTCCAAAACGATTTTTTACCTTGCATTGTTCATGCACCTCCGCTCCCAGTATGACCCAAAACCGGTAAATTCATACCAGCTTTTCCAGAAGTCGGAAAAAACGAGAAAAGCGATTTACCTATTGACAAAGTAGGCAAATGTGCTATAATGACGACAGATGAAATAACCTATCTTTTTTATAGGCAAAACAGGAGGAATCCCATGCGAATCTATGCTGACAATGCGGCCACCACAAAGATGAGCCGGACGGCCATCGAGGCCATGCTGCCCTATCTGGAAAACGTCTACGGAAACCCGTCCAGCCTCCACACCGTCGGCCAGGAGGCAAAGGAGGCCCTGGAGGATGCCCGCGCTCGCGTCGCGGCTCTGCTGGGCGCGACCCCACGGGAGATCTACTTCACCTCCGGCGGCTCCGAGGCCGATAACCAGGCCATCCGCAGCGCGGCCATCTTGGGCAAGCGGAAGGGCAGGACCCACATCATCTCCACGGCCTTTGAACACCATGCAGTTCTCCACACCCTCAAAAAGCTGGAAAAAGAGGGCTTCACCGTGACCTATCTGGACGTGCATGAAAACGGTCTGGTCACGCCCGAGCAGGTGGCGGCCGCCATCACGCCCGAGACCTGTCTGGTCACGATCATGTATGCAAATAACGAGATCGGCACCATCCAGCCCATCCGCGCCATCGGCGAGGTCTGCCGGAAGGCCGGCGTCCTCTTCCACACCGACGCGGTCCAGGCCGTGGGCCACATCCCCGTAAACGTGGTCGAGGACAATATCGACATGCTCTCCCTCTCCGCCCATAAGTTCCACGGCCCGAAGGGCGTGGGCCTGCTCTATGCCAAGCGCGGGATCATCCTCTCCAGCCTGATCGAGGGCGGCGCCCAGGAGCGCAACAAGCGGGCCGGCACCGAGAACATCCCCGCCATCATGGGCATGGCCGCCGCCCTGGAGGAAGCCGTGCGGAGCCTGCCCGAGACCATGCCCCGCGTATCGGCCCTCCGCGACCGGCTGATCGCCGGCCTCAATGAGATCCCCCACGGCGCGCTCAACGGCGACGCGAAGACCCGTCTGCCCGGCAACGTCAACTTCTGCTTCGAGGGCATCGAAGGCGAGAGCCTCCTCCTCCTGCTTGACGACAAGGGCATATGCGCCTCGTCCGGCTCCGCCTGCACCTCCGGCTCCCTGGATCCCAGCCACGTTTTGCTGGCCATCGGCAGACCCCACGAGGTCGCCCACGGCTCCCTGCGTCTGACCCTGGACGCCTCCACCACCGAGGCCGAGGTGGATGCGATCATCACGGCGGTCCGCGACGTCGTGCAGTATCTGCGGAATATGTCTCCCGTCTGGCGGGAGCTGATGAACGGCGAACGCAAATTCGTCATCGACTGATGCGGCAAGGCCGCCCACTTTCAGAAAGAGGTATTGAATTATGGCACTGTATTCCGAAAAAGTCATGGACCACTTCCGCAATCCCCGCAACGTCGGCGTCATCGAGAACGCGGACGGCGTGGGCGAGGTCGGCAACGCCAAGTGCGGCGACATCATGAAGATCTACCTGAAGATCGACAACGACACGATCTCCGACGTCAAGTTTGAAACCTTCGGCTGCGGCAGCGCGATCGCTTCCTCCTCGATGGCCACCGAGCTCATCAAGGGCAAGCCGGTCGCCGACGCGCTCAAGCTGACCAACCAGGCTGTCACCGAGGCCCTGGACGGTCTGCCCGCCCACAAGCTGCACTGCTCCGTCCTGGCCGAGGAGGCCATTAAAGCGGCCATGAAGGACTACTACGACCGCCACGGCATCGCCTATGACGAGAGCCTGTTCCCGGCGGAGCACGACTGCGAAAGCTGCGAAGTGTAAGCCATGGCAGCTATGATTTCCAGCCGCGGGCGCTATGCGCTGCGGGTCCTGGCGGACCTGGCCCAGCAGGCACCGGAGGTCTATGTTCCGCTCAAGGATATTGCCGCGCGGCAAGAGCTGTCGCAGAAGTATTCCGAGGCCATCATGACCACCCTGTCCAAGGGCGGCCTGGTGGAGGGCATCCACGGCAAGGGCGGCGGCTACCGCCTGAGCCGGAAGCCCGAGGAGTACAGCCTGGCGGAGATCCTGACCCTGACCGAGGGCAGCCTTGCCCCGGTCTCCTGCCTCTTCGACGGCGCCAGCCCCTGCGACCGTTCCACCCCCTGCCCGACCCTCCCCGTCTGGGAGGAGTTGGAGCGCATCATCACCGACTACCTCTCCAGCGTCACCCTGGCAGACGTCCTGCCGAAAGAATAAACCGACGAAGCCGGAAGAAAAAGATCTCCTGAAAGGAGCTTTTTCTTCCGGCTTCGCCAGCTTTCCTTTACCGAAACGCCTCCAGCTCTGCGTCGAGCACGCGCAGGCGGCGGCAGCGGGTGAAATCGGGGCGGTATTCCGGCGCGTAGCGCTCGATGGCCGCGGGCAGGAGCAGGGGATTCAGCGTCGGGTTCTGCGCCGCGCAGACCAGGGTCAGGGTCAGCGCGTCCTCCCTCGGATGCGCGGGGTCCGGCTCCCGCTTCAGGCGCACGTCCCGGTACATGGGCCGGATATCGACCTCCACCGGTCCCTTTTTCCCGTGCTTTTCCACCACCAGCTCCGGCCGGTCCAGCAGGGCCTGGATGGCCTCCGCTGCGCCATCGGGCACGCCGTCGTCATAGACCAGGGTCAGCCGCGCCTCCAGCCAGACCAGGTGCTTCAGCTTCCGCCCCTCGGCCCAGCAGTCCGTGACCGTCAGTCCTGCAGGCAGGACCGGGTTCAGCCGGGCCGGCACCTCGGCGGGGTCGAGCTCCACACCCTCGGCGGGTGTGAAATCGACCAGCTCGCAGTCACTGGAAATGCCCACCGACATCGGCAGGGCGATCGACAGCTCCGGGTGGGGCGTGAAGCCCTGGGAGTGCTTGAGGTCGATCCCCGCGCGGCGGAAGGCCCGCTGCAGCACCCGCATCAGATCCAGATGGGAGATCCAGACCGCGTTTCCTTCCTTGCGAAATGAAGCTCTAAGCATCGCAGACGCCCCCTTCCAGCAGGCAATTTGCCCCGCAGCCCGCGCAGCCGTGGCGGCAGTCGGGGGTGATCTCGGAGCGGTAGGCCCGCTCCCGCTCCCGTTTCAGGAAGTCCTTGCGCACGCCGGGATCAATGGTATCCCAGGGCAGGACCTCGTCCAGACCGAAGCCCCGGGTGGTGTAGAAGCTGGGGTCGATCCCGCAGTCCCGCAGGGCGGCCTGCCACTTGTCGTAGTCAAAGTATTCCAGCCATCCGTCCAGCTTGGCCCCGCGCCGCCAGGCGGCCTCGATGACCGGCCCCAGGCGGCGGTCGCCGCGGGCGAAGACGGCCTCCATCTCGCTCACACGGTCGTCGTGGTAGTCATATTCCACGCTCTTGGAGAACATCGAATTCTTCAAAAGCCTGGCCCGGCGCAGATACTCCTCGGGGGTGATCTGCTGCTCCCACTGGAAGCCCGTGAAGGGCTTGGGTACAAAGAAGGCTGTGGCCACATGGATGCGGACGCCCCGCTTTTTGTTGGAGGCGTGGGCCTTCCAGGTGTTCAGGATCTTAAAGACCAGGTCCGCGATGCCCAGCACGTCCTCGTCGGTCTCGGTGGGCAGACCCAGCATAAAATAGAGCTTGACGTTGTTCCAGCCGCCGGAGAAGGCGATCTCGCAGGTCTTGAGGATGTCCTCCTCGGTGACGTTCTTGTTGATCGCGTCCCGCAGCCGCTGGGTCCCGGCCTCCGGGGCGAAGGTCAGGCCGCTTTTTTTGACCCGCTGCAGCTTGAGCATCAGGTCGCGGGAGAAGTTGTCCGCCCGGAGGGAGGGGACGGACAGGCCGATGTGCCGGGCCGCGCAGTAGTCGGTCATCCGGTCGGTCAGCGGCTCCAGGAACTTGTAGTCCGAGGTGGACAGGCTGGAGAGGGTGATCTCGTGGTCGCCGGAGGATTCCAGCGAGTCCACGGCCTGGCGGTAGAGCGTCTCGGGCAGCCGGGGCCGGACCGGACGGTAGGTGTAGCCCGCCTGGCAGAAGCGGCAGCCGCGGATGCAGCCGCGCATGACCTCCAGATTCACGCGGTCGTGGATGATCTCGGTGGAGGGCACGATGGGCTTGGTCGGGAAGACGGCGGCATCCAGACTCTGCACGATCCGCTTCGTCACCTTCGCCGGGGCGCCGTGCAGAGGCACGATCTGAGCCAGGGTGCCGTCCGGGTTGTACCGGTGTTCATAGAAGGAGGGCACGTACACGCCGGGGATCTTCGCCACCTCATGCAGGAACTCGTCCTTCGTCAGACCGGCCCGCTTGGCGGAACGGTAGCAGTTCACGATCTCCACAGTGCTCTCCTCGCCCTCGCCCAGGGAGAAGAAGTCGAAGAACTCCGCCAGGGGCTCGGGGTTGTAGGTGCATGCGCCGCCCGCAAAAACGATATTATGTAAACTCTTTCGTTCCGAGGCGTGCAGAGGGATGCCTGCCAGATCGAGCATCGTCAGAATGTTCGTGTAGCTCATCTCATAGCCCACCGAGATCGGGATCAGATCGAAGTCGGCCAGGGGATCGTGGCTCTCCAGGGCGTAGAGGGGGATGTGGTTGGCCCGCATGGCCTCCTCCATATCGCCCCAGGGCGTAAAGGCCCGCTCGCACCAGACCCCGGGCATGTTGTTCACGGCCTCGTAGAGGATTCGGATGCCCACGTTGGACATACCGATCTCGTAGGTGTCCGGGAAGCAGAAGACCACCCGGGTGTCCACCTCGGCCAGATCCTTGACGGTCTGGTTGTATTCCCCGCCCACGTAGCGGGCGGGCTTTTGCACCGTCGGGAGGATGCGCTCGAGACGGCGTTCGATTTCAGCGTTCATTGGTGTTCCTCGCAATTCGCAGGATTCTTTCCTTAGATTATATCAGCCGCGGGACGGTTTGGCAAGTCCCAGGGCAGGCGCAGGAGGAAAAAACCCGCCGCCAGGGCGGGCATCAAGCCCAGCCGCAGACAGCAGGTGCCGTATACGCCGAAGCAGACCGCCCCTAAGACCACCGCCCAGCCGAGGATGGCGCATACCCAGGACCCCGCCCGCCCGAGCAGGGCGGGCAGGACCAGGGCGCAGGCCCGGCCCCCGTCCAGACCGGGGACCGGCAGGAGGTTCGCCGCAAGCTGGATTGCGTTGCAGAGGGCGAAGACCGGCCAGAGGCGGCGGAAGCAGAGCGCCAGAACCAGATTGACCGCCGGCCCTGCCAGTACGGCCCAGGTCTCCCGCAGCTCTCCATGCAGCTCTGCCCGGAGGACGGCCCCGGAGCCTGTGAGCTCCAGCCCGCTGACCCGGATCCCCAGCAGTCGAAGGGCGGCCAGATGGCCCAGCTCGTGCAGGCCTGCTGCCAGCAGAAAGGGGAGGGCCAGCCGCCCGCCCAGACAGATCAGCGCGCAGAGGGCCACCCGGAAACCCGGTGTCACCCGGACCCGCGAAAACAGCGCTTGCAGCCTCATTCGCCGTCTGAGAAGACGTACACGGCCCCACCGTCTCCTGCAAGGACCCGGAAAACCGCGCTTGCCGCAGCCTCGCCGCGTTCGTTCATCAAAAGGCCCTGCGCGGCCCGGATCGCCCAGGGGGCCGCCAGCCGCAGGGCCAGAAGCCCGGCGGCAGTCAGCCAGCCGAGCCGGTTTCGCAGCTTCATTCTCATCACCGAAACAGTCTACGCGGCGGCGGGCCGATCTATCCGCCGAAAAACGGCGCAAAACACAGAGCGGTTTGTTGGAAGACGCGCCGGGGTTTCCCGTCATGCCCAGGCTGCTTCCAGCCGTTGAACGACGCCGGGGACCTGCTCCGTCGGCAGGCCGCCGTAGCCCACCACGAGGGTCGACGGCAGCGGAGGAACTGCATGGCAGAAGGCCGAGAGACCCCGCAGGGGCAGCCCCGCTGCCGCGGCCCGGTCGAGCAGCTCGCGCTCGGACAGGCGGGGCAGGGACAGCAGAAAGTGGATTCCGCCATCTGTGCCGGTCACGGTCAGACCCTCGATCTGGTCCAGGCCCTCCAGCAGCGCGGAGCGCCGCGCGGCGTAGAGGTTGCCCACGCGCCGCAGGTAGCGGGCGTAGAAGCCGCCGTCCAGAAACCGGGCCATCACCGTCTGCTCGTAGCGGGAGACCGTGGGCTGCTGCCGCCCGTAAAGGGCCTGCCAGCGGGGGAGGAGGGCATCAGGCAGGACCATATAGGCCAGTCGGATCGCGGGGGCCAGGCTCCGGGAGAAGGTCCCCGCGTAGATGACCCGCCCGTGGCGGTCCATCCCCTGCATCGAAGAGATCGGCCGCCCGCCGTAGCGAAATTCGCTGTCGTAATCGTCCTCGATGATCCAGCCCCCCTCCGCCACGGCCCAGTGCAGCAGCCGCGACCGCCGGGAGGCCGGCATCGTGATCCCCATGGGGAACTGGTGGGAGGGGGTCAGATAGGCCACCGTCGCCCCGCTGGCGGCCAGGGCCTCGGCGTCCATTCCTGCGGCGTCCATCGGGACGTAGCGGATCGCCTGCCGCCGGGCGGCCAGGACCCGCTCCATCGCGGGATAGCCCGGGTCCTCCACCGCGTAGACGGCCTCGGGTCCGAAGAGCGTCAGAAGCTGCCCCATCAGCGTCTCCATGCCGGAGCCGACCACGACCTGCTCCGGGGTGCAGCGGACCCCGCGGTATTCCGAAAGCAGCCGGGCCAGGGCCGCCCGCAGGGCCTCCTCGCCCCGGGGATCTCCGCGCTGGAGCAGCTCGGGGGAGTTGTAGACGACCTCCTTGTAGAGCTTCGCCCAGGAGGCGTAGGGGAAATGCGATACGTCCACCGCCGAGGTGGAGAGCAGGGGCGTTGCCGCCTGCGCCGGTGCGTGGGCGGGAACCGTCTGCGTCGCCGTGTGCGGTGCGCTGGGCAGGGCGACGTAGTCCGCCGCATAATAGCCGCTCCGCGGCCGCGATTCCACATAGCCCTCGGCCAGCAGCAGCTCATAGGCCGCCTCCACCGTGGACCGGCTGACGCCCAGGCTCGCGCAGAGTGCCCGCTTCGAGGGCAGCCGATCCCCGTGGCGCAAGGAGCCCTCCCGGATCGCCCCGGCCAGGGCCGTGTAGAGCTGTTCGTACATGGGTGCGCGCCCCTGGGGGTCCAGTGTCAGTGCCAGTGTGAACATCTTTGCCTCCTTCTGACCACCTTAAAAATATCATAACTGAGCATATACAAGTGGTCAGTCCGTGGTATAATGATAGCTGAAATGAGGCGGCCTGTCAAGAGCCGCGAAGGTAAGGAGATGTTTTTCATGGCACCCAAATCCAAGCTCCACGCCATCGTCTATTCCGCGCTGATGGCTGCGATCGTCTACGTTCTGACACAAATCTATATCCCCTTAGGCGAGAGCCGCGTGCATCTCGGAAACGCCGCCAGCATGCTGGCCGGTCTCCTGCTCGGCCCGTGGCTGGGCGGCGCGGCCTCCGCCGTCGGCGCCTTCCTGTTCGATATGGTCCAGGGCTACCCCATCGTGGAGGCGCTGGTCACCTTCGTCAGCAAGTTTCTGATGGCCATGGTGGCCGGCCTGGTGGCTGACGCCTACCGTCAGGAGGGGAACGTCCTCAACGCCAAGGGCCACGCCCGCGTGGTGCTGGGCTGCGTGTTTGGCGGTCTGACCTATATCGCCCTGTATATGCTCAAGACCTTTGTCAAGCAGCACTTTGTGGGCGGCGTCCCCCTGGACGGCACCTGGACGGTTATGCTGGCAAAGCTCCCTGCCACGTCCATCAACAACGGTCTGTCTGCCGTGTTGACCCCGATCATCTACACGGCCCTGCGCCCGGCGCTGAACGCCATCGGCGTCCTGGACCAGCTCCGCCCCAAGCGCTGAGTCCTTCTGCCGCCCGCCGGCATCGGCGCCTCGAACTCGGAGCGGAAACCGCGTGTGAAATTGAAACGGTATTTGTTTGACAAATCGCCGCTTCTGTGATAGGATAAGCACACGCCTCCGCCCCTGCAAGCACCGAGGCCAACCCAAACCCGCGGGCATGATGGAACTGGTAGACATGCAGGATTTAGGTTCCTGTGGAGCGATCCGTTGGGGTTCGAGTCCCCATGCCCGCACCACGTCGGAGCACCCTCCGTACGGCTCGGAAAACCCGGTTTCGTAAGAGCCGGGTTTTCTTCGACTGTGCTCCGGCTCCTGGATCACGAGGGGCTTAATCAGGAAGAATGTGCTTCCGGAATGAACGTCTCACGAACGACCGTGACAGCAATCTACGAGAGTTCCAGACGAAAGATGGCGGATATGCTGGCAAACGGCAGGCGGCTTCTGATCGTCGGCGGCGCCTTTCATTTCCCACCGGCGGACATTCCACAAGAAATCAAGATCAAAGGAGATCATGTTATGAGAATCGCGGTCACTTATGAAAACGGAGAAATCTTTCAGCACTTCGGCCATTCCGAGCACTTCAAACTCTACGATGTCGAAGACGGTAAAATTGTAAAGGAACAGATCGTAGATACCAACGGCAGCGGACACGGAGCACTTGCAGGTTTCCTGCAGACAGCAAAAGCGGACGCACTGATCTGCGGCGGCATCGGCATGGGAGCGCAGATGGCGCTTGCTGATGCTGGTATCAAACTGTTTGCCGGCGTTCATGGTTCTGCCGACGAAGCGGCAAAGGCGCTTGCGGCCGGTAATCTTGAATATGATCCTGATGCGCACTGCGATCACCACGGCCGCCATCATGACGGCGATTGCGGTCATGCGCATTGCGCAGAGCACCACTGTGCAGGCAATTAACCAGCCGTTCCGTGTCAAATTGCTTAGGGGCAGGAGAAAAAGAAAAACGTGTTTACCGGAAATCAGCGGCCGGTAGGCACGTTTTTCTTGCAAAAAGGCAGCGCAAACAGACAGACGAAAAAGTGTGAAAGCGCATCTGGGAGCGGATGGACTCTGTTTTCCCGCAATATGCAACTGTTCTCCGACGAATCGGGGGATCATCGGCGCTTTCGCCCTTTTCCACAAGTACGCCCGCGAAAACCGCGGGAGTATTTGCACAAATCATAAAAAATTGTGAAGTTTCTATTGCAAAATCCAAGGCCATGTGCTATATTATAGGCAGTAGCGGATAAAGGCCGATCCTTTTGGTCCGCAAAACGCTGCCAATGAATATTTGCGGTGCACATCCGTGCCCTGTAAATATAAAATTTGTTAGGAGGAACTATTCATGATCAAAGCAAAGAAGCTGCTTGCGCTCCTGCTTGCCATCGCGATGGTCGCCGCCATGTTCGTCGGCTGCCAGAAGACGGATGGCAACAAGGACACCACTGCGGCGCCCGTGACGAAGGCTCCCGATCAGAACTCTGAGACCGGCGAAGCCCCCGTCGACACCACTGCCGAACCCGTTG
>CAMHMK010000053.1 GCA_946186225.1 uncultured Clostridia bacterium
ATCCTGGCGGGAACCAGGTATCATAAGTAAAGCTCCGGCTGCCGCCGGAGCTTTCTTCTTTGGTGTACGGGCGGGTCTCCCCTTCGGGGCTCAGCCCACCGTGCCCGTCACGGTCAGCACCGCCTCGCCGGGAACGGTCTGCCAGTCGCCGGTCTCCGTGCTCTGGGAGAAGGTCGCGGCGGGGACGGTAATCTGCCCGGCGACGGTTGCGAAGACGCCGGTGGACTCGCCATAGGTGTAGCCCGTCGGCTGGGTCAGGGGCTCATCATTGAGCGTGACGGTCAGATCGCGCAGAATGGGGTCGAAGGTGTCGGTCACGATGACAGCCGCGTCAGCCCCGGCGGCCAGGTTTCCGTCGTTCTGGATCAGGAAGGTGTAGGTCAGACGGCCGTTCTCCGCCACGGTGGCGGGCGACAGGCTCTTGGTGATGCGCAGGTTGGCCTGTGACTCAACTGTGACTGTGGCCTGGGCCGTCAGGGGCGTACCGATGCAGTCGCCGGTCAGGGTGACGGTGTTGGTGATCTCGCTGCCCTCCGCCAGCGGGGCGGCAGCGGTCGTGGCAGCCTCGTAGAGGATGACCGCGTTGCCGCCCGCCGGCACGCTCAGCCCGGAGATGACCAGCGGAGTCCCCGCAGCGGTCGGGTCGGCCTGCCGGGTCCCGTTGATGAACCAGGCGGCAGAATCCGGGGTATAGCTGAGGGGGTAGACCATCTGGTCGCCTGCAGCGTAACCGCCGAGATCGTCGGTCAGGGTCAGATTCGTGAAGGCAGCCGCCCCGGAGTTCACGACTGTGATCACATAGGTTACGGTGTCAGTCGGCGCGTAGGTGTCCACCACGGCGGTCTTGGTCAGGGTCAGCGGCGAGAGCATCTGGCCTGTGACCACGTTGGAGGCCACGGTCCGTCCGTTGTAGGACAGATGGGCTTGGTTGGTAAAGCTTGCCATGTTCCTTCCTCCTTTTCGCACGGCTTCCCCGTGCCCTCCATTCTATGCAGGAGGGTCGAAAAAGGGCAAAAAAGGGCGCAAAAAATCCGCAAAGCCCATTGACTTTGCGGCCCGAACATGTTATAATAGCACTCCGGTCTGTGTAATCGCGGATTTCACAGACTTCACCCTTACCATACACAGTATAGCACAGTCCGGCAGCGATTGCAAGAGCTTTTTTCACAAAATTGTCAACCGCTCCGGGCGTATCATTATTCAATCCCACCATACCATCAAGAAAGGCAGTGATGTTACCACCATGGCATTGGTAAAGGACGAGTATTTCGGCAAGACCCTCCGCAAGAGCTTTGCCAAGTATCAGGAAATTCTCGAAATGCCCAACCTGCTCAAGATCCAGAAGGATTCCTACAACTGGTTCCTGGAGGAAGGACTGCATGAGGTCTTCCGCGATACGGACGCCATCACCGACTACACCGGCAACCTGGAGCTTACCTTCCTGGATTACACCATGAACGACAAGCCCAAGTACACCGTGGAGGAGTGCAAGGAGCGCGACGCCACCTACGCCCGGCCCATCAAGGTCCGCGTCCGGCTGCGCAACAAGGAGACCGGCGAGATCAAGGAGCAGGAAATCTTCATGGGCGACTTCCCCATGATGACCAACGGCGGCACCTTCGTGATCAACGGCGCCGAGCGCGTCATCGTCTCCCAGATCGTCCGTTCCCCCGGCATGTACTACGGCGACGAGGTGGACAAGGCGGATCAGCACACCTTCACCGCCACCGTCATCCCCTACCGCGGCGCCTGGCTCGAATATGAGGCGGACCCCTCCAACGTCTTCAACGTCCGCATCGACAAGAACCGCAAGCTGCCCATCACCTGTCTGATTCGTGCCCTGGGTGTGGACACCGACCAGAAGATCCTGGACCTCTTCGGCGAGGATCCGCTGATCACTGCCACCCTCGAAAAGGACACCTGCCACAGCCCCGAGGAGAGCCTGCTGGAGATCTACCGCAAGCTGCGTCCCGGCGAGCCTCCCACGGTGGACAACGCCCGCTCCTATCTGGACGCCCTGCTCTTTGACGACCGCCGCTACGACGTGTCCAAGGTCGGCCGCTACAAGTTCAACAAGAAGATGGACATCTGGGCCCGTCTGGCCGGCAACGAGCTGGCTGAGCCCATCGCCGATCCGCTGACCGGTGAGATTCTGGCGGAGCCCGGCAAGGTCCTGACCCGCGCCGAGGCCCATGAGATCTCCGATCACGGCGTCAACGAGGCCGTTCTGAAGCTTCCCAGCGGCAAGACCCTCAAGATCTTCTCCAACGGCATGGCCGACATGTCCAAGTTCGTCTCCTTCGACCCCAAGACCATCGGCATCAAGGAGAAGGTGGATTTCGCCACCCTCCGCACCATGCTCGACAAGGCTGCCGAGGAGAACTGGGACGAGGAGGAATGGAAGTTCGCGACGGAGGATTACGCCGCTGACCTGATGCCCAAGCACATCACCGCCAATGACATCCTCGCCTCCATCAACTATCTGATCTGCGTTGCAAACGGCGTCGGCACCACCGACGACATCGACCATCTGGGCAACCGCCGCCTGCGCTGCGTGGGCGAGCTGCTGCAGAACCAGTTCCGCGTCGGCTTCACCCGCCTGGAGCGCGTGATCCGTGAGCGCATGACCGTTCAGGATCTCGAGACCGTTACCCCGCAGAGTCTGATCAACATCCGTCCCGTGACCGCGGTCATCAAGGAGTTCTTCGGCTCCTCCCCGCTGTCGCAGTTCATGGACCAGAACAACCCCCTGGCCGAGCTGACCCACAAGCGCCGTCTGTCCGCGCTCGGCCCCGGTGGTCTGTCCCGCGAGCGCGCCTCCTTCGACGTCCGCGACGTTCACTACTCCCACTACGGCCGTATGTGCCCCATCGAGACCCCCGAAGGTCCGAACATCGGTCTGATCAACTACCTGGCCTGCTTTGCCAAGATCAACGAATACGGCTTTGTGGAGGCCCCCTTCCGCAAGCTGGAAAAGGTCTATGACGAGAACGGCAAGTACGTCGGCTCCCGCCTGACCGACGAGGTCCAGTACATGACCGCCGACGTGGAGGACGACTTCCGCGTCGCCCAGGCCAACGAGCCCGTGGATGAAAACGGCTTCCTGGTCAACGCCCGTGTCACCTGCCGCCACCGCAACGAGATCATCGCCGTGGACCGCGAGCAGATCGACTTCATGGACGTCTCCCCGAAGATGATGGTCTCCGTGGCCACCGCCTTCATTCCCTTCCTGCAGAACGACGACGCCAACCGTGCTCTGATGGGCGCAAACATGCAGCGTCAGGCCGTTCCGCTGATGGTCACCGAGGCTCCCATCGTCGCCACCGGCGTGGAGCACAAGTGCGCCGTGGACTCCGAGGTCTGCCTGAAGGCCGAGGGCGCCGGCGTTGTGACCCGCGTCTCCGCCGACTGGATCACGATCCGTTATGAGACCGGCGAGGTCAAGGATTACCGGCTCACCAAGTTTGCCCGCTCCAACCAGGGCACCTGCATCAACCAGCGGCCCATCGTCGAGGTGGGCGAGCAGGTCACCGACGGCCAGATCATCGCTGACGGTCCCGCCTGCTCCCAGGGCGAGATCTCCCTGGGCAAGAACGTGCTGATCGGCTTCATGACCTGGGAAGGCTACAACTACGAGGACGCCATCCTGCTCAACGAGCGCCTGGTCCGCGAGGACGTTTTCACCTCCATCCACATCGAGGAGTACGAGACCGAGGCCCGCGACACCAAGCTCGGCGCCGAGGAGATCACCCGCGATATTCCCAACGTCGGCGAGGATACCCTGAAGGACCTCGATGAGGACGGCATCATCCGCATCGGTGCGGAGGTCGTCTCCGGCGACTATCTGGTCGGCAAGGTCACCCCGAAGGGCGAGACTGAGCTGACCGCCGAGGAGCGTCTGCTCCGGGCCATCTTCGGCGAGAAGGCACGCGAGGTCCGCGACTCCTCCCTGAAGGTTCCCCACGGCGAGAGCGGCATCATTGTGGACGTCAAGAAGTTCACCCGTGAAAACGGTGACGAGATGAGCCCCGGTGTCAACAAGGTCGTCCGCGTCTATATTGCGCAGAAGCGCAAGATCTCCGTCGGCGACAAGATGGCCGGCCGACACGGCAACAAGGGCGTCGTTTCCCGCGTTCTGCCGGAAGAGGATATGCCCTTCCTGCCCGATGGCACCCCGCTGGACATCGTTCTGAACCCCCTGGGCGTCCCCTCCCGTATGAACATCGGTCAGGTTCTGGACGTCCACCTGGGCTACGCTGCCAAGACCCTGGGCTGGAAGGTCTCCACCCCGATCTTCGACGGCGCCAACGAAAAGGACATCCGCGAAACGCTCAAGCTGGCCGGTCTGCGTGAGGACGGCAAGTCCATCCTCTACGATGGCCGCACCGGCGAACAGTTCGACAACATCGTTACCGTCGGCTGGGTCTACTTCCTCAAGCTGCACCATCTGGTCGATGACAAGATCCACGCCCGCTCCACCGGCCCGTACTCCCTGGTCACCCAGCAGCCTCTGGGCGGCAAGGCCCAGTTCGGCGGCCAGCGCTTCGGCGAAATGGAAGTCTGGGCCCTCGAGGCCTACGGCGCAGCCTATACCCTGCAGGAGATCCTGACCGTCAAGTCTGACGACGTGACCGGCCGTGTGAAGACCTACGAGGCCATCGTAAAGGGCCACAACGTGCCCAAGCCCGGCGTCCCCGAGTCCTTCAAGGTCCTGGTCAAGGAACTGCAGTCCCTCTGTCTGGACATCCGGGTCCTCGACGAGAACGGCGACGAAATCGAGCTGCGTGACGAGGATGAGGACGAGGTCGTCTACACCGCCGACGATCCCGATTACGTCCACGAGGAAGAGTTCGTCACCAATCCCGACGAGGTGCTCGACTCCGGCTACAACTACGACGAGGAACAGGACGAGGACACCTTCTCCACGTTCCTGCAGGAGGTCGTGGCCGAATCCGAGGCAAAGGCCTCCCAGGATGAAGAATAAGGAGGAGAGATACAATGGCTAATGCAACCTTTGACGCAATCAAAATCGGTATTGCCTCCCCTGAAATGATCCGCGAATGGTCCTACGGCGAGGTGCTCAAGCCCGAGACCATCAACTACCGCACCCTCAAGCCCGAGCGCGACGGCCTGTTCTGCGAAAAGATCTTCGGGCCGACGAAGGACTGGGAGTGCCACTGCGGAAAATATAAGAAGATCCGCTACAAGGGCAAGATCTGCGACCGCTGCGGCGTGGAGGTCACCAAGGCCAAGGTCCGCCGCGAGCGCATGGGCCACATCGAGCTGGCCGCCCCCTGCTCTCACATCTGGTATTTCAAGGGCATCCCCTCCCGCATGGGTCTGTTGCTGGACATCAGCCCCCGTCTGCTGGAAAAGGTCATCTACTTTGCCAACTACATCGTGGTCGACCCCGGCGACGCTCCGCTGACTCAGAACCAGGTCCTGAGCGAGAAGGAATACCGCGACCTGCGCGAGAAGTATGAGGACGATTTTGACGCCCGCATGGGCGCCGAGGCCGTTCAGGCCCTGCTGGCCAAGGTCGATCTGGAAGCCCTCTCCACCCAGCTGCGCGACGAGCTGAAGAATGCCAACGGCCAGAAGAAGCTGCGCATCATCAAGCGGCTCGAGGTCGTGGACGCCTTCCGTCTTTCCGGCAACAAGCCCGAATGGATGGTCATGGACGTTCTGCCCGTCATTCCGCCCGAGCTGCGCCCGATGGTCCAGCTCGACGGCGGCCGCTTCGCCACCTCCGACCTCAATGACCTCTACCGCCGTGTCATCAACCGCAACAACCGCCTGAAGAAGCTGATGTCGATGGACGCCCCCGACATCATCATCCGCAACGAGAAGCGGATGCTCCAGGAGGCTGTGGACGCCCTGATCGACAACGGTCGCCGCGGCCGCGCGGTCACCGGCGCGAACAACCGCGCGCTCAAGTCCCTGTCCGACATGCTCAAGGGCAAGCAGGGACGCTTCCGCCAGAACCTGCTGGGCAAGCGCGTGGACTATTCCGGCCGTTCCGTCATCGTGGTCGGCCCGGAGCTGAAGCTCTATCAGTGCGGCCTGCCCAAGGAAATGGCCATCGAGCTCTTCCGCCCCTTCGTCATGAAGAAGCTGGTGGAGGATAAGCTCGCCAACAACATCAAGTCCGCCAAGAAGATGATCGATAAGGGCGTCACCGAGGTCTGGGACGCGCTGGACGTCATCATCAAGGATCGCCCGGTCATGCTGAACCGTGCGCCGACCCTGCACCGTCTGGGCATTCAGGCCTTCGAGCCGGTCCTGGTCGAGGGCCGCGCGATCAAGCTGCATCCCCTGTGCTGCACGGCCTTCAACGCCGACTTTGACGGCGACCAGATGGCTGTCCACGTTCCCCTGTCCGCCGAGGCCCAGGCAGAGGCCAGAATGCTGATGCTCTCGGCCAACAACCTGCTCCGCCCGCAGGACGGCAAGCCCGTCACCGTGCCCACGCAGGATATGATTCTCGGCACCTACTACCTGACCTACAAGCGCTACCCGATCAACCATTATCCCTCCAATCACGCCGCGATGCAGTATATCTCCAGCGGCAAGCTGACGATGGATTCCCCCGTCTTCATCCGCAACAGCTGGGACGATCCCGCGTCCGAGGGCTTCCACCACTTCATCAAGACCACCGGCAACGGCATCCACAACGACGACGACCGCCCCGATGAGGCCGGCGACGCCTTTGAGACCCTGGCCGAGTGCGCAGCCGCGCTGGAGGCCGGCAAGCTTGTACCCACCGACACCGTCTACGTCTACAACGTCTGGGATTCGGAAAAGGATATCAAGGAAGAGGACCACTACTTCATCAAGACCAATGCGGCTCTGGCGAAAGAGGCTCTGGAACAGGGCAGCCGCCCGCGCGAGATCCTCCACAGCTTCACCGGCGTCAACGAGGCCATGGTGGCCTACGATGAGCACGCCGTGGATATGCATGAGCCCATCCGCGTCTATCTGGAGCGGGAGATCGACGGCGTGATGCACCGCGGCATGATCGACGCCACGGTCGGCCGTCTGATCTTCAACGACCCCCTGCCCCAGGATCTCGGCTTCCGCGATCGCTCTGACGGCGATCTGCTGGCCCTGGAGATTCAGGAGAAGGTGGGCAAGAAGATGCTCGGCAAGATCATCGACCGCTGCATCCGCGTCCATGGCTTCACCATTGCCACCGAAATGCTCGACAAGGTGAAGGCGCTGGGCTATAAGTACTCCACCAAGGGCTCCATCACGGTCTCCATTGCCGATATGGCCATTCCCGAGCGGAAGTACGAGCTGATCCGCCAGGCTGAGCGCGAGGTCGTCAAGATCGACCGCCAGTACAAGCGCGGCTTCATCACCAACGACGAACGCTACCGCCTGACTGTCAAGCAGTGGGAGGATACCATCAAGCTGGTTACCGACGCCCTGCAGTCCAACCTGGACACCTTCAACCCCATCTTCATGATGGCCGACTCCGGCGCCCGTGGCTCCATGAACCAGATCCGTCAGCTGGCCGGTATGCGTGGTCTGATGGCCGATACCTCCGGCCGCACGATTGAGATCCCGATCAAGGCCAACTTCCGTGAAGGTCTGAGCGTTCTGGAATACTTCATCTCCTCCAGAGGCGCACGCAAGGGCCTGACCGATACCGCTCTGCGTACCGCCGACTCCGGTTATCTGACCCGCCGTCTGGTGGACGTCTCCCAGGAGGTCATCATCCGCGAGGACGACTGCGGCACCACGAAGGGCTCCTGGAAGTCCGAGATCGTGGAGAAGGGCCAGACCATCGCCACCTTCGGCGAACGCATCCACGGCCGCTTCCCGGTCCACGATGTGGTTGATCCCGCCACCGGCGAGGTGCTGCATTCCAAGGACGTTATGCTCCACGACACCGATGCCAAGAAGTTCCTGGCCCACGGCATCGACAAGGTCTACGTCCGCTCCGTCCTGGGCTGCCGCGCCCGCAGCGGCGTCTGCGCCCGCTGCTACGGCATGAACCTGGCCACCTCCAAGCTGGTTGATCCCGGCGAGGCCGTTGGCATCATCGCAGCCCAGTCCATCGGCGAACCCGGCACCCAGCTGACCATGCGTACCTTCCACACCGGCGGCGTCGCGGGCGACGATATCACCCAGGGTCTTCCCAGAGTCGAAGAGCTCTTCGAGGCGCGCAAGCCCAAGAAGATGGCCACGATCTCCGAGATCACCGGCACCGTCAACGTGGACGACAGCCACCGCACCGCCCTGCGCTCCATCACCGTCACCGCCGAGGATGGCGAGGTCAAGGAATATCAGATTCCCTATTCTGTCTCCCCGCGCGTCAAGACCGGCGACGTCGTCCAGAAGGGCGACCGCATCACCGACGGCCCGCTCTCCCCGCACGACGTGCTCCGCATCCGCGGCGAGGAGAAGGTCCAGGATTATCTGACCCAGGAGGTCCTGGCCGTCTACCGTCAGCAGGGCGTTGATATCAACGAAAAGCACATTGAGGTCATCATCCGCCAGATGATGCGCAAGGTCAAGGTCAACGACCCCGGCGACACCAACCTGCTCTCCGAGACCGTGGTGGACGTCATTGAGTTCGAGTCTGAGAACGACCGCATCGAGGCCGAAAACCGCGAGCTTCAGGCCCGCATCGACGCCGGAGAGACCGAGGTTGCGCTCAAGAAGCCCGCTACCGCCACCCTGATGCTCATGGGCATCACGAAGGCCTCTCTGGCCACAGAATCCTTCCTGTCCGCCGCCTCCTTCCAGGAGACCACCAAGGTCCTGACCGAGGCCGCCATCAAGGGCAAGGTTGACCGTCTGGTCGGTCTGAAGGAGAACGTCATCATCGGCAAGCTGATTCCCGCCGGCTCCGGCCTGCAGGTCTATCGCGACTACAACCTGACCGAGACCCCCGAGTCTCGCGTCACCGATGATATGATCGACCACGAGGCAATGTAATACGATCATTCAAGGTTCTATCGTAAATCTTGGGGTCAGGCAATGCGCCTGACCCCAACCTTTATGATAGGACCAATCTTTTCCGGTTTTTCCGAGAATAGGGCTTGACAAATCCACGGATTGGGGGTATTCTATTAATCAGCCACAAGATGTTGTGGTTTCTTTTCCACCGATATTCACCAGTTTTCCACATGGTTATCCACAGGAGGTTGCGCCGATGAAGCTGGGCGGACTGCAAAAAATGACGCTGCTGGACTTTCCGGGGCGTGTGGCCTGCACGGTCTTCACCGTTGGCTGTAATTTCCGCTGCCCCTTCTGCCATAACAGCAGCCTGGTGGTCAGCCCAGAGGTCCCGGAGTTGAGCCAGGACGATTTTTTTGCGTTTCTGCGTAAGCGCCAGGGACTTTTGGACGGCGTGGCCATCACCGGCGGCGAGCCGCTGCTCCACCCCGACATGCCCGAGCTGCTGCGGAAGATCCGCGCCCTCGGCTATGCGGTCAAGCTGGACACCAACGGCGCCTTCCCCGACCGGCTCAAGGCGATCCTGGACGAGGGACTGGCAGACTACGTGGCGATGGACATCAAAAACGCCCGTGAGAAGTACGAGCTGACCGCCGGCGTGCGCGGCATCCTGCCCCAGGTCGAGCGGAGCGTCTCGATCCTGATGGGCGGGAAGACCGCCTTCGAGTTCCGCACCACCCTGGTGGACGAGCTCCACGAGCCGGAAGACTTTGCGGCCATCGGACGGTGGATCGGCGGAGACGAGCCCTATTTCATCCAGGGCTTCGTGGACTCCGGCGACATTCTGGCCGGCGGCATGCACGCGGCCAGCCCCGAAAAGGCGAAGGCCTGTCTGGAAGCCGCCCTCCCCTTCCTGCCGAAGGCGCGTCTGCGCGGGCAGGACTGAGAATCGTCCCAATTATGGGACATTACATGATTTAGAATCAACTTAACGATATAAACGAAGAAGGAGAGATTTCCTATGTATCGCATCATCAAGCGCAACGGCAAGGTCGTTGATTTTGACATTACGAAGATCAGTACAGCGATCAAAAAAGCCTTTGACGCCCTTGAAAAGCAGTATAACGACGACACGATCGATTTCCTGGCGCTCAAGGTCACCGCGGACTTCGAGAAGAAGATCAAGGACGGCGAGATCGCCGTGGAGGATATCCAGGACAGCGTCGAATCCGTTCTGGGCCGCGCGGGCTACGAGGACGTGGCCAAGGCCTACATTCTCTATCGCCGCCAGCGCGAAAAGCTCCGCAACGTCTCCGAGACCATGATCGACTACAAGAACGTCGTGGACCAGTATCTGAAGGTCATGGACTGGCGCGTGAAGGAAAACTCCACCGTCACCTACTCTGTGGGCGGTCTGATCCTGTCCAACTCCGGCGCCATCACCGCCAACTACTGGCTGAGCGAGATCTATGACGATGAGATCGCAAACGCCCACCGCAACTGCGACTTCCACATCCACGATATGTCGATGCTGACCGGCTACTGCGCCGGCTGGAGTCTGAAGCAGCTCATCCAGGAGGGTCTGGGCGGCGTTCCCGGCAAGATCACCTCCGCCCCGGCCAAGCATCTGGCCACCCTCTGCAACCAGATGGTCAACTTCCTGGGCATCATGCAGAACGAATGGGCCGGCGCGCAGGCCTTCTCCTCCTTTGACACCTACCTGGCCCCCTTCGTCAAGGTGGACAACCTGACCTACGACCAGACCAAGAAGTGCGTGGAATCCTTCATCTACGGCGTGAACACCCCCTCTCGCTGGGGCACGCAGGCGCCGTTCTCCAACGTTACCCTCGACTGGACCGTTCCCAACGACCTGGCCGAGCTGCCCGCCATTGTCGGCGGCAAGGAGATGCCCTTCAAGTACAAGGACTGCAAGAAGGAAATGGATATGATCAACAAGGCCTTCATCGAGGTCATGATCGAGGGCGACGCCAACGGGCGCGGCTTCCAGTATCCGATTCCCACCTACTCCATCACCCGCGACTTTGACTGGTCCGAGACCGAGAACAACAAGCTCCTGTTCGAGATGACCTCCAAGTACGGCACGCCCTACTTCTCCAACTACGTCAACTCCGACATGGAGCCCAGTGACATCCGTTCGATGTGCTGCCGTCTGCGTCTGGATCTGCGCGAGCTGCGCAAGAAGTCCGGCGGCTTCTTCGGCTCCGGCGAGTCCACCGGCTCTGTGGGCGTGGTGACGATCAACCTGCCCCGCATCGCCTATCAGGCCAAGGACGAGGCCGACTTCTACAAGCGTCTGGACAAGCTGATGGATCTTGCGGCCCGCTCGCTGAAGATCAAGCGCAACGTCATCACCAAGCTCCTTCAGGAGGGCCTCTACCCCTACACCAAGCGCTATCTCGGCACCTTCGAGAACCACTTCTCCACGATCGGTCTGATCGGCATGAACGAGATGGGTCTGAACGCCAACTGGCTGCGCAAGGACATGACCCATCCCGAGACCCAGGAGTTCTCCAAGCAAGTCCTGAACCATATGCGCGAGCGGCTCAAGGACTATCAGGAGCAGTACGGCGACCTCTATAACCTGGAGGCCACCCCCGCCGAGTCCACCACCTACCGCTTCGCCAAGCATGATAAGGCCGACTTCCCGCACATCATCACCGCCAACGAGAACGGCACCCCCTACTACACCAACTCCTCCCACCTGCCCGTGGGCTACACCGAGGACGTCTTCTCCGCGCTGGACATCCAGGACGAGCTCCAGACCCTCTACACCTCCGGCACCGTCTTCCACGCCTTCCTGGGCGAGAAGCTCCCCGACTGGAAGGCCGCGGCCAACCTGGTCCGCAAGATCGCCGAGAACTACAAGCTGCCCTACTACACCCTCTCCCCCACCTACTCTGTCTGCCGCGAGCATGGGTATCTGGCCGGCGAGCAGTACGTCTGCCCGCACTGCGGCCAGAAGACCGAGGTCTACAGCCGCATCACCGGCTACTACCGCCCGGTCCAGAACTGGAACGACGGCA